>NZ_JBFUIF010000001.1:0-349465 GCF_056402015.1 Allobosea sp. P4_C6
GGTCGCCGACGGCCTGCGTCGCCCTTTGACTGGCGCCGCTCTCATCCATCTCTCCCAGAACACCGATGGCCTCGATGTCCGGCATGACGGGGAAGTCCTTGATCGCGTCGGCCGATCCCGTCGCCCAGACCGGCGAGATCCCGGCCGCGCGCGCTGACAGGCACGTCTCGATGCCTTCCCCGATCACGATCGTCCTGCTGGAGCCTTCGATGCTTTCGAGCTTCATCGCTGCGCCGCCGACCGGACCCATCATCTTCCGATCGATCTTGGAGCCGTCAGCTGTCAGCGCGGTGCGATGGATGGCAACGAGCTCGCCGGTATCGATCCTATGGAATGCCGCGACCATGCAGGGGTGGCGGGTGCGCTTGCCGAACGGGCAGGACGGGTGAAACCGGATCACGGCCATCGCCATCTCGTCGGCCAGCTCGAGGCCACGCGACCGGAGGTAGTCCTCGACGAGCGTCCCGCGGGGATCGACTGATTCATTCCAGATCGCGATGGCGCGCTGCTTGCGCGGCTCGGCGTCCTCCCGAACGGGAGCGGCCTGTTGTGCGTGCGGGTTGCTCATGATGCGAGGCGCCGATCTGTCGTCGATGCCAGCGCGGGTCTTCACATAGTCACGGCAAGCCATCGGATCGTCGCCGGCGTGGCTGTGCACCACGAAGCCGCCAGGATGGTCCGGCGCGATCTTGACCGCCATCGACCTGTCTGCAGGACTATGGCCCGGCCCCGGCGCGACAAGCTGGCCGCCGGTTATCTCGCCGCCGAGGGCGCGCTGAAGGTGGGGGAGTGTCAGCATGACACCTCCGACGAATAGGCCGGGCGTGACCATCAGCGGCTCTCCCGAATGAGGCCGGCATGGGCGGCGATGGCGAGCGCAAGAGGCTCGGAGACAGCGACGCGACGCAGAATGGCGTTGAGAGCAAGTCGCTGTGTGTTAAGGTCCGGATTGCTAGCTCCCCAGCCAAGCACTACGTCGGATCCCGTGAGCGCCCCGCCAGGCGCTCCGGGGTTTCTGATTTCAGCCTGCATCGTTGACGGCCTCCTTCTCGGAGACGCCTTCGAGCCTGCGGATATAGCGCTCGATCTCGGATGCCCGGATGAAGGTCCGGCGGCCGTTGCGAACCGCCTTGAGTCGGCCGGCGGCAAGTTCGGCGTAGCCCTTGGTAGGCTTGAGCCCCGCCAGCGCGATGCCCTTGAGAAAGGGGATCAGCGGATCAACGGGTGGGATGAATGCAGTGTCCATCTTTCGTCCTCAATCACCCGCATTCCAGGGAACGCAACTGAGCGGGTGTGACGAGGGAAAGATTGGAACGATTATCTGATTGAAATCATTTAGTTATTTGTAACGATAGGCCTAGCGTTTCAGCTATTTTGTAACGGTAGGCCTAGCGTTACGTTCTGGTAGCTTGCTTAGCAGAATGCGCAGCGATTGTTCGGTGTATGGGGCCCACCCGAACTGCGCCAACTGCGAGTTGACGATATCTAGGATTTCGCCGGCCGCCGCAGTTCGATTGACTGGACGCCTGAGCCTCTTCTGCTGTTCGCAGTATGCGGCAAACGCGTGGGCGATGAACTGGAGCTTGATCTTCTTTTGTTCCGCTCGCTTGGGTGCCGACGTGGCGCGCCCGGCGATGGCCTTCGCGCCCTCGACGGCAAGATAGTGGGCCGTCGACTCTTCAAGCCGAAGCCAGTACCAGGCGTCGGCCCATTCCATCATGACTTCCCACTTTTCAACGTTCGGGCCGATTACGCTGCCGACCTGATCGTTTAGCGCCAGGAAGCGCGCCGCGTTGGACTCGCGCGACAGGTAGCCGCGCCGCGCGATGATTTTTGCGAAATTGATGAATAGAGCGACCAGACCGRCATCCATACCCTCGACGCCAGTAGGAGCCTTTGAATCCTCGACGGTCCCAAGAACTTGGGAATAGTCGAGTTCGCCGGCTTTGCGCAGGACAGCGTTCGCGCGCTCAATAAGCCATTCTCGGATAAATGCGGGGTCGTCGCCCGTCATCGTCCGATCAACAAGCCCGAGAGCCGACCCGAGAGCCGGGTCGTGATACTCGTTCAGTTGGTGATACCGAATGCCCTTGCGTTCGATATGAGCACTCTTCAATACGCTGTGCGGCCTGCCGGGCTGCTCTGCGCGCTCGTGTGGGATCTCTGGCAGATTTAGGTGGTCGTCGTCATCCGGTGGCACAGCCATTATCGCACCTTGCGAACACCGTTGGCAGGATGGGTCAGGCGCGCGGTGCATCGCGCTTTTTCCCTGGCTGGTACAGCCCATCCGTCTCGGTCGATTAGCCGGCGCTCGCTGGCTTCATCGGAATGACCTTGGCGCCGGAGCGCAGGCGATCGAGATAGTTCGCCCACCACGCCGCCATCTCCACGCGCTCTTTCCAATGAGCGCCGCGGGCATAGGCGCGACGGACGGCATCGACCTCCTGATGGGCCAGCGCCCGCTCGATAGCATCGGGCGACCACTTGCCGGATTCGTTCAGGAGCGTTGAGGCACTAGCGCGAAAGCCGTGCGAGGTTGCGTCAGAGCTGGTGTAGCCAAGACGCCGTAGTGCCGCGTTCAACGTGTTCTCGGACATTGCCCGCTTGACCGATCGAACGGAGGGGAAAACCAACTCTCCGTCGCCGGATATCAATCGCAGCTCTTCCAAGATGGACAGGGCTTGCTTGGGCAGGGGCACAGCATGCGGCTTGCGCATCTTCATCCGTCCGGCAGGGATGGTCCAAACGGCTTCCTCGGTATCGAACTCTCGCCATTCTGCTAGGCGCAGTTCGCCGGGCCTCGGGAAGAGGAGGGCCATCAGGCAGAGCGCGTGCCGAGTGAGCGGTGTACCATCGTATTCGTCGATTGCCCGAAGCAAGGCGCCGAAAGCCTTCGCCTCAGTGACGGCCGCATGGCTTTTCACAACAGGCGCCATCAGGGCGCCGCGGAGCGCCAAGGTCGGATCATCCTTCGCGCGCTGGGTAGCAATCGCGAAGCGGAACACCTGCCCAATGATAGATCGCATGCGCCGCGCAGTCTCGAGATGCCCGCGTGCTTCGATCTTGCGGAGCACCACGAGGATTTCGGCGGCGCTGATTTCGGTTATCGGCCGCCTGCCTAGGACAGGCTTTGCCAAGTCGAGGAACCAGTGGAATTTATCGAGCGTGGCCTGGGCCTTGCCGGCCAGCTTCTTCCTGGCGGCCACTTCGGCGGCGATGGCCTCAAAAGTGTTCTCCCTCTGGGCCTGGCCGGTCAGCTTCTCCAGCTTCTTCTCTGCGCCGGGGTCTTTGCCATCGCGGAGCAGCTTCTTCGCCTCTTCGCGTCTCGCGCGGGCTGTACGAAGATCGATCGCAGGGTAGGGGCCGATGGAAAGTTTCTTCTGCTTGCCCCCGAATCGGTACGCTAGCCGCCAGAGCTTCCCGCCTTTTGGCTCAATCCAGAGCTGAAGGCCGCCTGCATCGGAGAGCTTTACGGTGCGATCGCCGGGCTTGGCATTCCTTATCGCAATGTCGGTCAGGGGCATGGTGTTGGCCTGAGTTTGGGCCTGTTGGCCTATGCGGGCGAGCAGGCCAACAAATTCGGCGGCTGTCAACGAAGGCAGRCGATGGCAGGCAAAGAGAAAGGCCCCCGAAACGCTAGGTCTCGGAGGCCTTTTCTGTCATCGGCGAATGCCGACGAAGGTAAATGTGGTGCCCAGGAGAGGACTCGAACCTCCACGCCCTTGCGAGCGCCAGCACCTGAAGCTGGTGCGTCTACCAATTCCGCCACCTGGGCAACGGCGGTTCGTTTACGGGGGGCGAGTCGTCCTGTCAACGGGCTTGCGGAAATGAATTGCATTCGCCTGCCGGTGGGCTGTGGAAACCGCTTCGGCGCGGCGCGCGAAGGCGGGAAAAAGCAGCGATGGCGCGGCTTCGTGCGGGGTGGGAGCTGCCGGCCTAGGGCGAAACGCCGCAAGCCGCCGGCAGGGGTGCGTTCGCCGCAAAAGGCATTTCCACTTTGGCGAGACATGATCTAGGAGGGCAGAAGCATTCTAAACGGAGCTTTCGCGATGGCCTCTCAAGCCCCGGCCCAGCAACTCGTGACGGTCTTCGGCGGCTCCGGCTTCGTCGGCCGCCATGTCGTGCGGGCGCTCGTCAAGCGCGGCTACCGCGTGCGCGTCGCGGTGCGCCGGCCGGACCTCGCGGGCTTCCTGCAGCCGCTGGGCACCGTCGGCCAGATCCATGCCGTACAGGCCAATCTGCGCTATCCGGCTTCGGTGGCGGCCGCGGTCCAGGGCGCCGACGCCGTCGTCAATCTCGTCGGCATCATGCAGGAGCAGGGCCGCCAGAGCTTCTCGGCCGTGCAGGCCAACGGCGCCCGCGCCGTGGCCCAGGCCTGTGCCGCTGCGGGGATCACCCGGCTCGTCCATGTCTCGGCGCTGGGCACAGATGCCGAATCGCGCTCTTCCTATGCCCGCAGCAAGGCTGAGGGCGAAGCTGCGGCGTTCGCTTCCGTGCCGGATGCGATCGTGCTGCGCCCCTCGGTGATGTTCGGGCCCGAGGATACTTTCTTCAATCGCTTCGCCTCGATGGCCCGGATGCTCCCGGTCCTGCCGCTGGTCGGCGGCGGGGCGACCAAGTTCCAGCCTGCCTTCGTCGGCGATGTCGCCGAGGTGGCGGCGCGCGCGGTCGACGGCACGATGACGGGCGGGCGCGTCTACGAACTTGGCGGCCCGGAGATTCTGAGCCTGCGCCAGATCATGGAGGAGGTCTGCCGCGTGACCGGGCGCAAGCGCCTGCTGGTACCGCTGCCCTTCCCGCTGGCGCGGATCGTTGGAAGCGTGCTGCAGGTCGCCGACACGTTGACGCTCGGCCTGGTCCCGGACGAGCTGGTGCTGACCCGCGACCAGGTCACGCTGCTCGAGAGCGACAATATCGTCTCGCCGGCTGCGGTCGCTGAGGGGCGGGACTTCGCCGGGCTCGGCCTTGCGCCGACCACGGTCGAGGCCATCGTCTCGTCCTATCTCTGGCGTTTCCGCAAGACCGGTCAGTTCGACGCCGCCCGGGCGAGCTGAGCCACCCCGCTTCGGCTCGGGAGGCGCGCGTGCCGTTCGATCTCGTCATCTATGATTGCGACGGCACGCTGATCGATAGCGAAACGCTCTATAGCGAGGTCAGCCTCGTTCTCTGTCACGAGATCGGGCTGACGCAGTGGACGCTCGACGACTACAATACGAACCTGATCGGCATCCCGCTCGTCGACGGCTTCAAGGTGATCGAGGCCGCGCTCGGTCGACCGCTGCCTTCCGATTTCGAAAGCCGGATCGAGGACGGCGTCGCAGCCCGCCTGGAGAGCGAGTTGCGGGCTCTGCCAGGGGTGCATGAGGCGCTGCGCGAACTGGCCGGGCGCCGTTGCGTCGCGTCCTCGACGAGCCTCGAGCCGCTGCGGCGCAATCTGGGCCTGGCCGGACTGATCGACCTGTTCGATCCGCATGTCTTCTCGGCGTCGCAGGTTGCCCGCGGCAAGCCGGCGCCGGATGTCTTCCTCTTCGCCGCCGCGCAGATGGGTGCCGAGCCGGAGAACTGCCTGGTGCTGGAGGATTCCGTGCCCGGCGTGCAGGCCGCGAAGGCTGCCGGCATGCAGGTGGCCGGCTTCACCGGCACCGCCCATGACAAGGCCCGCACGCGTGAGCGCCTGCTGGCGGCCGGCGCTGCGGCCGTGATCGACGACTATCGGGAATGGCCTGGCGAGGCGGAGCGGCTTGCGGAGCTGCGCGCCGCCTGAGCGGTTTGGCCCGTCAGAGCATGCTGGGCAGCACGCGATCCGGTGGCTTGTGTCCGTCCATGAAGGTCTTGATGTTGACGATGACCTTCTCGCCCATGTCGGCGCGGCCCTCATGCGTGGCCGAACCCATATGCGGGAGGACCACCACCTTGTGCTGGCGCGCGAGCTTGAGCAGGCGCGGATTGACCGCCGGCTCGCTCTCGAACACGTCGAGGCCGGCGCCGGCGAGTTCCCCGGCTTCCAGCATGCGGGCGAGCGCGGTCTCGTCGACGACCTCGCCCCGCGCCGTGTTCACCAGGATGGCGTCGGGCTTCATCAGCTTGAGGCGGCGCGCCGAGAGCAGGTGGTAGGTCGCCGGCGTATGCGGGCAGTTGACCGAGACGATGTCCATCCGCGCCAGCATCTGGTCGAGCGAATCCCAATAGGTCGCGTCGAGCTTCTCCTCGGTGCGAGCGTCGACCCGGCGGCGATTATGGTAGTGGATCGACAGCCCGAAGGCAGCGGCGCGGCGCGCCACGGCCTGGCCGATCCGCCCCATGCCGACGATGCCGAGGCGCTTGCCGGTAATGCGCCGGCCGAGCATCCAGGTCGGCGACCAGCCGGCCCAGTCGTCGTCGGGGATGACGCGCGCGCCTTCCGCGATCCGGCGCGCCACCGCGAGGATCAGAGCGATCGTCATGTCGGCGGTGTCGTCGGTCAGCACGCCCGGCGTGTTGGTGACGGTGATGCCGCGCTGCACGGCGCTGGCAACGTCGATATTGTCGACGCCGTTGCCGAAATTCGCGATCAGGCGCAGCTGGTCGCCGGCCTGCGCGATGATGGCCGCGTCGATCTTGTCGGTGACGGTCGGGACCAGCACATCGGCGGTCTTCACCGCTTCGACGAGCGCGGCCTGCGACATCGGCTTGTCGTCGATGTTGAGCCGGGCGTCGAACAATTCGCGCATCCGGGTTTCCACCACGGCGGGCAGCTTGCGCGTCACCACGACCAGGGGCTTCTTCTTCGACATGGCGGTCACCCTTCCGTCATTCGCCGCATCCGTCGCATGCCCTCAACCAGCCATTAACCCTGATGGCCCAGGAATGACGACGGCTGCGCGGCCGGCATGAGCGTTCTCTAGGCGGCGCCGCAGCGGAAGACAACTTGACCCTTCGCCGGGGGGCAGGGCGCTTAGCAGGAGAGCGGTGGATGAAGGCCTCGTCGATGCGCCGTCTGGCCATGATCGGCATTGTATTCACGGGCTCGTCCGTCGCTGCTTTCGCGCAGGACATGCAGGCCGGGTCGGTCACCGGCCTGCCGGTGCCGCGCTATGTCAGCCTCAAGACGGACAGGGTGAATCTGCGCGAAGGGCCGTCCAAGGAACATCGCACCCGCTGGGTCTATCAGCGCGCCGGCTTGCCCGTCGAGGTCACGGCGGAGTTCGAGACCTGGCGCCGGGTGCGCGATGCCGACGGAACCGAGGGCTGGGTGCTGCACAGCCTGCTCTCCGGGCGCCGCACGGCGCTCGTGGCGCCCTGGTCACGGAACAAGGACGAGGTCTTTCCGATGCGCAGCGCGGCCGCAGAGGACGCAAACGTCGTCGCGAGGCTGCAGTCCGGCGTCGTCACCAGCGTGGCTGCCTGCGTCAATGCCTGGTGCCGCGTCAGCGTCGGCAACATCACCGGCTTCATCCGCCAGGAGCGGCTCTGGGGCGTCTACCCGAACGAGAAGGTCGACTGAAACGCGGCCTTCCGGCGGCTACTGCGCCGTCAGCGGTCGCCCGCCGCGATCGAGCAGGGCCAGCCGGCCCGTGTCGCGCAATAAGCCGCCGAGGCAGGTGAGGCCGGGAACGCGTCAGCGACAAAAATGCAGGCGAAGGCTCGTCGCGCGATTGGGAAAACGCATCGTACCTCGCTCGTCCCTGGCCTTTCGAGCGGGGAGGGCCGTTCAGCTCTCGATCTTGCGCAGCCGCACCACCACATCGACGCGGGCGATCTCATAGCCCTCGGGCGGCGTCGGCAGGCTGGCGACATCGATCTCCTGAGCGGGGATATCGATCACCCGGTTCTCGCCATCCACGACGAAATGATGATGGTCGTGATCGGCGGTGTCGAAATAAGCCTTGGCGCCGTCGAGCGTCAGCTCGCGCAGCAGGCCGGCTTCGGTGAACTGGCGCAGCGTGTTGTAGATCGTCGCGAGCGAGACCGGGATGCGCTCCTTCATCGCCTCCTCATAGAGCATCTCGGCGCTGATATGGCGCTGGCCCTTGGCGAAGAGCACCCAGCCGAGCGAGACGCGCTGGCGTGTCGGCCGCAGGCCGACGCGGCGGAGCTTCTCGCGGATGTCGTGGAACGGGCATCCCTGCCGCACCGCCGAAACCTGGGCCTGATCCTGGGAGGTCAGATCGCTCATGCCGTTTTGCGTGCCCTCATCCGAAACGGACGCTCGATGCTCCGCCTGCTGATTGAAATCATCCTAAGAAATGTAGGGCCTCGGCTTCCTCGTCGCAAGCATGACGCCGTTATTGGGGAACCCGGTCTCGCCTTTCCTTGATCTGGCGCAGTGCCGTTGCGGTTCTTGATGCTGCCATGGTTTTTGACGCTGCCATGTGGGTCGGCGCGCCTGTGCCCTTTCGTTTCCGGTTCCTGCCGTGTTAGGCACGGCTGAGAATACGCCGGCCGAATCCAGCTGGCGCAAGGGAGCGGAACGGGAATGCAGCGTCAGTCGTCTTTCAGCTACGAGGAGATCCTCGCTTGTGGTCGCGGGGAACTGTTCGGGCCGGGCAATGCGCAGCTGCCGCTGCCGCCGATGCTGATGTTCGACCGTATCACCGAGATCGCGGAAGAGGGTGGCGAGCACGGCAAGGGGCTCGTTCGCGCCGAATTCGACATCAAGCCCGACCTCTGGTTCTTCGACTGCCATTTCAAGGGCGATCCGGTGATGCCGGGCTGCCTGGGTCTCGATGCGCTCTGGCAGCTCACCGGCTTCTTCCTCGGCTGGCTCGGCCTGCCCGGCCGCGGCCGGGCGCTCGGCGTCGGCGAGGTCAAGTTCGCCGACCAGGTTCTGCCTTCCGTCAAGCGGGTCGTCTACGGCGTCGACTTCAAGCGCGTCTTCAAGTCGAAGCTTGTGCTCGGCATCGCCGATGGCTGGCTCGAGGCCGACGGCAAGCGTATCTATACGGTCAGCGATATGCGGGTCGGCCTGTTCAAGCCGGAAGCGGCCTGAGGAAAAACAGCCGCATGACCTTGCGCCTTGTGAGCGCGCGGTCCATTTGCGCGGTATGATCCGGAGCAGCAGGTGTGCCCCGCTGCGGGCGGGTAGCTGGAGATAAGCGAGCATGAGACGCGTCGTCGTCACCGGGATGGGCATCGTCTCGTCCATCGGCAACAACACGCAGGAGGTGCTGGCCTCGCTGCATTCGGCGAAATCGGGCATTTCCCACGTCGCCGAATTCGCCGAGCACGGCTTCCGCAGCCAGGTTGCCGGCGTGCCCACGCTCGATCCCGCCACGGTGCTTGACCGGCGCGCCATGCGCTTCCACGGCGGTGGTTCGGCCTGGAACCAGGTGGCCATGGAGCAGGCGATCGTCGATGCCGGGCTTGAGACCGCCGAGATCAGCAACGAGCGCACCGGCATCATCATGGGCTCGGGCGGCCCTTCGACCCGCGCGCTGATCGACGCCTACGACAAGGCCCGCGAGAGCGGCTCCTCGAAGAAGGTCGGCCCCTTTGCCGTGCCCAAGGGCATGTCCTCGACCGCCTCGGCCACGCTCGCGACCTGGTTCAAGATCAAGGGCGTCAACTATTCGATCTCCTCGGCCTGCGCGACGTCGAACCACTGCATCGGCAACGCCTACGAGCTGATCCAGTGGGGCAAGCAGGACATGATCTTCGCCGGTGGCTGCGAGGAACTGGACTGGACGCTCTCCGTCCTGTTCGACGCCATGGGCGCGATGTCCTCCGACTTCAATGCGACCCCGGCTCGCGCCTCGCGTGCTTATGACGTGGCGCGCGACGGCTTCGTCATCGCCGGCGGCGCCGGCGTCGTCGTGCTGGAGGAGCTGGAGCACGCCAAGGCGCGCGGCGCCAAGATCTATGGCGAGATCGTCGGCTATGGCGCGACCTCGGACGGCTACGACATGGTCGCTCCCTCCGGCGAGGGCGCRGTACGCTGCATGCGCATGGCGCTGGAAGGCGTGAAGGCCAAGGTCGATTACATCAATCCGCACGGCACCTCGACCCCGGTCGGCGACGCCAAGGAGATCGAGGCGATCCGCGAGGTCTTCGGCGCCGGCGACAAATCGCCGCCGATTTCGGCGACCAAGTCGCTGACCGGCCACTCGCTGGGCGCGACCGGCGTGCAGGAAGCGATCTATTCGCTGCTGATGCTCAACAACGACTTCATTTGCGAGAGCGCCCATATCGAGGAGCTCGACCCGGCCTTCGCCGACATGCCGATCGTGCGCAAGCGCATCGACAATGCAGGCTTGGGCTGTGTCCTCTCCAACTCCTTCGGCTTCGGCGGCACCAACGCCACCATCGTGATGAAGCGCCTGGAGGCCTGAGGCCGCCATGCTCTTCATGGTGATCGAGCATTTCGATCAGGCCCGCGTGAAGGACGTCTACGCCCGCTTCCAGGAACGGGGGCGGATGGCGCCGGAAGGCTTGCGCTATGTCGAAAGCTGGGTCGCCGCCGATCTCGGCCGCTGTTTCCAGATCATGGAATGCGACGATGTCGCCCTGCTGCAGGAATGGGTCCTGCAGTGGAGCGATCTAGCCCGTTTCGAGATCGTGCCGGTCGCGACATCGAAGGCCGCCGCCGCGGCGATCCTGAAATCCGGTTAGCCATCGAGCCCTGGAGCAGAGCCTGCAATGGGCCTGCAATCATAAAGCGCCGTTCAAGGCTTGACGTACCGAGTTGCAGAGCGTTCTTCCCGTTTCCCGCCTTCGGGTCCGATCCTGAAGCCCCTTTCCGAGTTTGCCATGCTCCCGCTGATGCATAAAAAGCGCGGCCTCATCATGGGTGTCGCCAACCAGAATTCGATCGCCTGGGGCATCGCCCGCACCCTGAATGCCCACGGGGCCGAGGTCGCCTTCACCTATCAGGGTGACGCGCTCGGCAAGCGTGTCCGGCCGCTGGCCGAAAGCATCGGATCGAATCTGGTGATCCCCTGCGATGTCGAGGATCTCGCCTCGGTCGACGCGACCTTCGCGGCGCTCGACGAAGCCTGGGGCGGCGATCCCGAGCGGAACTCGCTGGATTTCATCGTCCACGCCATCGGATTCTCCGACAAGAACGAGCTCAAGGGGCTCTACGCCGACACCAGCCGCGAGAATTTCTCGCGCACCATGGTGATCTCCTGCTTCTCCTTCACGGAGATCGCCAGGCGTGCCGCCGACCGCATGCCCAAGGGCGGCAGCATGATCACGCTGACCTATGGCGGCTCGACCCGGATCATGCCGAACTACAACGTCATGGGCGTCGCGAAAGCGGCGCTTGAGGCGAGCGTGCGCTATCTCGCCGGCGATTACGGCCCGCGCGGCATCCGCGTGAACGCCCTGTCGCCCGGCCCGGTGCGGACGCTGGCCGGCGCCGGCATCTCCGACGCACGCGCCATGCTCTCCTGGCAGCGGGCCAATTCGCCGCTGCGCAAATCGGTCTCGCTGGAGGAGATCGGCGGCTCGGCGCTGTATTACCTTTCGGATCTGTCCGGCGGCGTCACCGGCGACATCCATCACGTCGATGCCGGCTATCACATCACCTCGATGCCTGCGCTCGAAGGCCTGCGCGCTGCCGATAGCGGCAACGGCGAATAGACGGAACCTGAGGCCCCGGCTCATTGTTCTCCTTCGATCGAAAGAACGGTCGAAGGAGGGTGTGCAATGGTCATGGTCAGATATGAGGTCGTCGAGCACGATGGCGGCTGGGCCTACAAGGTCGGCGAGGTGCTGTCGGAAACCTTTTCGTCGCACGAGGCGGCGCTGAAGGCCGCCACCAAGGCCGCGGCGCGCCAGACGATCGCCGGCAATACCGACGGCATCGTCTATCAGGACAAGGATGGTCGCTGGCATCAGGAGCTGGCTGACGGCCATGACCGCCCTGCCACCGAGGTCGTCGACGAACCCTAGGGCCGTGGCCGGTGTGTCTCGCGTTCAGCGCGCCGTGAAGAAGGTCAGCAGCACCTTGTTCTTCTCGCCGAGCAGGCAGAGAAAGCGGCGCGGCTTGTCCGAGCGGTCGGTCCGCAGATAAGCCTCGCCCATGACGATGCGCGTGACCGAAATATCCTCGATCCTTGATTCCGAAACGGCGACGGTGGTGCCGTCCTCGTCGATATAGATGTCCTTGATCTCCGGGTCCCTGGCGTGGAGCGTCTGGAGCGCCGCCGCTTTGCAGGTCGCGATTTCCGGCGTCGCCGGCTTCTCGCTCTTCGGTGGAACCTCCTGCGCGAAGGTCGAACCACACAGCAGGGCGGTGGAGATCAGGGCAGGGGCCAGGAGCCGGAACATGACGAGCACTCGGATTGATCGGTGAGTGCTGAACGCTTCAGAGCCCCACTGGTTCAAAGGGCGATGTCATCCCGTGCGCGCTGCGGCGCGAAGTGCCGCTGCGCAGACACGGGACCGCCAAACCGGATTAAGCTCAATCTTTCCGCGCCGGAGCCGCGATGACCGCCCGCTCTATGTCGGCGTCATGCGATCAAGGCGCATGCGGCCCGGTACGACATCGACCAGCTCGTTCATGTCGAGACCTTCGACGACCCCTACCAGGCGATCGAGCGCGAGAAGGTCATCAAGAAATGGCGCCGTGCCTAGAAAATCGCATTGATCGAAAAGGAAAACCCGGCGTGGTCTGACCTCGCCGGGTGATTGGAGCCTTTATCGGCTTGCGATCCCGCATCTGCGCAGCAGCACTTCGTGCTGCGGCGCGTGCGGGATGACACCGCGCTTCCTGAAGGCTTTTACAGCCCCAGCTTCTTCTTGCGCTGGCCGAGCGTGCGCAGGCGCAGTGCGTTGAGCTTTATGAAGCCCGCGGCGTCGCGATGGTCGTAGGCGACCGCTCCTTCCTCGAAGGTGACGAGGTCCTGGTCGTAGAGCGAGTAGTCGCTCGAGCGGCCGATGACGTGGACGCCGCCCTTGTAGAGCTTGAGGCGGACGTCGCCCGTGACGAACTCCTGGCTCTTGTCGATCAGCGCCTGCAGCATCTCGCGTTCCGGCGAGAACCAGAAGCCGTTATAGATCAGCTCGGCGTATTTCGGCATGATCTCGTCCTTGAGATGCGCCGCGCCGCGGTCGAGCGTGATCGATTCGATCGCGCGATGGGYCGCATGCAGGATCGTGCCGCCGGGCGTCTCGTACATGCCACGGCTCTTCATGCCGACGAAGCGGTTCTCGACGAGGTCGAGCCGGCCGATGCCGTTGTCGCGGCCGAGATCGTTGAGCTTGGCGAGCAGCGTGGCCGGCGAGAGCTTAACGCCATCGATCGCGATCGCGTCACCCTTCTCGAAGGAGACCGTGACGACCGTCGGGGTGTCCGGCGCCTCTTCCGGCGAGATCGTGCGCGAATAGACGTAATCGGGCACCTCGACCGCCGGGTCCTCCAGCACGCGGCCTTCCGAGGAGGCGTGCAGCAGGTTGGCGTCGACGGAGAAGGGCGCCTCGCCGCGCTTGTTCTTGGCGATCGGGATCTGGTGCTGCTCGGCGAAGGCGATCAGCTGCTCGCGCGAGCGCAAATCCCATTCGCGCCAGGGCGCGATGACGACGACGTCGGGCTTCAGCGCATAGGCGGTGAGCTCGAAGCGGACCTGGTCGTTGCCCTTGCCGGTGGCGCCATGGGAGACGGCGTCGGCGCCGGTCTTCTCGGCGATCTCGATCAGCTTCTTGGCGATCAGCGGCCGTGCGATCGAGGTGCCTAGCAGGTAGACGCCCTCATAGGCGGCGTTGGCGCGGAACATCGGGAAGACGTAGTCGCGCACGAATTCCTCGCGCAGGTCCTCGATATAGATGTTCTCGGGCTTGATACCGAGCAGCAGCGCCTTGTCGCGGGCAGGGCCGAGTTCCTCGCCCTGGCCGAGATCGGCAGTGAAGGTCACGACCTCGCATCGATAGGTGGTCTGCAGCCATTTGAGGATGATCGAGGTGTCGAGTCCGCCGGAATAGGCGAGAACGACCTTCTTCACGCTGCTGTCAGCCATCTCTGTCAATTTCCTGCTGGCGGCCCCCGGGCCGCGTTTCGGACGCAATGGCGCACTATCGCAGGGTTCGGGGCGAAGCAATCGGAACCTTCTGATCGATCCCGCGTCGTCCTGTGATGGGTCGGCGCTGGCGACGGCGTCGCCCCACCTTCCCATGCGCCCATTCGGGGCGCTTGCGGTCGGGCTCCGGAGGGCGCAGGCTCGACGGTGCGCGACACGAAATGACGACCTGTTCGGAGGCTGAATGCCGAATCGTCCCGTTTTGGACTTCTGGTATGAGTTCGCGTCGCCCTATTCCTGCCTGAGCGCCCTCAGAATCGAGAAACTGGCCGAGGAGGCCGGCGTCGAGCTGCGCTGGCGGCCCTTTCTGCTGGGGCCGATCTTCGCTGCCCAGGGGTGGAACACCTCGCCCTTCGCGATCTATCCAAGCAAGGGACGTTATATGTGGCGCGATACGGCGCGCCGGGCCCGGCGTCAGGGCTTGAGTTTCGTCAAGCCGGAGAATTTTCCCCAGAATTCGCTGACAGCGACACGCTTGGCATTGGCAGGCCGCGACAGCGGCTGGACGCCGGTCTTTTCGCAGTCGCTGTTCCGGGCCCAGTTCTGCGATGGCCGCAACATCGCCGAGGAGGCGGTGCTGGCGGCGGCTCTGAAGGAGGCCGGAAGCGAGCCCAACGCCACGATGCCGCTTGCGCGCAGCGAGGAGGTCAAGGGCCGCCTGCGAGCCGAGATCGAATATGCCAAGTCGATCGGTATATTCGGCGCGCCCTTCTTCGTTGCCGGCGATGGCGAGCTGTTCTGGGGCGACGATCGCCTGGAGGAAGCGCTCGAATGGGCACAGGACGGGCGTTGAAGCCGTGACATGGAACCGCCGGCAGCTGTTGGTGGCGGGCGCGGGTTTGTGCCTGGCGCCCCCCGCGCTGGCGCGCCCGACCTTGCCTGGCGATGCGCCGGGCTATGACGCGCGCGAACTCAGCGCCGTTCCCAATGAAGCCGCCATCGGCCGGCGCTACTGGTCGCCCGGCCTGAACGACGGCTATGTGCCGCAGGGATTGACCGTTTACCGCGACGAAATCCTCATCGCGGCCTATCGCAGCACCGAGCGCGATCAGGACAATGGCCCGGCCCGGCTGTTCCGGCTGTCTCGAACCGACGGCAGCATGCTCGGCAGCTTCTCCCTTCCGGCGACCTATGGCCACCCCGGCGGCCTCGCCATGGTGCGGGAGACGTTGTTCGTCGCCAATTCGGGGCGCCTGCTCGCACTGGATTTCAGGGAGTCCTGCCGCAACGGCGAATGCGTGCCCTTGAAGGAGGCGCGTGTCGACAAGGCGATGGGGCCGTCCTTCCTCGCCGCGTCCGGCGACGTCCTGTGGTTCGGCCCCTATCGCCGCGAGGGCGAGCCGAGTCTTCACGCCGTACCGGCCGCCCGTGTTCTGGCCGCCGGCGATGCTGCGATAGGCCTCTCCGATTCACAGGCGAGCCTGCCATTGCCGTTGCTGACGCAGGGCGCGACCTTCGATGGTGAAGGGAAGATTTGGCTCTCGCAAAGCTCCGGCAATCGGCCGGCCTTTCTCTCCCGCCTCGATCCCCGTACAGGCGCGGTCCTTGCGCGCTATCCTGCGCCGGGCGGGATCGAGGATCTCGGCCATGCGCCGGATGGCAAGCTCTGGGCGGTCGGCGAAGCGGGAACGCGGCGCTGGAACCGCTGGAACACCTTCTATCCGCTGGTGTTCGAGATCGATCCGGGCAAGCTCGCGGCCTGATCAGCCGGGCCCGGGCGCCTGCGGCGGACGCGCCCATGGTCCACGCGCGGCCGTCTCCTCCACCATCGTCGGCAGGTCCTGCCGCTCGGCCAGCTTCGGCGGATGCGGCGGCATCGCCGGCATGCGCCCGCCGGCCGTCTCGACCAGCGCCTGCACGCGCTTGGTCACGGAAGGATGCGTCGAGAACAGATCGGCGAAATCGTCCGGATCGTTTTCGAAGCACATATCCATCACGCCGGAGGGAATGCCCTCGATATCGGCCCGGCCGGAGATCTTGAGCAGGGCCGAGATCATCGCATCCGGGTTCTTCGTCAGCTCGACGGCCCCGGCATCGGCCAGGTACTCGCGCGAGCGCGATAGCGACAGCCGGATCACCACGGCAAGGAACCAGGAGATCGCGATCACGGCGACGCCCACGACGATGGCGAGCCCGTTGCCTTTCTTGGAATCGTCGGAGGAGATGCGGATACTGCGGCGGCCGAAGCCGCGGAACACCATCTCGCCGACGAAGGAGACGACGCCGGCGATGACGATCGCGATCACCATGAGGCGCACATCGCCATTGCGGATATGCGTCAGCTCATGGGCGAGCACCGCCTCGACCTCGGCATCGTTGAGCTGCGCGAGCAGGCCGCTCGTCACGCTGACGGTGAACTGCTTGTCGTTGACGCCGCTGGCGAAGGCGTTGAGCGCATCGCTCTCGACGATGGCGAGCTTGGGAACGGTGAGCCCGCGCGAGATGCAGAGGTTCTCCAGCATCCGGTAGAGCTTGGGGTTGTCCTCGCGTGCCACGCCCTTGGCACCGGTCACCGCGCCGATCATCGCGACGTTCATGCGGAAGCCGATGAAGACCCACAGCATCGTCGCCAGGGTGATGAGAGGAAACCACGAGCGAAAGATGCGGTTCGCCTCGCCGAAGGCGCTGCGGCCATAGGGCACGCCGCCATAGCCGTAGCCGACCAGCAGCAGGCCCCAGACTGTGAGGTAGACGAGCAGGAAGAGCCCGGCGATCAGGAGATTGGACCTGATCCGGTTATTGCGCTGATGGGTATAGAGCCCGAAGGCCTGAGCCATCGCAGCCGCTCCCTGCCGTGGTCCCTGCCTCAGAACTTCACGCTGGGCGCGACCTCGATCTGGGCGCGCGTCTGTTCGCCGACATCGAAGAACTCGCGCTGGGTGAAGCCCATCTGCGGCGCGAAGAGCACGGCCGGGAAGGCCTGGATCGCCGCGTTGAACTCGCTGACCGCATTGTTGAAGAAGCGCCGGGCGGCCGCGAGCTTGTCCTCGACATTGCCGAGATCGACCTGGAGCTGCTGGAAATTGGCGCTCGCCTTGAGATCGGGATAGGCCTCGCCCAGCGCCAGCAGCCGGCCGACCGCGCCCGAGAGCTGCTGCTCGGCGGCAGCCTTGTCGTGGACGCCGCTCGCGCCCTGCGCGGCGTTGCGGGCGGCGATCACCGCGTCGAGCGTCGATTTCTCGTGCGTCGCATAGCCCTTCACCGTCTCGACGAGGTTCGGGATCAGGTCGTGCCGCTGCTTCAGCTGGACGTCGATGTCGGCAAAGGCCTGGTTGACGCGCTGCCGCATGGCCACGAGCCCGTTATAGGTCATGATCAGATAGATCACGACGGCCACGATCAGCCCGAGAATGACCCAGCCCATGCGACGCTCCCCTTGTGCCAGCCCTTGAGCAGGGCAGACTGGCATGACGGGCGACCTTGGGGAAGCCGCGCAGAAAACTTGCCCTCGCAACGGCCATGTATTACATCGCCCCTGTCCGAAGGGCCGTGATCGATCATGCGCCGGGGGCGGTCTTCGAGACCTGCTCCCGTTTCGTGTTGGAAGCGCGCTCCTGGGATGCGGATCGAACCGGCGGCCATGGCGCCCCCGTTCCCGATGCTTCGGGGCGGGATACCTCCGAGAGGAGGAGCCGACGGCAGCGATCCGGATCGCAACACCAACCACGGCGCCCATGCCGGACATCCGCGGGATACGCGGCCGGCTTCCAGGAGATTACATGTCAGCTGTTGAAAGCTTCACTTCGGGTCGCGAGGATTTCGCCGCCCTGCTCGAAGAGTCCTTCGCCCGCAACGAGGCGATGGAAGGTACCGTCATCAAGGGCAAGGTCGTCGCCATCGAGAAAGATATGGCGATCATCGACGTCGGCCTGAAGACGGAAGGGCGCGTCGCCCTCAAGGAATTCACCGGCCCCGGCCGCGAGCAGGACATCGTCGTCGGCGATGAGGTCGAGGTCTATCTCGACCGGATCGAGAACGCGCTCGGCGAAGCCGTCATCTCGCGCGACAAGGCTCGCCGCGAAGAGAGCTGGGTCAAGCTCGAGAAGGCCTTCKAGGCCCGCGAGAAGGTCACCGGCATGATCTTCAACACCGTCAAGGGCGGCTACACCGTCGACCTCGACGGCGCCGTGGCCTTCCTGCCGCGCTCCCAGGTCGACATCCGTCCGATCCGCGACGTCGGCCCGCTGATGGGCCAGCCGCAGCCCTTCGAGATCCTCAAGATGGATCGCCGCCGCGGCAACATCGTCGTGTCGCGCCGCACCGTCCTCGAGGAGACCCGCGCAGAGGCTCGTTCCGAGCTCGTCGCCTCGCTCGAAGAAGGTCAGGTCATCGACGGCGTCGTCAAGAACATCACCGAATACGGTGCGTTCGTTGACCTCGGCGGCATCGACGGCCTGCTGCACGTCACCGACATGGCCTGGCGCCGCGTCAACCATCCGTCCGAGGTCGTTACCATCGGTCAGACGGTCAAGGTCAAGATCATCAAGATCAACCAGGACACGCACCGCATCTCGCTCGGCATCAAGCAGCTGCTGGCCGATCCGTGGGATGGCATCGCCGAGCGTTACCCGGTCGGCACCCGCCTCAAGGGTCGCGTGACCAACATCACGGACTACGGCGCGTTCGTCGAAGTGGAGCCGGGCATCGAAGGCCTGATCCACGTCTCCGAGATGTCCTGGACCAAGAAGAACGTCCACCCCGGCAAGATCGTCTCGACCTCCCAGGAAGTCGACGTCGCGATCCTCGAGGTCGATCCGGTCAAGCGCCGCATCTCGCTCGGCCTCAAGCAGACCCTGCGCAATCCGTGGGAGCTCTTCGCGGAGCAGCACCCGGCGGGTTCGACGGTCGAGGGCGAGGTCAAGAACAAGACCGAGTTCGGCCTGTTCCTGGGTCTCGAAGGCGATATCGACGGCATGATCCACCTTTCCGATCTCGACTGGAACCGTCCGGGCGAGCAGGTCATCGAGGAATACAAGAAGGGCGACGTCCTGCAGGCCGTCGTTCTCGATGTGGACGTCGAGAAGGAGCGTATCTCGCTCGGCCTGAAGCAGCTCGGCGGCGATCCCTTCGTGGATGCCGGCGAGTTCAAGAAGGGCCAGATCGTCACCTGCGAGATCGTCGAGGTGAAGGAGTCGGGTCTGGACGTGAAGATCGCCGACACCGACATGATGACCTTCATCAAGCGCGCCGAACTGGCGCGTGACCGTGCCGAGCAGCGCCCCGAGCGCTTCGCGGCCGGCGAGCGCATCGACGCCCGCGTCGTGCTCTTCGACAAGAAGGCCCGCAAGATCCAGGTCTCGATCAAGGCCCTGGAAATGGCTGAGGAGAAGGAGGCTATGGCCCAGTACGGCTCCGCCGACTCCGGTGCCTCGCTCGGCGACATCCTGGGCGCTGCGCTCAAGAAGGCGACGACCGACAAGAAGTGAGGCTTCGGCCGCTTCGGCGGCCGGCCTTCGAATTCAGCCCGCGCGGAGAAATCCGCGCGGGCTTTTGTTTCGATAGACGGATTCGGTGCCGGAACCTCTTTCGTCATCCCGGACGCAGCGAAGCGGAGCTCCGGGATCCATCGTAGAGCGCTTTTGCCCTTCGATGGATCCCGGATCGGCGCGGCTTCTCCGCTTGTCCGGGATGACGGCATGACGGGTCGAACCTGCGTTGCATCCCTGGCCACCAAGGAGCCTGCCATGACACCCGCCGCCATCGGCATCGACTTCGGCACCACCAACAGCGTCGTCGCGCTGGCGGGTGCGGATGGCTCCGTCATGACGCGCTCCTTCGCGACGCGGCAGGGCGCGGTCGATGCCTATCGCTCGGCGTTGATGTTCTGGCGCGAGGGGCGCCCGCCCGAGACGCGCGTCACCCATGTCAGCGGCCCCGACGCGCTCGACATGGCCCTTGGCATGACGACCGAGCACCGCTTCCTCCAGTCGCTCAAGACCCATCTCTCCAGCCGCGCCTTCCAGGAGACGCGCCTGTTCGGCAAGCTGTTCCGGCTGGAGGATTTGATCGGCGTTTTCCTGAATGATCTCGTGGCGGGTCTCGATGGCCATGACATGCTGCCGCTCGTCTCCGGGCGTCCCGTCGTCTTCGCCGGCGAGCGGCCGGACGAGGAGCTGGCGCTCGGCCGCCTGAAGGCGTCCTACGCCGAAGCGGGGATGAAGCAGGTCGACTTCGCCTATGAGCCGCTCGGCGCCGCCTACTGGTATGCCCGCGATCTCGGCCGGCCGCAGACCATGTTGGTCGCCGACTTCGGCGGCGGCACCAGCGACTTCTCGGTGATGCGCTTCGAGCCGGACGAGCGTGGGCGGCTGGAGGCCATCCCGCTCTCCCATGCCGGCGTCGGCGTCGCCGGCGATACCTTCGACTACCGCATCATCGAGCACGCGGTCTCGCCCGCGCTCGGCAAGGGCGGGGAATACCGCTCCTTCGGCAAGCTCCTGCCGGTGCCCGCGCATTACCACGCCGCCTTCGCGCAGTGGCACAAGCTCTCGCTGATGAAGAGCCGCGAGACCATGGCCGAGCTCAACGCCCTGATCCGGGAGGCCGTCGAGCCCGGCAAGCTCGAGGACCTGCTGACGGTCATCGAATACGATCTCGGCTACGAGCTCTATCGTGCCGTCTCCGCCGCCAAGGTGGCGCTTTCGGAGAGCGAGGCCACGACGCTGAGCTTCAGCCAGATGGGCGTCGTCATCGAGAAGCCGATCCGCCGCGCCGACTTCGAACGCTGGATCGCCGGGGATGTCGGCGCGATCGAGGCCGCGCTCGACCGTGCGCTGGCTGAGGCCGGGCTGGCGGGGGATCGGATCGAGGCGGTGTTCATGACGGGCGGCACCTCCTATGTCCCGGCGGTGCGCAAGCTGTTCGATCGCCGCTTCGGTGCCGACAAGGTGCATATCGGCGACGCCTTCCGCTCGGTCGCCAGCGGGCTCGCCTTGCTCGCGCTCGATCGGGCGCGCGCCTCGGTCGCGGCCTGAAGGCCGCGCTCTCGCCTTGCCCGTCCGGCGTGGTGGGTCTACATCACGGACCCGCAGCCGCCAGGAGTGCCCGATGTCATCCGACGCAGATCTGCTCGCAGATCGCCGCAGCCTGCGGCGCAAGCTGACGCTCTGGCGTGTGCTCGCCGTCCTCGGCGTCATCGTTGCCGCGGTGATCGGCGGCCTTGCCTGGAAGGGCGACAGCCCGGCGAGCCTGTCGAGCGCCCATATCGCGCGCATCACCATCGCCGGCTTCATCTCGGGTGACCGCCGCACGCTGGACCTGATCAAGTCGGTCGAGGACAGCAGCTCCGTCTCCGCCGTCGTGCTCAGGGTCGACAGCCCTGGCGGCACCACCTCCGGCTCCGAGGCGCTTCACACGGCGCTGCGCCAGCTCGCCGCGAAGAAGCCGATGGTCGCCGTGGTCGATGGTCTGGCGGCCTCGGGCGGCTACATTGCCGCCATGGGCGCGGATCGCATCGTCGCCCGCCAGACCTCGCTCGTCGGTTCGATCGGCGTGCTGTTCCAGTTCCCCAACGTCTCGCACTTGCTCGATACGGTCGGCGTCAAGGTCGAGTCGATCAAGTCGAGCCCGCTCAAGGCTGCGCCCAGCGGCTTCGAGCCGACTTCGCCGGAGGCGCGCGAGGCGCTTCAGCGCGTCGTCGACGACAATTACGCCTGGTTCAAGCAGATGGTGCGTGACCGCCGCCATCTTGCCGATGGCGAGGTGACGACCGTCTCGGACGGGCGCGTTCATTCCGGCCGTCAGGCGCTTGCGTTGAAGCTCGTCGACCAGATCGGCGGCGAGCCGGATGCGATCGGTTGGCTCGAGCGCGAGAAGGGCATCGCCAAGGATCTCAAGGTGCGCGACTGGCGCCGCCGCAGCGAATCCTCCTCTTTCGGCCTCTGGAGTTTCGCCGAGGCGATGGCGCGTGGCGCGGGGCTGGAAGCCCTCGCCGCGACAATCGCGCGGGCGGCGAATCAGCCGGTCGGCTTGCGGCTTGACGCGCCCTTGGCGCTCTGGCAGCCTGCGGCTGAAAAGTGATGTTGATACAAATGGTTATACTCCGGCGATGATTAAATCCGAACTCGTTCAGCGGATCGCTGATCAGAACACCCACCTTTACCAGCGCGACATCGAGAACATCGTCTCGGCCATCCTGGACGAAGTCGTGAAGGCGCTTGCGCGAGGTGACAGGGTGGAACTGCGCGGTTTCGGCGCTTTCTCGCGCAAGGCGCGCTCCGCCCGGATCGGCCGCAATCCCCGTACGGGCGACGCGGTCGAGGTCGAGGAGAAATTCGTTCCCGTCTTCAAGACGGGCAAGGAACTGCGGCTTCGCCTCAACGGCAAGTCCTGAAACGGCAAGTCCTGAGCCGAAAGCCCGCCGTTCCTCCTGCCGCCACGGAGATTGCGATGAAAGCCTTTCTCAAGGCGTTGGTGCTCGTTCCGGTCGCGCTGCTGATCGTGCTGTTCTCGGTCGCCAACCGGGCTCCGGTGCGGGTCTCGCTCGATCCTTTCAGCCGTGACCTGCCGAGTTTGTCCTACGAGCTGCCGCTCTTCCTCGTGGTCCTGGCGGCGATCTTCATCGGCGTTCTCGTCGGCGGCTTCGCCTCCTGGCTGGCACAGGGCAAGTATCGCAAGGCTGCGCGTCGTGGCCGCCGCGAGGTCGAGGCACTGCGCTCCGAGACACAGGCCCTGCGTTCCGCAGTTCCCGATTCTGCCCTGCCGGCCCTGACCAGCGGACGTCAATGATGCGCCTGTTCGACGTGGCCGAGATCGATGCGGCTCTGAGCTACCCCGGCCTGATCGACATTCTCGACGACGCCTTTCGCAGCGAGGTCATTGCGCCAAAGCGCGGCCAGTACGAGATCGAGCGCCCGGACGAGGCGGCGGCGATCCTGCTGACCATGCCGGCCTGGAGCGGCCCGAACGTCGCCAATCCCTATATCGGCACGAAGATCGTCTCGGTCTTCTTCGGCAATGGCCGGCGTAACCTGCCGGGCGTGATGGGCGCCTATCTGCTGATGGATGGCGAAACCGGCAGGCCACTCGCGGTCATGGACGGCAATCGCCTGACGACCTGGCGTACGGCGGCCGCCTCGGCGCTCGCCTCACGCTACATGTCCAATCCTGAAGCGAGCCGGATGCTGATGGTCGGGGCCGGCGCGCTCGCGCCCTTCATCATCAAGGCGCATCGCTCGGTCCGGCCGCTGACCGAGATCGCGATCTGGGCTCGTCGCCCCGAAGCGGCCGAGGCCGTCGTCGCGGACCTGGCGGCGGATGGTATCGAGGCGCGGGTGACGACCGATCTCGAGGGCGAGGCCCGCACGGCGGATATCATCTCCTGCGCCACCAACGCGACCGAGCCGCTGATCCACGGCCACTGGCTGAAGCGCGAGGCGCATCTCGACCTGATCGGCGGCTTCACCATGCAGATGCGCGAAGCTGACGCCGAGGCGTTGCACCGTGCCCGCGTCATCGTCGATTCAAGCAAGGCGATCGACGAGGGCGGGGATGTCGCCGTCGCGATCGCGGAAGGCAGCTATAGCGCCGACAAGGTGGCTGGAACGCTCGCCGATCTCTGCCATGGCCGAATCGCCGGACCCGTCGAGGGCGGCGGCATCACCCTGTTCAAGTCGGTGGGCGTCGCGCTCGAGGATCTGGCTTCAGCCGTTGCGGTTTGGGAAAACCGCTCCTGACCGGAAAGGCTATCGGGCCGGATCGCGGAAGCCGCTTTTCGGCCCGATACTGAGGTAAAGCCTGGCTGGTGCCGCCAGCGTGTCGGCAATGTCCGGAACGCTTTACGCGACGCGCGCGCCGCCGATGGCGCCGAGCAGCCACAGGATCAGAACGACGACGAGCACGAGGCCCAGCACGCCGCCCAAACCGGCGGTTCCATAGCTGCGGTGGCCGTAATATCCGCCGCCACCAAGAAGCAGGATGAGCAGCACGACAATCAGAACGGTGGACATGGCGATCTCCCCAAAGTCAGCGCCCATGCCGGGCGAGGTCTAGCGGGAAACGCCGTCTGGGAACCGCGGGTTCCCTCGCCGCCGGTTTGATCAATCGGCCTTGATGCCGGCTTCCTTGATGAGATCGCCCCATTTCTTCAGCTCGGAGCGCAGGAAGGCGCCGAGCTCGTCCGAGGACCAGCCGCCGGGCTCGGCCGCCAGCGCATCCATCTTCGCCCTGAGCGCGGGATCTGCGACGCCCGCCCTGGTATCGGCCTGGATCTTGGCGACGATCTCGGGCGGCGTCTTGGCCGGCGCAAACAGCGCGAACCACGAGGACACGTCGAAGCCCGGCACCGTATCGGCGATCGGCGGGAATTCCGGCGCGGTCGGCGCGCGCTTCGCCGTCGTCACGCCGAGGCCTCGGATCATGCCCGCCTTCGCCTGCGGCAGGGCCGAGGTGATGTTGTCGAAGATAAGGTCGACACGGCCGCCGATCAGGTCCTGGATCGCCTGCGCCGAGCCGCGATAGGGCACATGGACCATCTTGGTGCCGGTGAGCTTCTGGAAGAGCTCCCCGGAGAGATGCAGCGAGGTGCCGACGCCGGAGGACGCGTAGGTCAGCTTGCCGGGATTGGCCTTGGCATAGGCGACGAGCTCGGCGACATCCTTCACCGGCAGCTGGTTGTTCACGACGAGCAGGTTGGGCACGAGCGCGACCATGGTGATCGGCGCGAAATCCTTGATCGGGTCGTAATTGACCTTGGCGTAGAGATACTGATTCGTCGCCAGGCCAACCGAGACGATCAGCAGCGTCTCGCCATTGGGCTCGGCCTTGGCTACTGCCTCCGTCCCGATATTGCTGCCGGCGCCTGGCCGGTTCTCGACGACGATGCTGGTGCCCCAGGTCTGCCCCAGCTTGTCGGCGATGAGCCGCCCCAGCACATCGGTGGCGCCGCCCGGCGTGAACGGCACGACGAGCTTGATCAGCCGTCCCTGCGGCCAGGGCTGCTGGCCGAAGCCAGGCGTCGGGGCTGCGAGGAGGGCGCTGGTGCCCGCGAGAAGCGCGCGGCGGTCCATCGTGGTGGTCATCGATATCCTCCCTGAGGGGCGCTCTGCGTCGCCTTTGCCAAGGCTGCAATTCGCCGCGGCGCTTGTCCAGTCATCGCGCTTGACCGCCATGAGGCACCGCAGCGATTCTGCTGCGATGCGCAGCATCTCGCGAATCGCCACCTTCCTCCTGCCGCTGGCCCTGCTCCCCGGGGCCGGCCACGCCCAATCGACGGCGGATCAGGAGGCGAAGACGCGGGCCGCCAACATCGCCGCCTGGCCCGACGCCGCCCGCTCGCTCTTCGGACAGAAGGCGGCGCCTGCCAGCATGCAGGCACGCGCCATCGGCTCCTATGCCCGCGGCTGCCTCGCCGGGGCCGAGGCGCTGCCGGTCGACGGGCCGAGCTGGCAGGTGATGCGGCTCAACCGCAACCGCAACTGGGGCCATCCGGCGCTGATCGATTATCTGGAGAAGCTCGCCCGTGACGTCCCGCGCATCAACGGCTGGCCGGGGCTGCTCGTCGGCGACATGTCGCAGCCGCGTGGCGGGCCGATGCTGACCGGCCATGCCTCCCACCAGATCGGGCTCGATGCCGACGTCTGGTTGACGCCGATGCCGAAGGGCCGGCTCGACCGCGAGCAGCGCGAGAACATGTCGGCGGTCAACATGGCCCGCGCCGACTGGCGCGATGTCGATCCGCGCAACTGGACGCCGGCCCATACCCGCCTGATCAGGGCGGTCGCGGCCGAGCCGCGCGTCGAGCGCATCTTCGTCAACCCTGCGCTGAAGGTGGCGCTCTGCCGCGAGGCGGGGGCCGACAAGAGCTGGCTCGACAAGGTCAGGCCGATCTGGGGCCACAACTATCACTTCCACATCCGTTTGGCCTGCCCGGCCGGCATGGCAAGCTGCCAGGGCCAGGAGCCGCCGAATTTCGGCGATGGCTGCGGGACGGAACTGAGCGGCTGGGTCGAGCGCCAGCATCAGGCGATCTTCAACCCACCCAAGCCGAAGCCGGGTCCGAAGCCGAAGCCCAAGCCGCCGATGTCGGTCGATGCCCTGCCGCCGGAATGCCGGCAGGTGCTCGTCTCCCCCTGACGGTGCGCCCCTGCCGTCATGCTCTGGCTTGACCCGAGCATCTCCTGAGGAAGAAGGCTCTGAAGCTCTTCGGGCGGAGATTCCCGGGTCAAGCCCGAGAATGACGCTCTTTACCGCCGCGGGGGGACGCGCGCCGAGCTGTAGGCGAAGGGGTCGCGCTGCGGGCTGATCGGCAGCGCCTCCTCGGAGCCCTGCTGATCGACGACGCCTGATCCGCCGCCATCCCCGAACACGGTCTCCTCCTCCGAGGGCTCGACCGCGCCGGGCAGGGCGAGAGGCCCGCGCGTGTCGCTCGGCAGAGGCTGCGGCTGGAATCCGGGGCGCCCTTGCCGCTGGCGCGCGTCATATTGCTCCAGGAAGCGCTGTTGCGCATCGAGGCTGTTGTCCTGGCCCCGCCCGTTGCTTGCGACCGGATAGCCTCCCTGCACGGCACCTGGCGGACGCAATCCGTCGCTCGGCTGGCGCAGCAGCGGCCCGCCGGCATAGGCGTTGGCGGCCGGCTCGCCGCGGCGTGGAGACATGGGCCCCGGCGCGTTCTGCGCCGAGGAGTAAGGCCGGGCCGGGTCCGGCGGCGGCAGGTTGTAGTTCGGCGTGTATTTGATGATCGGCTTGCAGATATGCCGCCCCTTCGAATGGCGGGCGAGGTCGATATGGAGGTGGTCGTAATGCATCGGATCGGCGCCGGGGCCGAGCACCGTGCCGAAATAGGTGCAGGCGCCGACGAAGATCTCGCGCAGGAAGTTCTGCTCTTCGGGCGAGCCGCGCCAGCCCTCCTTGACCGTGACGACGCGGTTGTCGTTCAGCCGGAAGGAGAACACGTCTACGGCGTTGCCATAGGCGTGCTCCGAGGTGCGCGTCGTATAGGTGCCGTTGTTCATGGCGCGGCAGGAATAGGAGCCGGACCGGATCTCTATCACCTGTGCGCCGAGGATGTTCATCGCTGCGGGCTGTACGACCTCGGCGAACCACTGGTCCGTCGTCGCGACGACTGGGCAGGCGAGCAGGGCCGGGCTCGTCAGGCTGACGCTGCCGTTCTGCAGGGCCGTGACCTTCAGCGGCTGCTGCATGCCGCAGATTCCGGGGCCGTCGATCGGCTTGCCGCGTAGGCTGACATAGCTTGAGAGCTGCACCTGGCCGGAGGCAAGGCACGTCGCTTCCGCCTGGTCGCGCCACGGCGCGCGCTGGGCTTTCTGGAATTTGCCGCAGCCGGCCAGCCCGGCGGCGCCGGCGAGGCCAAGTGCGATGAGGGCGAGTTTCACGCGTCGCATGACCATTCAAATGCGAAGCGTTTGGTGAATGGTTTCTCAACCGACTGCGCCCCGGCCGCCACAGCCGCATTAACTTTGCCGAGGTGGTGAACCGGGTCTTAATCCCGCCCGGATCGGCCTTAACCAGCTGCTGAAGCCGGGACGGTGAAGCGGTTGGAAGTCACTGCGAAGATCACGCGGCGAAGCCCTGCGGGAAACATGGCGCTGCCATGGCGAAGGCAGGTGGAAGTGGCGTCCGCGACCATTCGGCTGCAGAATTATCCCCAAGTCTAATCAATGCTTTAAGTAAGTTTTAAGGATGATGTAGCCTTCGCCGTGGCGCTGCCATGGTGCCGCCCCCTTGCGGCCTCCGTCAGTTCTGGTAGCTTCCGCGACAGGTCAATGACAGGAGGAGGGTGTGATGAGTGTCACGCTACGTCTCGACCGATGGATCATGGGTGCGGCCTTCGTGTTCATGATGGCGATCGTTCTGGGAGCGTTCTGACGAGGTCAGTCTCGAAGTCGCTAGGACCACAAGAGCCATGAGAAGCAACGCCGCCGGGAAATCCCGGCGGCGTTTTTGTTTGATGCAGCTAGGCGCACGCCGCGTTTCAGCTTTCGGGGCAGGGAGTTTCGGTGATCTGCCAGGACATCATGTTCACCACCCGTCCGCAGGTCGCCAGCCGGCGGCCCTGGTTCGTCCGGATGCAGGAATTCGATCCCTCTGCGATCTTGCGCCCGTCGTTCCAGCAGAAGCAGAGCGGCTCCGGTGCCTGGGCGAGGCGCGGCGGATCCAGCGCGACGGCAGGCTCCCCGGCTGCGGCCGCTTCCGTGACGAGCAGCAGGACGGCGAGGGCGAGCAGCCAGCTCAATACCCTGTGACGGTGAGGCCTCGGTCCGGATCCGATCATGGCTCTCTCCTGCCCCTGCGCATGGCGAGACGGCCTCGGGAGTTTACCACGCGGTCCCGATCACGACGAATAATTATGCACTGATTTGAAATAGTAAGAGATTTCAGAATGTTAGCCGGGGAGAGGCTTGCGTGCGCCGCGATCGCTCTCCATATTGGCGGGAAGAGAGCCCGTGGGGGGCTCCGGGAGGAACAATGTCACTGATTTCGCTTGCCCGTCGTGGACGTGCCGTCGCCCTGGTCACCGGGGCCCTGTTGCTCGTGCCGCTCGTTGCCGAGGCCCGTCCGGGCGGCGGCCGCAGCTCGGGCAGCCGCGGCAGTTTCACCAATAGCGCGCCGCCCTCGACCAGCACGACGCCGGGTGGCGCCCAGACTTTCCAGCGCTCCGCGCCGTCCTCGCCGGCTTCGCCGTCCATGGCTGGCCCCTCGGCTGCCGGCGCGGCTGCCGCGCAGGCGGCTCGCCCGTCCTTCGCCCGCAACATGATGATGGGCATCGGCGCCGGCCTGCTCGGCGCTGGCCTGTTCGGCATGCTGTCCGGCTCGGGCTTCTTCGGTGGCCTGGCTTCGCTCGCCGGCATGTTCGGCTTCCTGCTGCAGCTCGCGCTGATCGCAGGCATCGTGATGCTCGCCATTCGCTTCTTCCGCCGCCGCTCCGAGCCGCAGCTCGCCGGCGCCGGTGCGCCCTATGCCCGCCAGGGCTATGACGCGCCGCAGCCCAAGCCGGCCGCAGCCCGTATGGGTGGCTTCGGTGGTGGCGGTGCCGCCGCTGCTGCAACGCAGCCCCAGCCGATCGAACTCGCCGGCGAGGACTTCAACAGCTTCGAGCGCCTGCTCGGCGAGATCAACACCGCCTACTCGAACGAGGACGAGGCCGGCCTGCGCCAGCGCACGACGACCGAGATGTTCGGCTATTTCGACGAGGACCTGACGGAGAATGTCCGCCGCGGCGTCGTCGACCGGGTCACCGACGTCAAGCTGCTGCAGGGCGACCTGTCGCAGGCCTGGCGGGAGGGCGACAGCGACTACGCGACCGTTGCGATGCGGTTCAGCCTGATCAACGCGCTCTACGATCGCAAGAGCGGCAAGATCGTCGAGGGCAATGCGACGCAGACCCAGGAGGTCACGGAATACTGGACCTTCCTGCGCGAGCGTGGCGCCGCCTGGAAGCTCTCGGGCATCCAGCAGGCGGCCTGAGCGGCAGAATGACACGATCCAGAACGGCCGGGGCGACCCGGCCGTTTTGCTTTGTCCGGGTTTCGGGTGTTGCGCTGGCGGAAGCCGGCCTATTGCGATACTGGCCAAGTAACAGCTGCAGTGGTCGCAAAACGGTTTCGGAGCCCGCCTTCCATGAGTGACATGCGTCTCGTCGTCGTCGGTGCCGCCGGGCGCATGGGCCGGATGCTGATCCGTGCGATCGACCAGGCCGAGGGCTGCCGGCTTGCGGCTGCCGTCGAGCGGCCGGGTTCGGCCGTCATCGGCGAGGATGCCGGGGTGCTCGCCGGCCTGCCGTCGCGCGGCTTGAAGGTGACGGGTGATGCTGCAGCCGCCTTCGCCAAGGCCGATGGCGTTCTCGACTTCACCGCCCCGGCGGCGACGGTCGCCTTTGCCGATCTCGCGGCGGAAGCCGGCATTCTGCATGTCGTCGGCACGACCGGGCTGGAGCCGTCCCATCTGGCGAGACTGGCCGAGGCCGCTCAACGCACGCCGATCGTCCGTTCCGGCAATATGAGCCTCGGCGTCAATCTGCTGGCGGCACTGGTGCGCAAGGTCGCCGCGACGCTGGGCACCGATTGGGACATCGAGATCGTCGAGATGCACCACCGCATGAAGGTCGATGCGCCCTCCGGCACGGCGGTCCTGCTCGGCGAGGCGGCGGCCGAGGGCCGCGCGGTCGATCTGGCGCAGCACCGCGTCGCCGGCCGCGACGGCATCACCGGCGCGCGCGAATCCGGCACGATCGGTTTTGCCGCTCTGCGCGGCGGCACCGTGGTGGGAGACCACAAGGTGATCTTCGCCGGCGCCGGCGAGCGGCTGGAATTGGCCCATGTCGCCGAAGATCGCAGCCTCTTCGCGCAGGGCGCGGTCAAGGCCGCGCTCTGGGGCAGGGGGCGGGCGCCCGGCCTCTATTCCATGGCCGATGTGCTCGGCCTCGACACGCTCTGACGATGACCCGCGTCGCCGTCGCTCCGGGCGTGTTTCACTGGCCCGGCCGGCTCGCGCCGGTGGAGCAGGCTGCGTTGCTGGCGGAGCTGCGTGCGGTCGCGCGCAAGGCGCCATTCTTCCAGCCGCGCATGCCGAAGACGGGCAAGCCCTTCTCCGTCCGCATGACCAATTGCGGCACGCTCGGCTGGGTCTCCGACGAGCGAGGCTATCGCTACCAGCCGCTGCATCCCGAAACCGGCGAGCCCTGGCCGCTGATGCCCGCGCCGCTGCTCGATCTCTGGAACGAGCTCTCCGGCTATCCGCATCCGCCCGAGGCCTGCCTCGTCAATTTCTATGCGGGCGGCGCGAAGATGGGGCTGCATCAGGACCGTGACGAGCAGGAGTTCGATGCGCCCGTGCTGTCGGTCTCGCTCGGCGACGCCGCGATCTTCCGCATCGGCGGCACCGTGCGGGGCGGCAAGACGGCATCGCTCAAGCTCGCTTCCGGCGATGTACTGCTCTTCGGAGGCGAGGCGCGCCTGGCCTATCACGGCATCGACCGCATCCTCGCCGGCTCCTCGACGCTGTTGCCTGAGGGCGGTCGGATCAATCTGACGCTCAGGCGCGTGACGAAGCCGTAGGGCTACAGTTTTCCGGGCAGGCTCGGGAACGACCATCCCCAGAGCAGGGAGCCGGCTCGTAGCCCGAAAGTCGTTGCCACGCCGCCGAGCATGATGATGGCCGTCGGAAGGCCAAGCCCGACGAGTACGGCGGTCACTGCCGCCCCCGCCGTCGCCGCGGTGACGTAGAAGTCGCCGCCCCACAGCACCATCGGCCGGTCCCCGGCCAGGATATCGCGCAGGATGCCGCCGAAACTTGCGGTCATGGCTCCGAGCGCTACGGCGGAAAGGACGGGTGCGCCGGCTGAAAGGCCCTTGAACGTGCCGATGACGGCGAAGAGCGAGAGCCCGGCCGCGTCCGCCCAGATCAAGACCTTGCGGCCGCCCCAGCCTTCCAGCAGGCCGGGCCGGAAGTAAGCCGTGGTCCAGGCGCAAAGCGCGACCACGACGCAAACCGCGACATCGATGGGGTCGCTCACCCAGAACGCGCTGTTTCCGAGCAGAACATCCCGTAACGTGCCGCCGCCGACACCGGTGACCGTCGCAAGCAGGATGAAGCCGAACGGATCCATCCCTTTGCGGCCAGCGACGATCGCACCGGTCAGGGCGAAGATTGCGACGCCGGCGGCCTCGAACACGGCGTTAGTGTTTGGTGTCGTCGGCGGGCGGCTCCGCCGCCTTCGGCGCACCGGCCGAGACGCCGACCAGTGCCGGGCGCAGGACGCGCTCGCCGATCTTGTAGCCGACCTGCACGACCTTGGAGACCAGCCCCTTGGCGATCTCGGCGTCGGGCGCCTCGAACATCGCCTGATGCAGGTTCGGGTCGAACTTCTCGCCCTGCGGGTCGATCCGGCGCACGCCGTGGCGCTCCAGCGTCTTCAGGAGCTCGCGCTCCGTCAGCTCGACGCCTTCGTAGAGGGTCTTCACGGGGCCCTCGGCGCTGCTGCGGGCCGCTTCGGGCAGGCTTTCCAGCGCCCGGCGCAGATTGTCGGAGGAGCCGAGCATATCGCGCGCGAAGCTCGTCACCGCATAGGCCTTGGCATCGGCGATCTCACGCTCGGTACGCCGGCGCAGGTTCTCCATCTCGGCGAGCGTGCGCAGGACCTTGTCCTTGAACTCGTCGCGCTCGGCCTGGAGCTTGGCGATCAGGGCCTCGGGGCCTGCCTCGGTGGCCGCTGCCTGCTCGGGCGCGTCGGCCGCCGCATCGAGATTGGGGTCTTCCGTCGCAGGTTTCTGCGTCATCGTCTCTTCCAGTTCCTCATCATCTGGCTGGCTGGGGCCGCCCTTTTGGCCGGGCCTAAAGGCCGATCATGTCGGGGCACAGCCGCGTTCGTGCCGGATATCGGGCTTATGGCGTCTTAAATCAAGCGCGGGCTGGCACCTTGGGCTTTGCCGGGGCGGCCTTTTCGGCCTCCAGCTTGAACACTTCGAGCAGCGCCTTGCGGATCGTGAGCTGCCGCCCGGTCGAGACGATCTTCGCATGGGTCAGGTCGGTGACATAGAACACGTCGACGGCCTTTTCGCCGAAGGTCGCGATATGCGCCGAGGCGATGTTGAGGTTGAGCTTTCCGATCGCGGTGGTGAGGTCGTAGAGCAGGCCCGGCCGGTCGAGGCCCGAAACCTCCAGCACCGTGTGGCGCGCCGAGAGCACGTTGTCGATGATGACCTCGGGCTCAACCTGGAAGGTCTGGCCGCGCGGCGGCGGGGCGCGCCGCTGTGCCACCAGGTCGGCGATCTTGATCTCGCCCTTCAGCGCCCGCTCGATCGCAGCCGCGATCCGCTCGGCCCGGCGCAGTTCGTCGTCGTCGCGGTCGAAGGCGCGCGAGACCGAGATCGTGTCGAGCACGAGCCCGTCGCTCGTCGTGAATATCTGGGCATCGACGATGTTGCCGCCGGCCGCCGCGCAGGCGCCGGTGACGATGGCGAGCAGGCGTGGATGGTCGGGCGCCAGCACGGTGAGTTCGGTCACGCCGCGGAACTGGTCGGTCTCGACGATGGTCGCGGTGGTGCGCCCGGCGAGCTCCGCCTTGCGCAGGAAGCGGGCATGCTTCTCCTGCTGCTCGGGATCGACCTTGATCCAGTAGGCCGGGTAGTGGCGTGCCAGATAGGCCTCGCGCTCCTCCGCGCTCCAGTCGGCGAGGCGCTGGCGCAGCCCGTCCTGTTTCATGCTGACGCGCGCCTTGCGCTCGACGACGGAGTGGCCGCCGGCGAGCACGAGTTCGGTCTCGTAGTAGAGCGTGCGCAGCAGCTGGCCCTTCCAGCCGTTCCAGACGCCGGGCCCGACCGCCTTGATGTCGGCTACGGTCAGGATCAGCAGCAGCTTCAGCCGCTCCAGGGTCTGCACGGTCGCGGCGAAGCTCTCGATCGTCTTGGGGTCGCCGAGGTCCCGGCTCTGCGCCACCGTCGACATGTCGAGATGGTGCTCGACCAGCCAGGCCACGGTCTCGGTCTGTGCACTGGTCAAGCCGAAGCGCGGGCCGAGCTTGCGCGCGATGCGCGCGCCCGCCATCGAGTGGTCGTCCGGCCGCCCCTTGGCGATGTCGTGCAGGAACAGGGCGACATAGAGCGCGCGCCGGTTGGCGATGCTCGGCATGATCTCGTTGGCGAGGGGATGTTCCGCCTCGAGCACGCCGGCATCGATCTCGGCCAGAACGCCGATCGCCCGGATCAGATGCTCGTCCACCGTATAGTGGTGGTACATGTTGAACTGCATCATCGCCACGACCCGGCCGAAATCCGGGATGAAGCGGCCGAGCAGTCCCGACTCGTTCATGCGCCGGAGCACGACTTCCGGCGAGCGCCGGGCGGTGAGGATCTCGATGAAGATCCGGTTGGCCTCCGGCTCGTTGCGCAGGCCCGGCGTCACCAGCCTGAGCGACTGTGTCACGAGGCGGCTCGCATCCGGATGAATGGCGAGATCCTCGCGGCTGGCGATCTCGTAGAGGCGCAGCAGGTTGACCGGATCGCGCTCGAAGGCGCTGTCGTCCACGACGTTGAGGCGCTGGCTCGTCAGCTTGAAATCGCGATGGCCGAGCGAGCGCTCGCGCTTGCGCTTGGTGAAGCTGCCGAGCAGGCGCGAAAGCGTCGCGCGCGGCTTCTGCTGGCGGGCCTCCAGCGCGGCGCAGACGATGGCGGTGAGGTCGCCGACATCCTTGGCGATCAGGAAGTAGGATTTCATGAAGCGCTCGACCGGCGCTTGCCCGCTGCGGCCGGCATAGCCGATCGCGGCGGCGACCTGCCTCTGCAGGTCGAAGGAGAGCCGCTCCTCGGCCCGGCCGGTGATGAAATGCATCCAGCAGCGCACGCGCCAGAGGAACTCCTCCGAGCGCTGGAACATCTGCAGCTCTTCCTTGTCGAAGAGCCCGGCGGCGACCAGCTCGCGCACGTCATGGACGCGATAGGCATACTTTGCGATCCAGAACAGCGTGTTGAGGTCGCGCAGGCCGCCCTTGCCATCCTTGACGTTGGGTTCGACCAGATAGCGCGAGGTGCCGGCCCGCTGCACCCGCGTCTCGCGCTCGGCCAGCTTCGCCTCGGTGAAGGCGGCGGCGGTGCCCTCCACAACCTCGGCATCGAAGCGGCGCGTCATCTCGTCGAACAGCGCCCGGTCGCCGACGAGGAAGCGCGCTTCCAGCAGGGCGGTGCGGATCGTCATGTCGGCGCGGGCCTCGCGCACGCAATCGTCGATCGAGCGCACGGAATGGCCGGTCTTCAGCTTCAGGTCCCAGAGCGGGTAGAGCATGGACTCGACCACGCTCTCGCCCCAGGCCGTCTGCTTGTGCGGGAACAGGAAGAGCAGGTCGACGTCGGAGCCCGGCGCCAACGTGCCGCGGCCATAGCCACCGACCGCGACGACCGCGATCCGCTCCGATTGCGAGGGATTGTCGGCAGGGTAGAAATAGGAAGTCGCGGCCTTGTGCAGCCCGATGACGACGGCGTCCATCACCGCCGACAGCCGGTGCGCGCAGGCAAGCCCGCTGCGCGATCCAGCAAGGATCGCCTTCGCCGAAGCGGAGCCCTCGTCGAGCAGCTGTCGCAGAGCGCTGACCAGCATCTGGCGCTTCTCCGCCTTGTCCAGTCGTCGTGCGGCCTCGAACAGTCCCGCGACACCCGCCTCCGGATTATGCAGCATGTCGGCGAGGGGAAGTGCAGGGGAGATGGTGGAGGCTGTCACTTGGGCATTGTTCCGTCGGCTGCCGCCATTCTTAACATGCTGCGGGTGAAGGCCAGAGAGAGAAATTACACATAAAAATTATGGGAATTAACGGATTAACGGAGCACAATGTGTTGTTTGACAAACAGAACGATCGGACCTAAAAGGCGGATACGCGCCGATTTGAGCCACCAGCTTGCGGGCGCGAAACAAGTGCAGCTAAAGCGTGGGGCGAAGGGTGCTTAGCGCCCCGATCCCTCGCATCATCGCCAGAGGGACCGCCCGATGACCCATATCACCCGCCGTATCGCCATAGCCGCTTTCGCCGCCGCCGCAGCATTCGCCGCGCCGGCCTTCGCGCAGGCGCCGAAGGAAATCCGCATCGACTACGCCACCTACAATCCCGTCAGCCTCGTGCTGAAGGAGCGGGGCATCCTCGAGAAGGCGCTCGAGGCCGAAGGCATCAAGGTCCGCTGGGTTCTCTCCGCCGGCTCGAACAAGGCGCTCGAATTCCTCAACGCCGGCTCGATCGATTTCGGCTCGACCGCCGGCGCCGCCGCGCTGATCGGCAAGATCAACGGCAATCCGATCAAGTCGATCTATGTCTATTCGCGGCCGGAGTGGACGGCGCTCGTCACCGGCGCCAAGAGCGAGATCACCAAGGTCTCGGATCTCAAAGGCAAGCGCGTCGCCGTGACGCGCGGCACCGATCCACACATCTTCCTCGTCCGCGCGCTGGCCGACGCCAAGCTCACCGAGAAGGACGTCAAGCTCGTCCTGCTCCAGCATGCCGATGGCCGGCTTGCGCTGGAGCGTGGCGACGTCGACGCCTGGGCCGGGCTAGACCCGCTGATGGCGGCCGCCGAGGTCGAGAGCGGCGCGAAGCTGTTCTACCGCAAGGCGGAGGACAACACCTGGGGCATCCTCAATGTCCGCGAGGACTTCGCCAAGGAGAACCCGGCGCTGGTGCGCAAGGTGATCGCAGCCTACGAGGAAGCGCGCGCCTATGCCCGCGCCAACCCGGCCGAGCTGAAGAAGGTCCTGGTCGAGTACACCAAGCTCTCCGAGCCGGTGATCGAGCGCCAGCTGACCCGTACCGAGCTCACCCATTCCGCCATCGGCAAGGCGCAGATCGATAGCATCACCGCTGCCGGCATCGCGCTCACCGAGGCGGGCGTGCTGCCGGCCTCGACCGATGTGAAGGCGGCCGTGGATTCGATGATCGACCGCAGCTTCGTCGCGACCAACTGAGGGTTGTTGCGCGGCGATGAGCGTTCTGGAGGTCGAAGCCGCGACGGATGAGGCGGAACGGCGGTCTGCCGCGCCCCGCCGCGCCTACGGCCTCGCCATCGCAGGCTTCGGGCTGCCGGTCGTGCTCGCCATCCTGTGGGAATGGCTGGTTGCGGCGGGCATCGCGAACGGCCGGCTGATGCCGCCTCCCAGCGTCGTCGGCCGCACGCTCTGGAACCTCGCTGCATCGGGCGAGCTCCTGACCCATGCCGGCGCGACGCTCTGGCGGGTCGGGGCGGGCTTCGGCCTGGGGGCTCTCGCCGGGACGGTTCTCGGCGCGGTCACGGGCGCCTTGCCTGTCGCCCGCAGCCTGCTCGATCCGACCTTGCAGGCGCTGCGGGCGATCCCCTCGATCGCCTGGGTGCCGCTCTTCATCCTCTGGCTCGGCATCTTCGAGGCCTCCAAGGTCGTGCTGATCGCGGTCGGCGTCTTCTTCCCGGTCTATCTCGGCGTCGCCGCCGCGATCCAGGGCATCGATCGCAAGATCGTCGAGGTCGGCCGGGTCTTCCGGCTCTCGCGCCTCGCCATGGTCAGGCGCGTGCTGCTGCCAGCGATCATTCCGAGCTGGATCACGGCGCTGCGCTCCGGCCTCGGCCTCGGCTTCATGTTCGTCGTCGCGGCCGAGATCATGGGGGCGAGCGAGGGGCTGGGCTACCTGCTCGTGGACGGCCAGCAGCTCGGCCGCCCCGACACCATCATCGCAGCCATCATCAGTTTCGCCGTGCTCGGCAAGCTGGCGGACGGGCTGCTCGTCGCCATCACGCGGCCCTTCCTCGTTTGGCAGGATACGGCGCGCGACAAGCTCTGAAGGCTTTCACCCGTGCTGAGCTTCGACCAGCTTTCGAAAACCTATGCCGACGGCACCCGTGCCTTGTCCGCGATCACGCTCGATGTCGGGCGCGGCGAGATTCTCGCTTTGCTCGGCGGCTCCGGCTGCGGCAAGACGACCCTGCTCCGGCTCGTGGCCGGGCTCGACCGCCCCAGCGCCGGCGAAATCCGGCTCGACGGCGAGGTCATCGCCGAGCCGCGCGCCGACGTCGGCGTCATCTTCCAGGAGCCGCGGCTCTTCCCGTGGCTCAGCGTCTCCGAGAATGTCGGCTTCGGCCTGTCGCATCTCTCCGCCTTCGAGCGGGAGGGGCTGGTGACCAATGCGCTGGTCCGCGTCGGCCTCGCCGGCTACGAGAAGCGCTGGCCGCGCGAACTCTCCGGCGGCCAGCAGCAGCGCGTCGCCATCGCGCGCGCCCTCGTCACCCGGCCGAAGCTCCTGCTGATGGACGAGCCCTTCTCGGCGCTCGACGCCACGACGCGGGCGAGCCTGCACGGCCATCTGCTGGCGCTCTGGCAGGAAAGCCGGCCGACCGTCGTCATGGTCACCCATGATGTCGAGGAGGCCGTGACGCTCGCCGACCGCATCGTGGTGATGCAGCCCAAGCCCGGCCGCATCTTCGACGAGCTCGACAACCCGCTCGTCCGCCCGCGCGACCGGCTCTCGCCAGCGTTCGAGGCGGCGAAGCGCGAGGCGCTGCGCACGCTCGACCGCTCGCTGCGTAACGAGGTCCCGCATCAGGAAAGGACGGCGGAGACGGCCGGCATGTGGTGGTAGCCGGTCCGGATCGCATCAGCCGGACTGGCACCCAGGTCGTCTTGAGCCTATCAGCGCCTTAACGCGATCTTCCGCTCGAACAAGAGGTTCAGCCCCATGGACGTCACCGCACTGCGTGCCCTGCAGGCTCCGCTCAAGGACGAGTACCGGACCAATCCCGAGGCCGCCATCATCACGCTGAAGGCGCATGGCGAGCTCGACGACCAGCACATCGCCTGCAAGGTCGAGACCGGCCGTGCCATCGCGCTCGCCGGCCTTCATCCTGCGACGGGCGGCTCGGGCGCCGAGCTTTGCTCCGGCGACATGCTGCTGGAGGCGCTGGTCGCCTGCGCCGGCGTGACGCTGAAGGCGGTCGCGACCGCGCTGGAGATCGAGCTGAAGAAGGGCGTCGTGCGCGCCGAGGGCGATCTCGACTTCCGCGGCACGCTTGGCGTCGCCAAGGATGCGGCCGTCGGCTTCAAGGCGATCCGGCTCTCCTTCGATGTCGAGACCGATGCGCCACAGGAGAAGCTCGACACGCTGCTGAAGCTCACCGAGCGCTACTGCGTCGTCTTCCAGACCCTGAACGTGAAGCCGGAGCTTTCCGCAGTGCTCAGCCGCGGCTGATCACTCCGCCGCGGCCTTCAGCTCCAGCCCCTTGGTGAAGGGCAGCTTCGGTTCGCTCTTCTCGTCGTCGAAGTCGAGCGCGCCGATCCTCTCGGCGCGGGTCGTGACCTTGCCGGCCGAGGTCTTGATCTGGCCGACATCCTCCTGCGCCTGGCGGAAATGCGTGTCGAGCTTGTCGACGCGCTCGCCTAGCCGTCGCACATCGTCGAGCAGCTTGCCGACCTCGGTCTGGATGACCTGCGCCTCCTCGCGCATGCGCGCATCGCGCACCAGCGACTGCATGAGCTGGATCGCCAGCGCCAGCAGCGAGGGCGAGACGATCATGATCCGCGCCCGGTGCGCCCGCTGCACGACATCGTCGAAATACTCGTGCAGATCGGCATAGATCGACTCGGACGGCACGAAGAGCAGCGCGACATCCTGCGTCTCGCCGGGCAGGAAATAGCGTTCGGCGATGTCCTTCACATGCACGCCGACATCGCTTCGCACGCGTTGGCCGGCGGCCTTCTTCGCATCCTCGCCGCGCGCCTCGCGCAATTGCGTGAAGCTCTCCAGCGGGAATTTCGCGTCAATGACCAGCCCACGCCCGTCTCCGGGCAGCGTCACCAAGCAGTCCGGCCGCTTGCCGTTCGAGAGCTGCGGCTGGAAGGCGAAGAAGGCGGCGGGCAGTCCGTCGCGGATGATCGCCTCCATCCGCCCCTGGCCATAAGCGCCGCGCGCCTGCTTGTTGGAGAGTACGTCCTTCAGCGTCACGACCTCGGAGGTGAGGTCGGTCAGGTTCTTCTGGGCGCTGTCGATAACCGCCAGCCGCTCCTGCAGCTTGCCGAGGCTCTCGGTGGTCTGTCGGACATTCTGCTCTAGGCCCTGGCCGACCTTGTGGCTCAGCCCGTCCATACGATCGGCGACGAGCCGCGCGAGATCGCCCTGCCGGGTCGAGAGGATCTCGGCCATGGACTGCATGCGGCCGGCGAGCTCGGCCTGCTGCCGGTTCATCTCGGCGACCTTGTCGTCCATCTCTCGGGCGCGCTCCGCCGCCATGGCCGCTTCGATCGCGCGGCTTTGGCCGCCACGCCAGGCGGACAGCACCACCATCAGCAGAAGCATGAGGCTCAGGCCGGCGAAGCCGAGCGCCGCTTCGGCCCAGGTCACCGGGCGTTCGAGCAGGGTGAAGGCGATCTCATTCATGACGCGAGCCTAGCCGATTCGAGGCGGTATTGCGAACGAAAGCGGAACAGTTTGACCGCTTGCCCACAAATGCTTATGTCCCGCCTTGTTCAGCCTTTTTCCTGCGGAATCCCATGGCCATTCGCCCGCTCGTCATCCTGCCCGACGCCCAGCTCCGTCTCGTCTCGAAGCCGGTCGCAGCCGTCACGCCCGATATCCGGGCGCTGGTCGAGGATATGTTCGAGACCATGTACGACGCGCCTGGCATCGGGCTTGCGGCGATCCAGATCGGCGAGCCGCTGCGCATCGTGACGATCGACCTGGCGAAGCGCGAGCCGAAGGAAGGCGAGGAGCCGGAGCCGAAGAAGCCGCAGGTCTTCATCAATCCGGAGGTCACCTGGTCCTCGGACGAGTTCAATGCCTATGAGGAAGGGTGCCTCTCGATCCCCGAATATTACGAGGAGGTCGAGCGCCCGGCGCAGGTGAAGGTCCGCTTCATGGATCTCGACGGCAAGGTGCAGGAGATCAAGGCCGACGGGCTGCTCGCCACCTGCCTGCAGCACGAGATCGACCATCTCAACGGCGTGCTGTTCATCGACCATCTCTCGCGGCTGAAGCGCGAGCGCGTGACCAAGAAATTCGCCAAGGCCGCCAAGCGCGAGCGGGCGGCGTAACGAGCAGTCGTCACCCGAGCCCTCATCCTAAGGAGCCGCGGCACGCGGCGTCTCAAAGGATGCTTCGGGAGGCGGCTGGATCATCCTTCGAGACGCGCCTCGCGGCGCTCCTCAGGATGAGGGCTGTTCTATTCTTTCCGGCGCTGCGCCGGGGCTGAGGTAAATCGAGCGTATGAGTTTGCGCGTCATTTTCATGGGCACGCCGGATTTCGCCGTGCCGGTCCTGACCGAGATCGTCGGCCAGGGGCACGAGGTCGTCTCCTGCTACACCCGCGCTCCCGCGCAAGCGGGCAGGGGCCTCGAACTCAAGCCTTCCCCGGTTCATAGGGCGGCCGAACGCTTCGGCATCCCGGTCTTCACGCCTGCGACGCTGAAGACGCCGGAACAGGCCGAGATCATCGCCTCGCATCAGGCCGATGTCGCCGTCGTCGTCGCCTACGGCATGATCCTGCCCCAGGCGATCCTGGACCTGCCCGAGCTCGGCTGCCTCAACCTGCATGCATCGCTGCTGCCGCGCTGGCGCGGCGCGGCGCCGCTGCAGCGCGCGATCATGGCCGGCGATGCCGAGACCGGCGTCTGCGTGATGAAGATGGAGGCGGGGCTCGATACCGGTCCGGTCGGCATGGTCGAAACGCTGACGATCGGGCCGGATCTCACGGCTGGTGAATTGCACGACCAGCTCAGCATCCTCGGTGCCGACCTGATGGTGCGGGCGCTCGCCGCGCTTGGGCGCGGCGGCCTGCAGTTCACGCCGCAGCCGGAGGAGGGCGTCACCTACGCCGCCAAGATCACCAATGCCGAGGCCAAGCTGAGCTGGGCGCAGCCGGCGCAGCAGGTGCACGACCGGGTTCGCGGGCTCTCGCCATTCCCCGGCGCTTTCGCCGAGATCGATCTCGGCAAGGGGCCGGAGCGGCTGAGGATCCTGCGGACGGCGCGCGCCGGCGGAGCGGCCGAGCCCGGCACGCTGCTCGACGACGAGGGCACGGTCGCCTGCGCCGTCGGCGCGGTGAAGCTGCTGCAGGTCCAGCGCGCGGGCAAGGCGCCGATGAGCGGGGCCGAGTTCCTGCGCGGCGCCCGGCTCGGAGCCGGCGACAAGCTTTAGCGGAGCAGGCCATTGTCCGAAAACTGCTTCGCATCGTTCGGTGGCCGGCTCTGATGCCGCGCTACAAGCTCGTCATCGAATATGACGGCACGCCGTTCTCGGGCTGGCAGCGTCAGGTCAACGGCCCCTCCGTGCAGCAAAGCGTCGAGGAGGCAATCGAGGCCTTCTGCGGCCACCCCGTGCGCCTGCACTGCGCCGGCCGCACCGATGCCGGCGTTCACGCCACCCATCAGGTTGCCCATGTCGATCTCGACAGGGAATGGCGCACCGATGTGGTGCGCGACGCTACCAATGCCCGGCTGAAATCCCGCGTCCCGGTCGGCGTGCTGAGCGCCGAGGCGGTGTCCGACGATTTCAACGCCCGGATATCGGCCAAGCGCCGCTATTACATCTACCGCATCCTCGATCGGCGTGCGCCGCCGGCGCTCGACCGCGACCGCGTCTGGCATGTGCCGGTCAGGCTGGATCACGAGGCGATGGACCGGGCCGCCAAGGCGCTGCTGGGCCACCACGACTTCACGACATTTCGCGCCGCCGAATGCCAGGCCAACAGCCCGATGCGCACGCTCGACCGGCTCGATGTCCGGCGCGAGGGCTCCGAGATCGTGGTCTACACCGATGCCCGCTCTTACCTGCATCATCAGGTGCGCTCGATCGTCGGCAGCCTGAAGATGGTCGGAGCTGGCCGCTGGCCCGAGGCGAAGATGGGTCAGATCCTCGCTGCGCGCGAGCGTGCGCAATGCGCGGCCCTGGCGCCGTCCTGCGGACTTTATCTGGCGGGTGTCGACTACTGAGACGGCCTCAGAACAGGCCGAAAAGCCGGATCACGCCGTAATCCAGGACGACGCTGGCAGCGACCAGCGGCAGCGCGATGGCGCGGCCTTCCGGCGCGAAGGCGGCCCGCGCCACGCAGTAGCGCAACCTCAGCACGATCGCGGCGAAGAAGCCGGATTGCACCAATGCGAGCTGGGGCGTCGACCAACCGAGCGCGAGCACGGCGGCCGGTACCGCCATCAGGCTGGCCGAAACGATGCCGGCCCAGTTCCAGGCGATGACGAAGCTGGTGAAGCGCGGAGCCTGCGCGAGTTCCGGGCGCAGCGCGATCAGGAGTGCCGGTACGGCAAGGATGGCAAGGCACAGCGCGGCGATCACCGACAGCGCGAGAACGGGGGCGGTGAAAAGCCCGGCGCTGTTAGGCAGTCCCGCCATCAGGCGCGCGGCGGCGAGGATCGCGATCGTCGCGGGCAGCATCAGCGCGAAGGCGAGGAAGGAGCGCCAGAATCCATCCCGGCTGAGATCGAGCTCCGAGAGTGCCTCGGCGCCCCGGGTCATCAGATGCCAGGAACCGCGCAGCGAACGCGCGATGTCGTCGGCGGCCAGCCTCATCACGGCCTCCATCATCTCTCTTAGACTTTCGTCTAACGGGGATAATGGACCTCGGTTCCCAGGCGTCAAGCGTTATGTTGCGCTGCAAAATAGCTGGCGAGTAAACGATGCGTGATCCGCTCGAGCGCGAGGATGTCCGCGACGGCGACGCATTCATCGATCTGGTGCATCGTCTTGCCGACGACACCGTATTCGACGACGGGGCAATAGCTCTTGATGAAGCGGGCATCCGAGGTGCCGCCTGTGGTGGACAGGGCCGGGCGCTTGCCGGTCTCGGCCGCGACCGCATCCGCGACCATCGCGACGAACGGGCCGGGCTCAGTCAGGAAGGCGACGGCATTGGTCGGCTGGAAGCCGATCTCGTAGCGCACCGTGTTGCCGGCGGCCTCGCGCAGCCGCCGCTCGATCTCGGCGTCGAGCGTCTCCGGCGTCCAGACATCGTTGAAGCGGATGTTGAAGACGGCCTTGGCCTGCGCCGGAATGACGTTCGTCGCGGGGTTGCCGACATCGAGCGTCGTCACTTCGAGATTGCTCGGGTCGAAATGCGCGGTGCCGGTATCGAGCGGTGTGGCATCGAGCGCCGCCAGCAGGCGCACCATCCCGCGGATCGGATTGTCGGCGAGATGCGGATAGCCGACATGGCCCTGAGTGCCCTGGACGGTGAGCCTGCCGGTCAGCGAGCCGCGACGGCCGATCTTGATCATGTCGCTCATCGTCGCCGGATTGGTGGGTTCGCCGAGAATGCAATGGTCGAAGCGCTCGCCGCGCCGATGCGCCCATTCGAGCAGCTTCACGGTTCCATTGACGGCCGGCCCCTCCTCGTCCCCGGTGACGAGGAAGGCAATGGAGCCCGGCGCATCCGGGTTCTCGCGGCGGTAGCGGATCGCTGCCGCGGCCATGGCCGCGAGCCCGCCCTTCATGTCGCAGGCGCCGCGGCCGTAGAGGGTGCCGTTTTCGATCGTTCCAGCGAAAGGCTCGCGCGTCCATGCCGCTGCGTCGCCGACAGGCACGACATCGGTATGGCCGGCGATGATCAGGACGGGGCCCTCGCTGCCGATCCGGGCGTAGAGATTCTCCACGTCGGGCGTGCCGGGCTCGCTGAAGACGGGGCGATGGACCTCGTAGCCCTCTGCCGCCAGCGCGGTGGCGAGCAGGGCGAGCGCTCCGCCTTCCTCGGGCGTCACCGACGGGCAGCGCACCAGCGCCTGCGTCAGTGCGACCGGATCGGCGGGGTCGAAAAGGGCGGAGGTCGAAGCGGCGGGTGCGATCGTCATGCCGCCGCTTTAGCGCGCTTCAGGCTCCGCTGGAACCGGCCTGTGCCGCTGCGGGTGAGCCTGTCGCGATCTCCGGCCCGTCTTTCGCCGAGGGCATCAGGCCGAGGTCGATGAAGGCGGCGATCCAGGCGATGGTTGAGATCGCCTCCAGAGACGGCCGCCAGCCGAACGGCAAGTAGAGGCGCAACTGCTCCGGCAGCACGATCGCGCAGATCAACAGAATGCCGAAAAGCGGCGTGCTGCCGCGATCGGTGGCGCGCTTGGCCGCCAGCGCCGCCCAGGGGAACAGCGCGAAGGCGTTGAGGAAGACAAGGATCGTATGGGCGGCCTGACGATCCGCGAACTGCGGCACGATCTTCTGCAGGGCAAAGAGCGTGAGCGCGACGGCCGCGCTGCCCAACCAGAAGGCGCGCAGGCCGATACGGCCATCGAGATCGCTGCACAAACGGATCAGGGACATGCGTCGGGCTCCATAGGATCCTTGTCGCATGTCTTAACGCAACGTTGAAGCTTATGGTGAATAAACGGTTAACGCGGCGGCCAACCGGTTGTGCCAACTCAGAAAAGGCTTGAATGGCTCTTGCCGGGCCGCTAGCTGCGGAAGGTGCGCCGTTCCGGCGCGGCCTGCCGCCATCAGATTTCCGTGAGTATCGGTGAAGGGCGCCCAGCGCGGCCCGAATGAGGTTTCGAGCATGACCATCCGTTTTCATCGCGGCGATCTGCCGGACGGCTACGAGGCCGGATCGAGCGTCGCGATCGACACCGAGACGCTCGGCCTCAATCCGCATCGCGACCGGCTCTGCGTGGTCCAGCTCTCGCGCGGCGACGGTACCGCCGATGTGGTCCAGATCCCGAAGGGCGGCGAGCGGCCGAAGAACCTGATCCGCCTGCTCGAAGACCCGACCGTGCTGAAGCTCTTCCATTTCGCACGCTTCGACGTCGCGGTTCTCAGGCAGGCCTTCGGCATCGTGACGACGCCGGTCTACTGCACGAAGATCGCCTCGAAGCTGACCCGCACCTATACGGATCGCCACGGGCTCAAGGATCTGGTGCGCGAGCTGCTCGGCGTCGACCTCTCGAAGCAGCAGCAATCCTCGGATTGGGGCGCCGATACGCTGAGCGAGGCCCAGCTCGCCTATGCCGCGTCAGACGTGCTGCATCTTCACGCCCTGCACGAGAAGCTCGAGGCGATGCTGGCGCGCGAGGGCCGCAGCCATCTCGCGCAGGCCTGTTTCCAGTTCCTGCCCTATCGCGCGGAGCTCGATCTCGCCGGCTGGGGCGAGACCGACATCTTCGCCCACACTTGACAATTTCTAAGGCTTCTTGCGTCAGTCTGCCTTGACGACGCGGCGCGGGGGCAGCCCGTCCGATCTGGAGCGAGCGGCGCGTGGGCGCGTTGCGGTTCGCCCGGCGACACGAAAAAGCCGTGAGCGGCTGCCATTGCGCGGGGCATGACTGTGGCAATGACCTTCAACGACCCGGCGGGTCGGGTTTCAGGGCAAGCCTTGCGTCGCCGCGAGGCCTTCAGTGCTGCGCGCCGCCATACCCGGTTCGTCCATGTCCTGCGCCGCGCGATCCCGCTCCTGGTCGTAGGATTGGTCGTGGTGCTGATCGTGATCCCGTTTCTGAGCCCGCTGAGCGGCAAGCTCGCCCATGTCTCGGTCAGCTCGGTCGGCATCACCAACGGCAAGGTCAGGATGGAGACGCCGAAGCTCTCCGGCTACCGCAAGGACAACCGGCCTTATCAGGTCACCGCCGAGAACGCCTTCCAGGAGATTCGCAACCCGACCCAGGTCGAGCTGGAGACCCTGACCGCCCGCATCCAGATGGAGCGCGAGGGCTGGGTGACGGTCAACTCGAAGACCGGCCTGTTCGACACTCAGAAGGAAAAGCTCAGGCTCGTCGACGACGTGAAGATCCGCACCGAGAGTGGCCACGACATGCAGATGAAGACGGCCGATGTCGACTTCAAATCCGGCACCGTGACGTCGAGGGATCCCGTCAGCGTCCACATGGATCAGACCACTGTGGACGCCGATACGCTTGACGTGAAGAACAATGGCGAGTTGATCGCCTTCGAGGGGCGGGTTCGGGTCTTCATCAAGAACGCGCCAGCAGGTACGATCGCCGGACCCGAACGCGAGGGCAGCACGCCGATGCTGGAACTGCTGAACGCGAATCGGGTTGCCCCGGCGGGGGATGCGCCCGCCAACGACGCTGGCAACGGGAAGAGACAGTGATATGAGCACGGCAAGCCAGACGTTCCGCTTCGCCAGGGGTTTCTGCGGCGCAGGCCTGCTGCTGGCAGCGGGCCTCGTTCTGCTGACTTTGCCGCAGGAGGCTTTCGCGCAGGCTGCGCAGGGCAAGCCACGCGGCGGCAGCGCCTCCTCTCCGCTGGGCGGCCTCGGCGGCGACAGCAAGGAGCCGATCAAGATCGACGCCGACAAGCTCGACGTGCTCGACAAGGAGAACAAGGCCGTCTTCACCGGCAATGTCGTCGCGGTCCAGGGCGAGACCACGGTGCGCTGCACTGTGATGACCGTGCTCTACGAAGGGCGTGCCGGCGGACAGGGCGGTGCCGCCTCAGGCCGGGCGGCGACGCCTGCGCCTGCTGCGCCCGCCGCCAATGGGGGCAACGGCCAGAGCAATGACAGCTCGATCAAGCGCATTCTCTGCAAGGGTCCGGTGACGGTGGTCTCGAAGACCCAGGCCGCGACCTCCGACAACGCCGAGTTCGACCGCGCCAACAACGTGGTGATCATGACCGGCAATGTGGCGCTGAACGATGGCCCGAACATCACCCGCGGGGAGAAGCTGACCTACAACACGGTCACCGGCGTCGCCAATGTCGAGACCAACAAGGGCGGTCGCGTCCAGGGCTTCTTCGTGCCGAACTCCGGCGATGCGAACAAGGCCGACGCGAACAAGCCCGGCGCCAAGCCGGCGCCCAAGCCGACCAACTGATGAAGCTCACCAACTGATCGTGCCGCAGTGACCGTCTCCGAAGCGCCCAGCCCCGCCGCCATGCCCACCCGCACCGAGACTCCGACATCGAACGGCGCGTTCGGGCGCCTGCGCGGGCTCTTCGGCGGGCGAAGCCGCTCGGCGAGTGGAGCCGGATTCGGGGCTTCGGCTGCTGCGATCGGCGGCCCCGGCATCCTCGCCGTCAGCAATCTGCGCAAGAGCTATGGCGGACGAACCGTCGTGTCCGACGCCAGCCTCTATCTGCGCCAGGGCGAGGCTGTCGGCCTGCTCGGCCCCAACGGTGCCGGCAAGACGACGATCTTCTACATGATCACCGGGCTGGTCGCGGCCGATTTCGGGGTGATCTCGCTCGAGGGTGACGACATCACCGCGCTGCCGATGTACCAGCGCGCGCGGCTCGGCATCGGCTACCTGCCGCAGGAGGCCTCGATCTTCCGCGGCCTTTCGGTCGAGGACAATATCCGCTCCGTGCTGGAGGTGGTGGAGCCTGATCGCAAGGCGCGCGAGCGTCAGCTCGATCAGCTGCTCGAGGAATTCACCATCGCCCGCCTGCGCAAGGCGCCCTCGATCGCTCTCTCGGGCGGTGAGCGCCGCCGCTGCGAGATCGCCCGAGCGCTCGCGGGCAAGCCCTCCTTCATCCTGCTCGACGAGCCCTTCGCTGGTATCGATCCGATCGCCGTCGGCGACATCCAGGCGCTGGTGCGCCAGCTGACCGACCGCGGTATCGGCGTGCTCATCACCGACCACAATGTCCGCGAGACGCTCGGCCTCGTCGATCGCGCCTATATCATCCATACCGGCCGGGTGCTGACCGAAGGCTCGCCGGCCGAGATCATCGCCAATCCCGATGTCCGCCGCGTCTATCTAGGCGAGGATTTCCGTCTCTGAGGTCGAGGGCGTCTGCCGGGCTTTGCGCTGTTATGTTGCGGCGCATCAAATTTTCTGCGCACAAACGAGGCAGGGCTTTGACGTGGCGCTAAGCTGGCGCTAGGGTCTTTTCACAAGCAAGAAGCGTGCCGGATGGCGCGCGGCGGGGAAAGGCCTTTGGCGCATGGCGATGATGCCGCGCATGGAGCTACGTCAGGGCCAGTCCCTGGTGATGACGCCGCAGCTGCTGCAGGCGATCAAGCTCCTGCAGCTGTCGCATCTCGAACTCCAGAACTTCGTCGACGGCGAACTCGAACGGAACCCGCTGCTGGAACGGGACGACGGGGCGGAGCCGCCGTCGCGGGCCGATGGTGCCGACAACCCGCATGCCGCCGACCCTGAGAGCTTCGCTCGTGCCGAGAGCCTGCATACGCAGGAGGGCATGGAAGGTCGGCTCGGCACCGGCCTCGACAATGTTTTCCAGAGCGAGCAGCCGAGCGTCGCCCGCAGCGATTCCGCCGGCGCCGACAGCCTGCCGGTCATCGGCGGCGCCTACGGTTCGCGCAGCGGCTCCTTCGAGGATGGGCCTGAGGGCTTCGAGAGCGGGCTCACGGCGGAAATCTCGCTGCACGACCATCTCAGCGCGCAGCTCGACCTGGCGGTCATCGACCCGGCGCAGCGGATCATCGGCAGCCACCTAATCGACGCGGTCGACGACAGCGGGTATCTCGGCGAGCCCATCGCCGATATCGCAGAGCGCCTCGGTGTCGGGGTCGAGCGGGTGGAAGCCGTGCTGCGCGTGGTCCAGAGCTTCGATCCCTCGGGTATCGCCGCGCGTGACGTCGCCGAGTGCCTCACCATCCAGCTACGGGATCGCAATCGCTTCGATCCGGCGATGCAGGCCCTGATCGCGAATCTTCACCTCGTCGCCAAGCGCGATTTCGCTGCCTTGAAACGTGTCTGCGGCGTCGATGACGAGGATATCGCCGATATGGTCGGCGAGATCCGCAGGCTCGATCCCAAGCCCGGTCGCGGCTTCGGCGGCTCGGCGGCGGAGACCGTGGTGCCGGATGTCTTCATCCGCTCCGCGCCCGACGGCTCCTGGCTGATCGATCTCAACCCCGACACGCTGCCGCGCCTGCTCGTCAACCAGACCTATCACGCCCGTGTCTCGAAGGCGGTCCGCAACGACGAGGAGAAGGCCTTCATCGCCGAGTGCCTGCAGACGGCGAACTGGCTGACCCGCTCGCTGGAGCAACGCGCCCGCACCATCCTGAAGGTCGCGAGCGAGATCGTGCGCCAGCAGGACGGCTTCTTCGCCCATGGCATCGAGCATCTGCGCCCGCTCAACCTCAAGACCGTCGCCGATGCCATCGGCATGCATGAATCGACGGTCTCGCGCGTCACCTCGAACAAGTACCTGACCTGCTCGCGCGGAGTCTTCGAGATGAAATATTTCTTCTCGGCGGCGATCGCGGCGACAGGCTATGGCGAGGCGCATTCCGCCGAAGCCGTGCGTTTCCGTATCAAGCAGATGATCGACGAGGAGAGCCCGTCCGACGTGCTCTCGGACGACGCCATCGTCGCCCGGCTGAAGGCCGGCGGAATCGACATCGCCCGGCGCACTGTGGCGAAATACCGCGAATCCCTGCGCATCCCTTCTTCGATGGAGCGGCGGCGGGAGAAGGTCGCGATGGCGCTCGGTTAGCGTCGAGCGGTTTTGTTCCAAAGCTTTGCCGCATGAGGGCTATGACGGCCCTCTCTCATTGACATCCCGGACTCGCGGTTCTTAGCTCCTAGAGATGGCCGACCACTGGCCATGGCGAACAAGGGGAAGCACTCCATGAGCTTGCGAATCTCCGGCAAGAATCTCGATGTCGGCGAGGCCCTGCGCGGCCAGGCCGAGGAGCGGGTCGCTGCAGCCGTCAGCAAATATTACGAGGGCGGCTATCAGGGCCACGTCACGGTCGACAAGGATGGCTCGGCCTTCCGCACCGACACCGTGATCCATCTCTCCTCCGGGATCACGCTGGAAGCCTCCGCCACCGCGCATGATGCCTATGCCAGCCTCGACAAGATGGCTGAGCGCATCGAGAAGCGGCTGCGACGGTACAAGCGCCGGCTGAAGGACCGCTCGGGTACCAATGGCCGCGATGGCGGGATCGAAATCCCCAGCTATGTGATCGCGGCGCCAGATGACGAAATCGAGGAATTCGACGGGATTTCCGATGGTGACAACCCGGTGATCGTGGCCGAAAGCACCAAATCGCTGCATGTTTTGACGGTCAGCGATGCTGTTGCCGAACTCGATCTCACCGGTGCGCCCGTCATCATCTTCCGCCACGCTGGCAATGGCCGGATGAACATCGTATACCGCCGCGGCGACGGCAATATCGGTTGGATCGACCCACCGGCATCGTTGTCCTGAGGCCGGCGGGCGACCCGCTCCGGCCGTCGAACCTGACCCGCGCCGACGGCTTTTCGGCCGGCACGGGACATGCATGGACGGGCGAATGACGCTGACCGATCTCCTGAGCCCTGCTGCGGTGATTTCGCCGCTGCGGGCGAACGGCAAGAAGCAGGCTCTCCAGGAGCTTGCCCAGCATGCCGCCACCCTGACGGGCCTTCCCGATCGCGAGATCTTCGAGGCGTTGCTTCAGCGCGAACGCCTCGGCTCGACCGGTATCGGCGAGGGCATCGCCATCCCGCATGGCCGCATGCCGGGCATCGAGCGTCTGGTCGGGCTGTTCGCCCGCACCGAGCGGCCGATCGATTTCGATGCGCTGGACGGCCAGCCCGTCGATATCATCTTCGTGCTGATCGCGCCGGAAGGGGCGGGCGCCGACCATCTCAAGGCGCTGGCCCGTGTCGCCCGGGTGCTGCGCAATCAGGCGGTGCTCGAGCAGGTCCGCAAGATCCGCGATCCCGCCATGATCTACGCGGTTCTGGCGGAATCGGCTGCACAGGCCGCTTAAGCTTAAACGCATTAAAGACTGCTTGGAGGCGACAGGCTGAGCGGCTATGACGCCGGCTGGATTGGCGTCGCGTCTTCCATGCCTGTAACGCGGCGCGCCCTGTTTCGGAGCCGCCAGCCATGGCTTATACGCATGTCGACCTTTTCCCGCTCGGCGAGGACACGACGCCCTATCGCAAACTCGGCAGCGAGGGCGTCAGCGTCGAAAGAATTGGCGACCGTGAGGTGCTGAGCGTCTCGCGCGAGGCGATCCGCCAGCTCTCCGAGCAGGCCTTCATCGACATCAACCATCTGCTGCGCCCGGGCCATCTCGCCCAGCTCCAGAAGATCCTCGACGACCCCGAGGCGACCTCGAACGACAAGTTCGTCGCCTACGATCTCCTCAAGAACGCGAACATCGCCGCCGGCGGCGTCCTTCCGATGTGCCAGGACACCGGCACCGCCATCATAATGGGCAAGAAGGGCCGCAAGGTCTGGACCGAGGGCGACGACGAGGAGGCGCTGGGGGAAGGTGTTTACGACGCCTATTTCAAGCGCAACCTGCGCTATTCCCAGGTCGCTCCGCTTTCGATGTTCGAGGAGAAGAACACGGCGACCAATCTTCCGGCGCAGATCGATATCTATGCCGAGGGTGAGGACGCCTATAAATTCCTCTTCGTCGCCAAGGGCGGCGGCTCGGCCAACAAGACCTTCCTCTTCCAGGCGACGCCCTCGCTACTGACGAAGGAGCGGATGATCGCCTTCCTGAAGGAGAAGATCCTGACGCTCGGCACGGCGGCCTGCCCGCCCTACCACTTGGCCATCGTCATCGGCGGCACCTCGGCCGAGCAGAACCTCAAGACCGTCAAGCTCGCCTCGACCAAATATCTCGATGCGTTGCCGACTCAAGGGTCGCCCTCGGGCCATGCCTTCCGCGACCTCGAGATGGAGGAGGAGGTCCATAAGCTGACGCAGGCGCTCGGTGTCGGCGCGCAGTTCGGCGGCAAGTATTTCTGCCACGATGTCCGCGTCATCCGCCTGCCGCGCCACGGCGCCTCGCTGCCGATCGGATTGGGCGTTTCATGCTCGGCCGACCGCCAGGCCAAGGGCAAGATCACGAAGGACGGCATCTTCCTCGAGGCCTTGGAAACCGACCCGTCGAAGTACCTGCCGGAAGTCGACGAGGCCGGGCTCGGCGGCGATGTCGTCAAGGTCGATCTCAACCGGCCGATGAGCGAGATTCTCGCCACGCTCACCCAGTACCCGGTCAAGACGCGGCTTTCGCTGACGGGTACCATCATCGTCGCGCGCGACTCGGCGCATGCCAAGATTCGCGAGCGGCTGGAGACCGGGCAGGGCATGCCGGATTATCTGAAGAATCATCCGGTCTATTATGCCGGTCCGGCCAAGACGCCGGAGGGCTTCGCCTCCGGCTCCTTCGGCCCGACCACGGCCGGCCGCATGGATTCCTTCGTCGACCAGTTCCAGTCCTTCGGCGGCTCGATGGTGATGCTCGCCAAGGGCAACCGATCTGCAGCGGTTCGGGAAGCCTGCAAGAAGCATGGCGGCTTCTATCTCGGCTCGATCGGCGGACCCGCCGCGCGCCTCGCCCAGGACTGCATCCGCAAGGTCGAGGTCCTCGAATATCCCGAGCTCGGCATGGAGGCGGTCTGGCGCATCGAGGTCGAGGACTTCCCGGCCTTCATCGTCATCGACGACAAGGGCAACGACTTCTTCAAGGAGCTGAACCTCGGATGAGGCTGGCGGTCATCCTCGCTTTTTCGGCATTGTCGGCCGGCTCCGTGCTGGCGCAACAGCCGCGCCCGGCCACCTGCTCGCGCGACATCTTTCAGAACGAGGCCGGCTTCCGCCAGCAGCAGGCCCGGCTTGCGGCCGTGGCCAGCGCCGACCAGGCGACGCAGTGCCGGGCTTATCGCGAGCATGTCGCCTATCTCCAGAAGTCCCGCTCGGTCTTCGCCGCCTGCCAGGCCGGGGCCGAACGGGAGCGCAACGTCTCCGAGATGGACGGCGATCTGGTGAATTACCGCGCGCTCATCGCCAATCGCTGCGGCGGGCGGTAAGCACTTTCGTCCTGCCCGAACCGAAAGCGACCGCATGACCGACAAGCCGGAAGTACCGCTCCAGATCGCCGTCGTGCCGGTGACGCCGTTCCAGCAGAACTGCTCCATCGTCTGGGACACCCGGACGAAGCAGGCGGCGATCGTCGATCCCGGCGGCGACGTGCCGCGCCTGCGGGAAGCCCTGAAGGAACTGGGCGTCACCCCGGTCGCGATCTGGCTGACGCACGGCCATCTCGACCATGCGGGCGGCGCCACGGAATTGGCCGAGGCGCTTTCGCTGCCGATCATCGGTCCGCATGAGGGGGACAAGTTCCTGCTCGACGGCCTGCCGGAGCAGGGCCTGCGCTTCGACATACTGGACATGAAGGCGGTGAAGCCGACGCGCTGGCTGAAGGAGGGAGACGAAGTCTCGCTTGGCGATCAGACCTTCTCGGTCCAGCATGTTCCCGGTCATACGCCGGGCCATGTCACGTTCTTCCAGAACGATCTGCGCTTCCTGCTGGCGGGCGATACGGTCTTCGCCGGCTCCGTCGGCCGTACCGATTTTCCCTATGGCAGCCATGAGACGCTGATTTCGGGGATCAGGACGAAGCTCCTGCCGCTCGGCGACGACGTCCAGTTCCTGCCCGGCCATGGCCCGGCGAGCACGCTGGGCGAGGAGCGGCAGAACAATCCGTTCCTGCAGGGATGAAAGACCGCGACGTCTAGCGCGCCCTTGTGGCGAACATGACGTCTTGTACACCTCTATCGACGAAGGAAGAGGTGGATAGTCGGGACCGGCTTGGCCGAGGCGCAAGGCGGAAACGAAAAGACCCGCAGCGGATGTCCGCTACGGGCCTCGGAATGAACCAACGGCCATGTCCTGAACGGGTGCGCGTACATCCGGCGTCAAACGTTCGGCTCATGGCCGTCTTCAACGATAATGGAGAGCGGTGGAACGCTCTCAACATTGCCGTGAGCCTGAGATGGGGGCGGGCATCGCCGATTACAAGCCCCGGCTCAAACGAATGGCCGCCACTCGTAGAGAACGTCCGGTTCGCCCTCTTCGTTGCGCTCTCCGTCGTTGACGTCGACGATGCGGAAGCTGTGACGCTCGTAGAAGGCGCGGGCGGCCTGGTTTCGCTGGAAGGTGAACAGGCAGAGCCGCGCCGGGCTGCGCTCCCTGGCTTTGTCGAGCAGGAGCGAACCGAGACCGCGGCGGAAATGCCCCGGCAGCAGGTAGAGCTGATCGAGTTCCTCGCCGTTCACGGTCATGAAGCCGAGGATGCGACCGGCTTCGCGCGCGACCCAGGTCTCGCCGGTGGCGAGCAGTCCCGATCCAGTCGCGCACCTCGGCGTCGCTATGGCAGCGGCGCAGATAGGGCAGGGCCTCGGCCCGTGAGGCGAGATAGAGCGCGGCGATCTCCCCGGCATCCCGGGGAGTCGCGCGTTCGATCGCGATGGAGGTTGTCTCGCTCATCCGGGCTGATCGGGCCAAGCGGCTCAGGCGTCGAAAACGCCCTTCAGGAAATCCTGTTTGCCGATCTGGAAGCCGTTCTGGCGCAGGATGTCGTAGGCCGTGGTTGCGTGGAAATAGAAGTTCGGGATGGCGAAGCGGGTCAGGTAGGCCTCGCCCGTCATCGTCACGGTCGCAGAAGGGCCACGCGGGAAGGTGACCTCGCGGGCAAGCCCGGCATCAAGCGTGGCGCCATCGGCCGCCGCGACGAAGGCGAGCGTCTTGGCGATGCGCTCCTTCAGCTCCGGGAAGCTCTTCTCCTCGTCGGGGAAGCGCGGGTTCTCGCCGCCGGAGAGCCGCGCCACGGCATTCTTGGCGAAGTCGCAGCAGAGCTGGATCTGGCGGGTGAAGGCCAGCATGTCCGGCGCAAGCCGGGCGGACAGCAGCACTTCCGGCTGGATCTTGCGGGTATCGGCCTGTTCCACGGCCTTGTCGAGAATGGCGTCGAGCGCGTGAAGCGTCTGCACGAAGCCGGAAAGGGCGGCGGCCTGGACTGTGAGCGGCATGGATATCCCCGGAAACGACAACGGGCCCGGAAAGGGCCCGCTGCGTGAATCTATAGAGGAGATTTTTCCGCGGCGCTCTGCGCTGACAGGTCAGTCCTTCGCGCGCTCGACATAGGAGCCGTCGGTCGTCATCACGACGATGCGGGTACCGACGCCGACATGCGGGGGCACGGCGCTGCGCACGCCGTTCGACAGGATCGCCGGCTTGTAGGAGGAGGAGGCTGTCTGGCCCTTGGTCACCGGCTCGGTCTCGACGACTTCGAGGGTCACGCGCTGCGGCAGCTCGATCGCGACGGCCTTGTCCTCGAATACCGAGAGCGAGACCTTCATGTTCTCCTGGAGATACGGAGCCATGTCGCCGACGACGTCCTTGTCGACATGGATCTGGTCGAAGGTCTCGGGGTTCATGAAGACGTATTGTTCGCCATCCTGGTAGAGATAGGTGAAGTCGCGGTCCTCGACATAGGCGCGCTCGACCTGCTCGGTGGTCTTGTAGCGCTGCGTCATCTTCACGCCGTCGGCGATGCGGCGCATGTCGATCTGCGTCGTCGGGGTGCCCTTGCCTGGAAAGAAGCTCTCGGCCGAAATGACGGTGCAGAGATGCCCGTCGAGTTCGAGGACGTTGCCCTTGCGGACGGAAGAGGCGATGACCTTGACCACGTGAATGTCCTTCTGGTGCGCGGCGCGCCCGCGCGCTATGCGAAATCTCGTCGCCGCGCACCTACCGCATTCGCGTGCGAAACGAAAGCTTTCCGACGCAATCCACGCGAGATTCGATGAGTTCCTCCCCCTCGCCATTCTGGCGGCCCGACATTCATGCCGACCGCCGCCCGGCGCTTCTGGCGCGTGGGCGGGTCAAGGCGGCTCTCAGGCGCTGGTTCGAAGCTGATGACTTCACCGAAGTGGAGGCGGCGATCCTGCAGCTCTCGCCTGGCAACGAGACCCATCTGCACGGTTTCGCCACGACGCTGATCGACAACGCCGCCGAGGCGCATCCCTACTACCTGCACACCTCGCCGGAATTCGCCGCCAAGAAGCTGCTCGCGGCCGGCGAGACGCGCATCTTCGATTTCGCCCGCGTCTTCCGCAACCGCGAGCGCACGGCGCTGCATCACCCCGAATTCACCATGCTGGAGTGGTATCGCGCCGGCGAGGACTACGAGGTGCTGATGTGGGACTGCGCAGCGCTCATGGCCGAAGCAGCGCGCGCTGCGGGTGCTACCACGCTGCGCTGGCGCGGCGTCGAGGCCGATCCCTTCGCCGAGCCTGAACGCCTCACCCTGCAGGAGGCCTTCATCCGCCATGCCGGTATCGACCTGCTGCGCACGGTCACGGCTGATCACGACGTCGACCGCGGCGGGCTCGCTGCCGATGCAATCGAGGCCGGCATCCGGGTCGCCCCGGACGACAGCTGGTCGGACATCTTCAGCCGCATCCTCTCAGAGCGCGTCGAGCCGCATCTCGGCCGCGGCCGTGCCACGATCCTCTGCGAATACCCGATCAGCGAGGCCGCGCTGGCCCGCCCGAAGCCCGGCGATCCGCGCGTGGCCGAGCGTTTCGAGCTCTATGCCTGCGGCGTCGAGCTCGCCAATGCCTTCGGCGAATTGACTGATCCGGCCGAGCAGCGCCGCCGTTTCGAGGCCGATATGGACGAGAAGGAGCGCATCTATGGCGAGCGCTATCCGATCGATGCCGATTTCCTCGCGGCACTCGCGCAGATGCCGGCAGCGTCGGGCATCGCGCTCGGCTTCGACCGACTCGTGATGCTTTGCGTTGACGCTCGCCGGATCGAGGACGTGCTCTGGACGCCGGTCGCGGAACCGGGCAGGGGAGGGGCATGACCGTTCACCAGCCTCCCGGCGGGCAGCCATTGCGCAGCATCGACGCGCTCGTCGAAGCCGGGCTCGCCGCGCCCGAGCGGCGCGAGGCCCTGCAGGCAGTGGCTGAGCGTTATGCCGTATCGGTAACCTCTGCCATCGCCGCGCTGATCGATCCGGCCGACGCTGCCGATCCGATCGCGCGCCAGTTCATTCCGAGCGCGGCCGAGCTCCTCACCCTGCCGCAGGAACTGGCCGATCCAATCGGCGACGACGCTCATTCCCCGGTCGAGGGCGTAGTTCATCGCTATCCGGACCGGGCGCTGCTCAAGCTCGTTCATGCCTGCCCGGTCTATTGCCGCTTCTGCTTCCGGCGCGAGATGGTCGGCCCCGGCGGCGATGCGCTGACCGGTGCCAAACTCGACGCAGCGCTCGCCTATCTCGCCTCCCGGCCCRAGATCTGGGAAGTGATCATGACCGGCGGCGATCCCTTCATCCTCTCCGCCCGCCGTATCCGCGAGGTGGCGAAACGCCTCGCAGCCATTCCGCATATCAAGGTCGCGCGCTGGCACACCCGTGTGCCCGTGGTCGATCCCGGCCGGATCACGCCGGACTACGCCAAGGCGCTGCGCATCCCCGGCAAAGCCAGCTACATCGCCATCCACGCCAACCACCCGCGCGAATTCACGGATGACGCGCGCAAGGCCATAGCGACGCTCGCCGATGCCGGCCATGTGCTGCTGAGCCAGTCCGTGCTGCTCAAGGGCGTCAATGCCGATGTCGATACGCTCTCGGCCCTGATGCGCGCCTTCGTCGAGAACCGTATCAAGCCCTATTACCTGCATCACCCCGATCTGGCGCCGGGCACCTCGCATTTCCGGCTCACGCTGGAGGAGGGGCAGGCCCTCGTCAAAAGCTTGCGCGGGCATCTTTCCGGGCTGTGCCAGCCGACCTATATCCTCGACATTCCCGGCGGCGCCGGCAAGATTCCGGTCGGCCCATCCTTCCTCTCCGGCTGCGAGACACCGGGCGCGGAGGCGGTCGCAGAAGACCGGCATGGCGGGCAGCATCGCTATCCGCCGGCCTGATACGAAGGATATCGATATGCAGGACAAGCTGCCGCTCGCGATCGTCTCGGACATCGCCTGCCCCTGGTGCTTCATCGGCAAGGCTCGACTGGAGACGGCGCTCGACCGCCACGGCCTGACCGAGCGCTTCGCCATCACCTGGCTGCCCTATGAGCTCAACCCGGAGATGCCCGAAGACGGCATGGACCGCACGCAATATCTCGAAGGCAAGTTCGGCCCCGGCAAGCGTAGGGAGATCGAGGTCCGTCTGTCGGAGGCGGCGCTGGAGAGCGGCGTCACCTTCAACTGGGCGAAGGTGACGAAGAGCGTCAACACCCGCATGGCCCATATGCTGGTCGCGGCGGCCTCGACCGTGCAGCGCGGCGGCGAGATGACCGCAGCGCTGTTCAAGGCCTATTGGCAGGACGGGCGCGATATCGGCGACGTCGAGACGCTGGTCCAGATCGCGGTCGAGCAGGGCTTCGACGAGCAGGCCGCCCGCGACGAACTCGCCAATGGCGAGCTGCGCGAGACGGTGATCGGGCTGGAGGATCACGCCCGCAAGGTCGGCGTCACCGGCGTGCCCTTCTTCATCGTCGACGGCAAGCTCGCCGTTTCCGGTGCGCAGCCGCCCGAGGTCTGGGCGCAGGTCTTCCAGCAGGTTCTGGCTGCGCAGCAGCCTGAGCAGGTGCCGCAGTTCTGACCCCCCAGGCTTTCAGGCGCCGATCAGCCTGATGAGGGCGGGCGCTCCGAGCGCGACGCCGGACAGGAACAGCAGCGCGAAGACCACGCGCTTGAGCGCAAGCTGCGAGATCGCCGGCGGATAGCGGCGCGCCAGATGGGTCGCGCCCATCACGACGGGCACGGCCAGCAGGCCTGACAGCGTCGAGGCCGACGGAACCTGGCCGGAGATCGCGACCAGCCCGGTGCGGACCAGGGCGTTGAGCGCGAATACCGTCACCAGCGTTTCCCGCACCACGACGAGCGGCATCGGCTGACGGTAGAAGTGGTAGACCAGCGGCGGGCCGGCGGTCGAGAACAGCCCGCCCATCAGCCCGGCGATGCCGCCGAAGAAGAGGAAGCTCGGCGGAGCCGACTGCTGGCGCAGCGGTTCCGGTTTGCGCGCCTGTTGCAGGCTCGACACGATGATGACCAGGCCCAGCACCAGCCGCAGCAGATCGGCCCGGTTGTCCGCGAGCCAACCCAGCAGCTCGTAGCCGATGAACAGGCCCGGCAGGCTCGTGACCATCACCAGCCCGAATTCCCGCCAGGCTACATCGCGCCAGCCCTTGAGCAGCATCTGCGTCGCATTGACCAGGGTCAGCAGGCTGACGAGCATCGCGGCATCGGGCAGGGAGAGGAGCCCGGACAGCCCCACGCCGCCCATGGTGATCAGGCCGAAGGCGAAGCCTGTCAGCGTCTGGGCATAGGCAGCGATACCGGTCAGCAGCAGAAAGCCGATCAGCGCGGTCCAGGACATCGTCGGCTGTCTCCAGGAACGGAGTGCGAGGCCTAGAGCATTGGCGCGCCGGCCGTAATTCGCTTTCCGGCAGGGCCGATGTGCGTTGCGCGGATCACTGTTGACTTGTCATCGGGTATCGCCGTGCCGTTGCGCCCGGGCAACGCCCATCGCCATTCGACCCGTCGCGAATGCGGCTAAAGGTTGACTTGCACGGGGAGGGGCAGGCAACATCGGCCTGCTCGCGATCAATCTACAGCAGGAGCGGCGAAGATGCTGTCGATCCCGAACCGCGCAGCCGTGTGCTTTTTCGGCGTTGCGCTTTCCGGTTGCATGCAGTCGATGCCGACTGCTGAGACGATCACCCGGCCGACCATGGAAGCCTTTACCCGGCTGAGTTCATGGACGCCCTGGCGCTCGTCCCCCGAACAACCTCCGCCGGTGGTCATCACCGCGCAGGACCCGCTTCCGGCGGTCGAGCCTGTGGAGCAGCAGGCGGCAGCCCCGGAGCTGCGGAAGCCGCCAAAGCCGAAACCTGCCGTCCCTGTGCCGCAATTGGCGTCATCGCGCGCTCGTCCGGTGACGCCCGCGCCCGCAATCGTCCCTGCTGCCGTGGTGATCCCGGCTGCGGCGGCCGCTCCGGTGGTGTCGCCGCCGACGGCGTCGCCGCTTCTGCCGGCTAGGGTCAACTGCCAGACCGCGAGCCAGCCGGGCGAACGCGTTCGGATGGAGTGCACGCCGGTCGAATGACGAACCGGCAGGCGCCGCAGAGATGCGGCGAGCATCCGTGCGTCCTTGCTTCGGCGTGCTGGCCGAGCGTCAATCTTCCCGGTCGGCGATATAAAAGCCGATCGCTGAAGCGCACGCCAACATCATGCTGATTTCAAGAATGCCCATCGCCGCCTCCTGTGTCTCTGGTCGATAACGRCAAAAACCTGCCCAGGTTCCGCCACGCCATCGCCAAAGTTCGAGCCCTGCCCGAGGGGGCATTCTCAGCGCTGGGAATTCATTTTGTGGGGAACAACCCGCTGCGGTCCGGGCTTCCTAGGACATGCCCATTCGCAAGAAACCACCGCTGGATTTTTGGCTTTGGCTCGCGGTTATCGGCCTCGTCGTGATCGTCGGAGCGGTCTCGGTGCAGTTTCCGGCACATATCGCGCAGCCGGTCCCGTCTGCCGCGGGCCAGGGAAAAGGGCGATAGGCCGGGAAGCTCGTCGGGAGCAGCGCTTTTCGCATCGCCAGGTGGTTTGGCGGCGCTGTTCGAGTGCGTACCGTCTCCACGCATGAAAATGCCCCGCCGGCATGCGCTGGCGGGGCAATGTCTTATCGGCGAGCCCTCATGGAGATTTCTCTCCGCGAGGGCTGTCCGAGAGTTAGCTGCGATACCAGGCAGCAAGATTCCAGGTATCGACGTCCCAGCCGCTGTGGTCATGCGAGAGGGTGTTCGCCGCAGCGACGACCTTCTTCCGCGACAGCACCGGTAGGATGACGTTGGCTTCGCAGAAGATCTCGTTGACCTTGATCAGCAGCTCAGCGCGCTTGGCCGGGTCGAGCTCCTTCTGCGCGGCCTTGTAGGCCTCGTCGGCAGCCGGATCGGTGTAGCGCGAGACGTTGCGGCCCAGCCACTTGTTCTCCTTGTTGGCGACTTCCCAGGAAACGAACTGGTTGAGGAAGCGCTCCGGATCGGGCTGGGGCTGGGTCGTCGTGTACATCTCCATGTCGACATAGAGCTTGGTGTAGGTGTCGGGGTTGGCGACGTCCGACGAGAAGAACACCGAAGCGGTGACCGACTTGAGCTCGATATCGATGCCGGCGCGCTGGCAGGCCTGCTTGATGATGGCCTGGACCTTCTGGCGCGGGGCGTTGATCGAGGTCTGGTAGACGTATTTGAGCTTCTTGCCGTCCTTTTCGCGGATGCCGTCGGCGCCCTTCTTCCAGCCGGCGTCGTCGAGGATCTTGTTGGCCTTGTCGATGCTGAACTCGTATTTCAGCTTCTGCGACTTGAACTGCTTGGGCTCGTTGACGAAGCTCGCCGTCGCGGTGCCGGCCCGGCCATAGATGAACTTCTGGATCGAGTCGCGGTCGATCAGCAGGTTGATCGCCTGGCGAACGGCCGGATCGGACAGCGTCGGGTGCTTGGTCTTGATGCTCGAGCGCTCGCCGTCGACTTCCGTCCACGGATCGGTCGTGTTCAGGGTGATGAATTCGATGTCGCCGGCAGGGGCTGCGCTGATCTTGCCGCGGCCGCCGGTCTCCATGCGCTTGAGGACCTCGTCTTCGACCAGCGTATCCCAGGCATAGTCGTATTCGCCGGTCTGCAGCACGGCGCGCGCCGCCGAGACCGCGTCACCACCGCCCTTGATCTCGAACGTGTCGAAATGCGGCTGGTTCTTGACGTGGTAGTCTTCGTTGCGCGTACCCGTGAGGATGTCGCCCGGCTTGAAGTCGGCGAACTTGTAGGGGCCGGTGCCGACGGGCTTCAGGTTGGCCGGAGCCTCGCGCGACTTTGCGCCCTTGTACTCGCCGAAATGATGCTTCGGGATGATCATGCCGGCGACGCCGACGAAGGGATCGGCCCAGAAGGGCGTCGGCTTGGCGAAGATCACCTTGACGGTGAGATCGTCGACCTTCTCGACCTTGATGTCCTTGTAGGCACCGGAGGTGTAGGCGGCGGTCGCCGGATCGGCGGCGTATTCCCAGGTGAAGACCACGTCGTCGGCGGTGAAGGGCTTGCCGTCATGCCACTTCACGCCCGGCTTCAGCTTCCAGATGACGGTGGTGCCGTCGTCCGAGAGACCGCCATTGGCCTTGCTGGGAACCTCTGCGGCGAGCTGCGGCACGAGGTTGCCTTCCTTGTCCCAGCCGGCCAGCGGCTCGAAGAAGACGCGCGAGGCGATCTGGTCCTTGGTGCCCGAGGCGAAATGCGGGTTGAGCAGCGTCGGCGCCTGCCAGAGCAGCATCTTCAGCGGCCCGCCGCCGCCGGCCTTGGTCGGCTTGTATTCGAGCGTGGCGTTCGCCATCGCGACATCGTTCCAGGCCAGGGTCTGGCTCGCGATCGGGGCCGTGATGCCCAATGCCGCCATCTTCTGGATGAAAGAGCGTCGCGACAGGCGCCCGCCCTTCAGATTATCGACCATTCCCTGAATATACTGACTGCTCATAACAGACCTTCGCATTGCGTCGGCTAAATATCGATCAAGAAATAGATCAGTATCAGCCTTGTTTTTACTCGGTCCAAGGCAAGTTAACGCCTTGGTGGCGACTCACCTCGTACGAGCCGCGACCTTAAGCCCATCTTAAGGCGGTTGAGGAGAATGGTAGGGTTGCTCGCTGCGCATGGCGGACACCCACTTTCCATAGATGTCATTGCTCACAAGTCGCGAGACTTTAGCTTCTGCCTGCAGGCCAGCAGGTGGACGAGGGCCATGCCTGGGATAGCGCGGGCTCCTCTTGCCCGGCACGTTGGCGGAGGGCCGGTCAGCCCTCCGCTCTTGTCATCTGAGCCTAGCTCCAGAAGCCTTGTTGATAGGCGCGAGGCGAGAACTCCTTGTCGTCCGCCTGTTCCTCGCGATCGTCCCGATGCTCGCTCTTCTTCTCGCCAGCGCAGTCGGAATCGTGCCGTTCCAGCATCAGATCTCTCCTTTCAAGTTGTGAGGGAGGGTGCCTTGGGCGGGGGGAATATGGAGATTTATGCTGCAGTGCACAAGGTGCGGGCGGCATGGACGGGTTGCCAGTAACGTTGGAACAATCCAGCTATGGCTAAGTTGGTGCGGTTCGCCGCAACGCGGCCTTGAAGATTGGATGTGAGATGAATCGTAAGACGTTTTTCGCGAGCTTGGTCGGTGCGTTGGCGATCGCCGGTGCTGCAATTGCCTCGCCCACGACCGCCGATGCCCAAGCCTTGCCCGCGAACATGGCCGCCGGTCTCGATCAGCAGCCTGTCGAGTACAGCATGACCGCCGCCAAGGAGCGCCGGCTCATGATGATGCAGGAAACCGCGCGCCAGCAGCGGTACGGTCGCGGTGGATACGGACATGGGCGTGGCTACGGTCCGCGGCCCGGCTATGGTTATGGTCCCCGTCCGGGCTATGGTCCGCGTCCGGGTTATGGGCCGCGCCCTGGCTATGGCTATCGTCGTAGCTACGAGCGCTGGTGATCTCGTAGAGACACTGCCGCTGCCGGGATACGCTTGATCCCCTCCAGCTCTTAGCGCGTTCATGCTGCATCATCTGTCTCTCGGGGTTTCCGACCTCGAGCGTGCTGCTGCGTTCTATGACGCGGCCCTGGCGCCGCTGGGGTATGTCAGGGTCTGGTCCGATCTTCGCCCTGGCGAGGCCGGGCAGGCTGTGGGCTACGGCTCGCATGGCGGAGGCGACAAGCTCGCTTTGAAGCACCGCCCCGGCGATCAGAAGCCGCCGGGTCCGGGTTTCCATCTGGCCTTCGCGGCACCCGATCAGGAAAGCGTCGCTGCGTTTCACGCTGCGGCGCTCGGGCAAGGGGGCACGGATAACGGTGCGCCCGGCCTGAGACCGCATTACGGGCCGCATTATTACGCGGCTTTCGTCGTCGACCTGGACGGCCATCATCTCGAGGCTGTTTTCAACGCACCCGCGTGACGCGGCGTAGCCGGACGTCTGGCCGCAACTGCCCGCGCAGTTCCGATTGATCTCCACCCTTCCGGGCCGCTGTCCCTTCGGGCCGCCTCGTGCCCGCGGAGCGGTGTGCCGCGTGGCGCGCGAGGCTCGGCGCCTGCCGCGGGACGCCTTGCATCCCGCTTCGAATCATGCGCCTTCCCTCGAAACTCAGGGAGCCGGTTGATGATGCAGAAGATCAACGATGTCCGCGACCGCCTGATCGTCGCTCTCGACGTGCCGACCGTCTGGGACGCCTACCGCCTCGTCTCGACGCTTGGCGACGGCGTCACCTTCTACAAGATCGGCTATCGCCTTGCCTTCGCCGGCGGGCTTGATCTCGCGCGCCAGCTGGTCGCCGAAGGCAAGAACGTCTTCCTCGATCTCAAGCTGCACGACATCGGTAATACGGTGACCGAAGGCGTCGACTCGCTGACCAAGCTCGGCGTCACCTTCCTGACCGTCCATGCCTATCCGCAGACCATGCGCGGCGCCGTCGAGGGACGCGGCGATGCCGAATTGAAGCTGCTCGCGGTCACCGCGCTGACCTCATATGACGATAGCGACCTGCGGGATGCCGGCTACGGGCTCGCGGTGCGCGATCTCGTGCGCCTGCGGGCCGAGCAGGCGCGCACGGCCGGCATCGACGGCATCGTCTGCTCGGCCGCCGAGACGGCGATCGTGCGCGAGGTCATCGGGCCCGACATGGTCATCGTCACGCCCGGCATCCGCCCCTCCGGCAGCGCCGTCGGCGACCAGAAGCGCACCCTGACCCCGGCCGAGGCGATCCGCGTCGGCGCCGATCATCTCGTCGTCGGGCGTCCCATCATCCGCGCGGCAGACCCGCGTGCGGCGGCGGGCGCGGTCATGGACGAGATCGTCGCGGCTTCGTAAGCTCCGCCCCGACCCGATTCAGCCAACGGACTGCACCATGCCCAAGGGATATGTCATCGGCCGCGCCAAGGTCACCGACGCGACCAAATGGGCGGCCTACGCCGCCAAATCTTCCGAGGTGATGAAGATCTATGGCGGCACGCCGATCGTGCGCGGCGGCCAGATGACCGTCGGCGAAGGCGAAGGGCGCGCCCGCAACGTCGTCATCGAGTTCAACGATTTCGCTTCGGCGCGAGCCTACTTGTTCTCGCCGGAATATGCCGAGGCCCGCAAGCTGCGCGAGGGCGCCGGCGAAATCGATCTCGTCGCGGTCGAGGGAGCCTGACCGATGGCGAAAGGCTACTGGATCGCGCGCGTCGATGTCGAGAACGAGGAGGCCTATGGTCGCTATCGTTCCCTGAACGCCGTCGCCTTCGCCAAATACGGTGCGAAGTTCATCGTCCGCGGCGGCGAATACAAGCTCGCCCGCGGCGAAGGTCGCAAGCACAACGTCGTCATCGAATTCAAGGACGAGGCGACGGCGCGTGCCTGCTATGCCTCGCCCGAATATCAGGAGGCGATCAAGCATCTGAGCGCCGCCGGCAAATCCGACCTCATCATCATCGGCGGCTATGAAGGCCCCCAGCCGGGCGAATAGCCTTGCCCGGCGCCGGCCTTGAGCGTGATCTCGCGCAGGAGACGCTGACCGCCATCGGCGTGATCAGCGGCACCTCGATGGACGCCATCGACGTCTCGCTGGTGACGAGCGACGGACGCGACGCCGTCTCCTTCGGCGCTGGTGCTTCCTATCCCTATCGCGATGAGACGCGCCGGGCGCTACAGGCCGTCATCGCCGATGCCGAGCGCGCCTCGGCCGAGCCGCTGGGCGAACTCGAAGCTGGCGTCACGGCCGATCATCTCGCCGCGATCCGCAGCTATGTCGCCGATCATCGCCTCGACTGGGCGGGGATCGATCTCATCGGCCTGCATGGCCAGACGATCTACCATCGCCCGGAACGGCGCTTCACCCGCCAGCTCATCGATGGGCAGGCGGTGGCCGATGCGCTCGGAATTCCCGCCGTCGACCGCTTCCGCCACGCCGATGTCGCGGCTGGCGGCGAGGGCGCGCCCTTCGCGCCGCTTTATCACCGTGCGCTGGCGCAAAGGCTGGAGCAGCCGGTGATGGTGCTGAATCTCGGCGGCGTCGGCAACGTCACCTATATCGATGGCGACACCGTCGTCGCCTTCGACACTGGCCCGGCGAGCGCGATCCTCGACGATTTCGTGCTGCGCCGGCTCGGACGGCCCTATGATGCGGACGGTGCGCTGGCGAGGAGCGGGCGCGTCCATGACGATCTCGTCGCCGGCTTCATGGCCAATCCCTTCTTCGATCGGCCGGCGCCGAAATCGCTTGATCGCAACGATTTCCATCGTCGTGCCCAGGTCGTCGAGGGGCTCTCCGATGCCGACGGTGCGGCCACGCTTTCCGCCTTCACCATCGAGAGCCTCGTTGCGGCTTTGCGCCACGTACCTCGCCCTCCGAAGCGTTGGCTCGTCGGTGGGGGCGGGCGGCTCAACCGGCATTTCATGACACGGCTCGGTGAGCGTCTCGGTGTCCCGATCGAACCGGTCGAGACTGTGGGCTGGAATGGCGATGCGCTGGAGGCGCAGATCTTCGCCTATTTCGCGATCCGCTCGGTCAAGGGATTGCCGCTCAGCCTGCCTTCCACCACCGGGGTGCCGCAGCCGATGACGGGAGGTGAACTCCACCAGCCGGCGGCGCGCGCCTGATCTCAGTTGTCATATCTCCGTCATTTGGAGGATGAGGAGGCCGGCCAGCTCGGCCTAAGCTCATTGTCGGGTGGAGGGCGAAGCGGAGAACTTCGCCGTCCTGTGGGGGGACATCGTTCCGTCGGCCCTTGTCCGGCTGGAACGGAACTCAGCGCGGCTGAAGAGGCAGGACCGCGCTACGCAGCAGCGAGACGAGCTGGCTTTGTTGGCGGGTGTTGGTCTTCTGGAAGATCCGCGCCAGATGCGTGCGTGCGGTCGAGATTCGCACGCCCTGGATATCGGCCGCTTCCGTCAGAGATGACCCGCTTGCGAGGGCGGATGCAAATTTTGCTTCGGTATCGGTCAGATCGAAGAGCTGGCGGGTGCAGGCGACGATGTCGGTCGCCGTCTCCAAGCGCCTGAGCGCGATCATGATCTGGCCATGCGATCGGGGGAGCGCAGGGGATGGAGCCGCAGGCATGACGCAGGCCGAAAGCGAATGACCGCCGTCGCTGCCATGCAGGATCATGCTCGCGTGATGGTTGGCGAGCGGATCGTGGGCGCTTCGCAGCGCGCCGTCGATCAACTGCCGCAGGCGGCGTTGATCGCCCGGCTGCCGGGCGAAGAGGCGGCCCTGACGCAGGCCGATCGCCCCGTCGGGCTCGGCCAGGATCTCGTCGGCACCTTCATTGGCATAGGATATCCGCAGTTCCGCATCGAGGACCGCGATGCCCAGCGCGAGCCGGTCGAGCGCACCGCGCGCCTCGTCGCGCTGGACCTTGACGCGGCCGATATGGCGACGCAGCTCGGCGACACGCCGCAGCACCGGATAGAGCTTGCGCAGCAGTGCGGCGTCCTCGTTGTCGAAGCCGTCCTGGTTGCGGCCGCGCTGCACGTCGAAGAACCAGAAGGCCTGCCCTTTCTCGGCCAGGCGGCAGGCCATGCCGCCATACATGTCCTGCGGGCGCATCCACTCCTGCCAGACGCGCGAGCATCGCAGGGGCTCGATGCCGTAGACCTGATGATCCCGGTAGACCTCCCCGAGCGGGATGCCGCGCAGCGCCATGCCCATCTCGACAAATTCCGACGCCAGCTCGCCGAAGCAATGTTCCTGCAAGGCTGCGTCGTGATGGGTGGCATAGGCGGCCCAGTCTTCCGGATCGGGGCCTATGCTGGCGAAGCAGGCTTTCGAGCCATTGAAAAGCCGTCGCATCGTCTCGGCGGCGACCGGCATCTGCTCCTCGTCCATGGCGCCGGCCAGCAACTGGTCGATCGCGGTCATGACGGTGTCGACATCCGGATGCGCCATGAATGCCCCCAGCTCTCGTATATCCGGCACGATCGTGCGGCGCGCAGGTTAGCAGTATGGGCGGGTGACGAAAAGTCCAAAAACAATCCAAACTTTTACGCGCTTTTCTGCGCGATCGAGCTGGTCTGGAAATCGGTGACGGCGGCGATCTCGTCGGACGAAGGCAGGGCATCGAAGACGCCGTGCCGTGTTGTCGTCAGCGCGCCGGCGGCGGCGGCATCGCGTAGCGCCTTGGCCAGCGGCAGGCCCTCGGCCAGGCGGACACCGAGCGTCGCGGCAAACGCGTCGCCGGCGCCGAGCGTGTCGATCGCATCGACGGGAAAGCTGGGCTGCAGAACAGGCTCGGCATCCGCCATGACCGCAATGGCGCCTGCCGCGCCGCGGGTCAGCACAACGAGCCCCGGGCCGCGTTCCAGGATCGCCGGGCCCAGTTCAGCGATGAAGCGCGGGGGTGTTGCAATATCCTCATCCCAGCCGAACATCGCCGCGAGGCCGCGGGCTTCGGTCTCGTTGACGATGAGAATCGAGGTCGAGCCCAGGATATCGTCGTGGATCGTCCGGAAGGGGGAGGGGTTCAGCAGGGTCGGCACGCCCGCGCGCTGCGCCAGGGCGAAGGCCTCGCGGATCGGCGCGTCCGCGATCTCGAACTGGGCTGCGACCAGAGCCGCGCCCTCGATTGCCCGCGCCTTCTCCCGGACATGGGCGGCCGAAAGGGCCAGATTGACGCCGGAGGCGATGGCGAGGCTGGTCTCGCCGGTTGCATCGATGAAGGCGACGCCGCTCCCGGTCTGGCCCGCGATGCGCACGAGCATGGTCTCCGGCAGGTCGGCGTGCTCCAGCGCCGGGACGGCGAAGCTGGCCGCAAGATCGTCGCCTACCGCCATCAGCCCATCGACGGCGACACCGAGACGGCGCGCCATGATGGCCTGGTTCATACCCTTGCCGCCGGGCTCGATGGTCACCCGCTCGGCGGTGATGGATTCGCCCGGGCGAGGAAAACGCCCGACCTTCGCCGAGCAGGCGAGGACGAAGCTTCCGAGAACGAAGATCGACTTATCGAGCATAGGGTTTGATTTTCCTAGCCACGAACTGCTACGCGGGTTGTGTCACGATCATGCAACCGATGACAGCGCCTAAGCCTCCAATTCCCAAGCGGCCGTTCCAGGAGCTTCTGGAACTGCGCAGCGATACCGCCAAGCCGCTTTATCAGCAGCTTGAGGATCAGTTGGCGCGACTGATCGGCGATGGAGTCCTGCCGCCCGGCATGACCCTTCCGGCCGAACGCGAACTCGCCGAACGGCTCAGCATCAGCCGCACCACCGTACAACGATCCTATAATACGCTGCGACAGCGTAAATTGTTGAGTGCGCAGGGACGTCTGGGCTCGATCGTGCAGGGGCCGGGGCCTCGGCTGCATTCCGGCATGGACCGGCTGAAGGGCTTCACCGAGGAAATGCGCGAGCTTGGCCGGGTGCCGTCCTCACTGATTCTGGAGCGTGCGGTGGTCAACGACCGTTCCATCGCCTCGATCTTCGGGGAGACGTCTCACGCGAGCTTCCTGAAGCTCGTCCGCGTGCGCTCCGGCGACGGCATCCCGATGTCGCGCGAGGTCGCCTGGTACAATCTCGAGCGCGCGCCGGAGTTGGCCAAGGCCGACCTGACGGGCTCGGTCTATGCCACGCTCGCYGGTTTCGGCCATCCGCTGATGCGCTGCGACCAGACCATCGAAGCCGCCGCGCCGACCGAAGAGGAATGCACGATCTTCGGTTTCCGGCAGCCGGTGCCCTGCCTGCTGATCAAGCGACGCAGCTATGGCGCCGAGAGCGAGATGCTCGAATATGTCGAGGGGTTGTTCCGGGGCGATACCTACACTTACCGGCTCGCGCTGAAGGTCTGAACCGGCCGGCGTGGTTACCCCTGCGTGAAGTCCAATCCCATTCCAAAATCTGCAAGGGCTTTGAACCGTTCCGCGCCTCCGCGCGACGAATGGAAATCGAGGCGCATCTCCGGGGCTTTCCCCGCATCGGATACGCGGCGATCCAAGGATTGCAGGGATGGGTATTGCGATGTCATTCCATGTTTCGATCATCGGCAGGGCTCCCTACACGCCGCCGCCACCGCGCCGGGAAATGCCGGAAGACGCGGAGACGGCCTCGAAACCCGTCTTTGTCATCGATGCCGGCTTGAACATGCGTTTCGGCAATCGCGGCGCGGCGGCGCTCGCCTGCGACGGCCTTGGCGATACGGATCGCTTCACGGCCTGCGACAAGGATTTCATGGCGCGTCTCCAGGTCTGGATGAAGCGTTGCCGGGCGGGCGCCGTGGCCGGGGAGACGCGCCTGCCGCTCGCCCTGCGCTGCGGGCGCCAGGTCGCGATCGATGCCGTGCATTTGGCGAGCATCGAGCTGTTCGTCCTGACGGTGGACGACCCCGAAAGCGCGATTGAGCGCAAGGTGGCGGAGGTCAGCGAGGCCTGCGGGCTGACGCCGACGGAGGAGCGCATGCTGGCGCTCATGGTCGAAGGGCTCGACACCATCATCGCCGCCAAGCGGCTCGGCATCGCCCCGACAACCGCACGCACCCATCTTCAGCGTCTCTTCGCCAAGACGGGAACGGCCCGCCAGAGCGAGCTCGTCCGCTTCGTCGCGACCTATGTCGAGGAGGCCCGCTGAGCGGATTCGCTCAAGGGCGGGCGATCTCGCTGGCGCTCGATATTGACACGGTTCGTCATCGGCAGCCCTCTGTGCCGATGTGCGGGCGCCCGCACCGTCCGGAGCGACCGCGACCATGGCTGAGACGCTGGCGGCCCTCACCTTCTGCGCCCTGCTGAGCGCAAGCGCCTTCTTCGGCGTGAAGCTGCGCGGCTGGCTGCCGGAAGAGCATCTGTCAGAGCGCACCATGGAGGCCCTGCGGCTGGTGACGAGCCTTCTCGTCACCTTCGCGGCGCTGGTGCTCAGCCTCCAGCTTTCCAACGTCAAGGCGGCTTTCGACAAGGCCTATCGCGATCGCAACGCCGATGCAGCCCAGCTCGCGCAGCTCGACGAATGCCTGCGCAGCTACGGCCCGGATGCCGCGCCCATCCGTCTCGACCTGCGAAGCTACACCGCCGCGGTCATCGCCAGCACATGGCCCCGGGAGCCGAAGCCGACCGGGGTGTCCTATCCCGACACCGCCGCCATGGCCCGTGAAGGCGAGGACATGTCGCTCAGCGCGCTGGTCAACCGCATCGGCCGCACGATCAACGGCCTGTCGCCCGCCGATACGCTCCACGTCAATCTCGCCGCCGAATGCAGGTCGGCCTATCTGCAACTCCAGCAGCGACGCTGGGATGTGATCGAGGACGTCCGTGGCCCCGTCTCGCCGCTGTTCTCGAGCATCCTGACCTTCTGGCTGATGCTGGTTTTCCTGAGTTTCGGCCTGCAGATTCCGCCCAAGCGCCTCGCGGCGATCATGCTGGCCATCGGCATCGTCTCGATCTCGACGGTGATGTTCGTGATCACCGATCTCGAGACGCACTATGCGGGGTTGTTCGGTATCCCCAGCACCTCGATGCGCGATGCCCTGGCGAGCATGATCCGCTGACCTGCTGGTTCTGTTGGCGCGGAGCTTGCCAAGAGACGTATGATCGGGTGCGATGGCATCGCTTACGCGACACGATACAAACGATACGATCTCGATACGAGGCAGGGGACAGGCAGATGACGCGCAGGATGACGGGGTTGAAATTAGGGCTGGCGCTGGCGGCGTCGCTCCTTGCGCTCGGCGTGGCGCAGGCCCAGGCGCCGAAGAAGGGCGGCACGGTGCATGTCGTGGTCCAGCCCGAGCCGCCGATGCTGATGCAGGGCCTCAATCAGAACGGCCCGACCAACATGGTGGCGGGCAATATCTACGAATCGCTGCTGCGCTATGACGAGAAGCTCAATCCGCAGCCCTCCCTCGCCAAGAGCTGGGAGGTCTCTGCGGACGCCAAGGTCTACACCTTCAAGCTCCAGGAGGGCGTGAAGTGGCATGACGGCAAGCCCTTCACCGCCGACGACGTCGTCTTCACCCTCGACAAGTTCCTGCGCGACGTCCATCCGCGCTGGCGTCCGATCGTCAACGCCCAGGTCGATAAGATCGAGAAGGTCGACGACTTCACCGTCAAGATCACGCTGAAGCAGCCCTTCGGCCCGATGGTCATGACGCAGGAGGTCGCCTCAGCGCCGATGATCCCGAAGCATATCTATGACGGCAGCGACTATCGCGCGAACCCGGCCAACAACACCCCGATCGGCACCGGCCCCTACAAGCTCAAAGAATGGAAGAAAGGTTCCTACATCCACCTCGTGCGGAACGAGGACTACTGGCTGAAGGACAAGCCGAGCCTCGACGAAATCTATTGGCAGATCATTCCCGATGCAGCCGCGCGCGCGGTTGCCTACGAGACGGGCAAAGTCGATGTGCTGACCGGCGGATCGGTCGATGTCTACGACGTCAAGCGCCTCGCCAAGCTGCCCAACAGCTGCGTGACGACCAAGGGCTGGGAGATGTTCGCGCCCCATGCCTGGCTCACCGTGAACATCGCCAAGGGCGGGCCGCTCGCCAACAAGCAGTTCCGCCAGGGCATGATGTACGCGATCGATCGCGACTTCGGGAAGGATGTGGTCTGGGATGGGCTCGGCAAGCTGCCGACCGGCCCGATCTCATCGAAGACGAGGTTCTATTCGGCCGATGTCCCGAAATACACCTACGACGTCGCCAAGGCGAAGGAGCTGATCAAGGCCTCCGGCTACAAGGGCGAGCCGCTCAAGATCCTGGCGCTGCCCTATGGCGAGACCTGGAGCCGCTGGGCCGAGGCGATCAAGCAGAACTTCGCCGATGCCGGCATCAACGTCGCGATCGAGACGACCGACGTTCCCGGCTGGACCCAGAAGGCCTCGAACGGCGATTTCGACCTGACCTTCAACTTCCTCTACCAGCTCGGCGACCCCGCGATCGGCGTCGCCCGGAACTACATCTCGACCAACATCGTCAAGGGCAATCCGTTCGGCAACCAGGGCGCCTATGTGAACCCCGAGGTCGACAAGCTCTTCGCGGAAGCGGCGATCGCATCGACCGATGCGGCGCGGCAAGAGCTCTACACCAAGGTCCAGAAGATCCTGGTCGAGGATGTGCCGGTGCTCTGGCTGCTCGAGATGGACTTCCCGACCATTTATCGCTGCAACGTCAAGAACCTCGTCACCACCGGCATCGGCGTGAACGACGGCTTCCGCGACGCCTGGAAGGAGTGACGGGGAAGGTTCGCAGCAGAGCCGTCATCCCGGACAAGCGACGAAGTCGCGCTGATCCGGGGTCCATGCCTGAACCATTCCGGCATGGATCCCGGGTCTTCGCTTCGCTCCGCCCGGGATGACCGGCGAGCAGGATCGAGAGCTGAAGACCAGACCCTATGAATCTCGCACAATTCCTCGCCGGCCGGCTCGTGAAGGGCGTTCTCGTGCTCTTCGCGATCGCCGTGCTGAATTTTCTGCTGATCCGCGCCGCGCCGGGCGATCCGGCGCAGGTGCTCGCCGGTGAGGCCGGGGCTGCCGATGCGCAGCTCCTCGAGCAGCTGCGCGCCCGCTTCGGCCTCGACCAGCCCTTCCTGACCCAGCTCTGGATCTATCTGAAGGGCTATCTCACCTTCGATCTCGGCTTCAGCTATCGCCAGCAGCAGCCGGTGCTGAACCTGATCATGGAACGCCTGCCGGCGACGCTGCTGCTGACGGGAGCGGCCTTCCTCGTCTCGCTCGTGGTCGGCACGGCGATGGGCGCGCTCGCCGCGCGCCGGGCCGGCAAATGGTCCGACAGCCTGATCACCACGCTGGCCCTGATCTTCTACGCGACGCCCTTGTTCTGGATCGCGCTGATGAGCCAGATCGTCTTCTCGCTGAAGCTCGGCCTCGTCCCCAATGTCGGCTATGAGACCATCGGCGCGAACTATACCGGCCTGGCGCGGGCGCTCGACATCGCCCAGCACCTTATCCTGCCGTCGCTGACGCTCGGCCTGTTCTTCACCGCGCTCTATGCCCGGATGATGCGCGCCTCGATGCTGGAGGTGGCCGGTGCCGACTTCGTCAAGACGGCCCGCGCCAAGGGGGTCTCGCAATCCCGCGTCTGGCGCCGGCACGTCGCGCGCAACGCCATCCTGCCGGTGGTGACGCTTGCCGGTCTGCAGGCCGGACAGCTCGTCGGCGGCGCCGTGCTGACCGAGACCGTCTTCGCCTGGCCGGGCATCGGCCGGCTGATGTTCGATGCGCTGGTGCAGCGCGACTATTCCGTGCTGCTGGGCGTCTTCTTCATCTCGTCGGCCATGGTCGTCGGCTTCAACATCCTCACCGATCTGGTCTACCGGATCGCCGATCCGCGCATTGAGGCGAACGCATGATGGCCTTCATGTCGGTTTTCCTCAGCCCTCATCCTGAGGAGGCTCGTCAGGGCCGTCTCGAAGGATGCTTCAGAAGGCTCCGGAACACGCTGGATCATCCTTCGAGACGCGCCTGCGGCGCTCCTCAGGATGAGGGCTCTGGAGGCAGGTCGCGATGAACTTCCTCAAGCGCTTCGTCCGCAATCGCGGCGCCGTCATCGGCATCGTCATCCTGCTCGCCGTGGTCGCCTTCGCGATCCTGGCGCCGACGCTCTATCCGCAATCGCCATGGCGCCCGGTGGCGCGGCCCTTCCTCGCGCCCTTCACCATGGAGCGCTTCCCGCTCGGCACCGACACGCTCGGCCGCAACCTCGCCGCCGGCCTCGTCCATGGCGCGCGGGTGTCGCTGATGATCGGGGTGGTCTCGACGCTGGTCGCGCTGGTGATCGGCGTGCCGCTCGGCGCCGCCGCCGGCTATGCCGGGGGCTTCGTCGACGATGCGCTGATGCGCTTCACCGAGTTCTTCCAGACGATTCCCTCCTTCGCGCTCGCCATCGTGCTGGTCGCGATCCTGCAGCCGCAGCTCGGCTCGATCGTGCTCGCGATCGGCGTGGTGAGCTGGCCGCCGGTGGCGCGGCTGGTGCGAGGGGAGGTGCTTTCGCTGAGATCACGCGAATATGTCCAGGCGGCCGTCACCATCGGCCAGTCGACCCCGCGCATCATCTTCAGCCAGGTGCTGCCGAACACCATCGCGCCGATCATCGTGATGGGCTCGCTGATGATCGGCTCGGCGATCCTGCTCGAATCCTCGCTCTCCTTCCTCGGGCTGGGCGATCCCAACCTGATGAGCTGGGGCTATATGGTCGGCGCCGGCCGCACGCGCCTGCTCGATGCATGGTGGATCAGCTTCTTTCCGGGGCTCGCGATCTTCCTGACGGTGCTGGCGCTGAACCTCGCCGGCGAGGGGCTGAACGACGCGCTCAATCCGCGCCTCGCACGGGGGCGCGAATGACCGTGCCCGCACTCTCCATCGAAGGGCTGACGCTGGCGCTGCCGGCGATGGCCGACCGCGCCCACGCCGTCGAGAACATCTCGCTTACCATCCAGCCGGGCGAGACACTCTGCGTCGTCGGCGAATCCGGCTCCGGCAAGTCGATGATCGCCCATGCCGTGATGGGCCTGCTGCCCAAGGCGGTGAAGCCCGTCGCCGGAGCGATCAAGCTCGCCGGCCGCGATCTCCTCGCACTCGACGAACAGGCGATGCAGGATGTGCGCGGCCGCGAGGTCGGCATGATCTTCCAGGAGCCGATGACCTCGCTGAACCCGGTCATGCGCATCTCCGACCAGATCGTCGAGACCTTCGAGGCCCACGGCCTGCACGACCGGGCGACGCGGCGAGCCCGGGCCATCGATCTTCTGACCGAGGTCGGCCTGCCCGATCCGCCGCGCCTTGCCAAGGCCTATCCGCACGAGCTCTCCGGCGGCCAGCGCCAGCGTGTCATGATCGCGATGGCGCTCGCATTGGAGCCCAAGCTCCTGATCGCCGACGAGCCGACCACGGCGCTTGACGTGACGACGCAGGCGCAGATCCTCAAGCTCATCGACAATCTGCGCCACCGCCACGGCACCGCCGTGCTCTTCATCACCCATGACATGGGCGTCGTCGCCGAGATCGCCGACCGCATCGCCGTGCTGGAGAAGGGCGTGCTGGTCGAGGAGGGCACCGCCGATCAGGTGCTGGGTGCGGCCCGCCACCCCTATACGCAGAAGCTGCTCGCCGCCGTGCCCTCGCTGACGCCGGCGCAGCTCCCGCCGTTGCCGGACACCGCGCCGGTCATCAGCGTCGAAGGGCTGGGCAAGACCTATCGCAAGCGCTCGCTCTTCGGCGTCGCGCGCGAGGTCAAGGCGGCCGACGACATCTCCTTCTCGCTGGTCCGCGGCGAGACGCTCGGCCTTGTCGGCGAGTCCGGTTCCGGCAAATCGACCGTCGGGCGCTGCTGCCTGCGCCTGATCGAGCCGGATCGCGGCCGGATCGCGCTCGGCAATCTCGTGCTCTCCGAGTTGAGCGCGCGCGAATTGCGCCGCCAGCGCAAGCGCATCCAGATGGTCTTCCAGGACCCTTTCGCCTCGCTCAACCCGCGCCAGACTGTCGGCCGCATCATCTCGGACGGCCCCGTCGCCCATGGCACGTCGCGGCGGGAGGCCCTGGCGCGGGCGAAGGAGCTGTTGGAGCTCGTCGGCCTCTCCGCCAATGCGATCGATCGCTATCCTCATGAATTCTCCGGCGGCCAGCGCCAGCGCGTCGGCATCGCAAGGGCGCTCGCGCTCGAGCCTGACGTGCTGGTCGCGGACGAGGCGGTCTCGGCGCTGGACGTCTCCGTGCAGGCGCAGATCCTGAAGCTGATCAAGGACATCCAGGCCCGGCTCGGCCTCGCCATTCTCTTCGTCACCCACGATTTGCGCGTCGCGGCACAGATCTGCGACCRCATCGCGGTGATGCAGCGCGGGCGCATCGTCGAGACCRGCCCAACCGCCGCGCTCTTCGCCGACCCGCAGCACGAGTATACGCGGCAGCTGCTGGCGGCAGTGCCGGGCGGCGGGCGCTTCGGGCACTAATCGAGATATCGTCGCGGCTGGGATCGTCCGGGCCGCGACACCCTGCGCCGGAGCCTGCCCATGCCGCTCGATCCCGCCCTTCGCGACAAGATCCTGGCCGCCGTCGAGGCGGGCTTCGACCAGCAGGTTGCCTATACGCAGGAGCTGATCCGCTTCGGCTCCGTGCGCGGGCAGGAACACACGGTTCAGGATTTCGTCTTCCGCGCTTTGAAGCAGCGCGGCTTCACCATGGACCGCTTCGCCATGGACCGCGAGGCGATCGCGGCCCATCCTGGCGGCGCGCCTTTCTCGGATACGCATTCCGATGCGCCGATCGTCGTCGGCATTCACCATCCGCGCGAGGAGAAGGGCCGCTCCCTCATCCTCCAGGCCCATGTCGACGTGGTGCCGACCGGCCCGGCCGATCAATGGACCCATCCGCCCTTCKATCCCGTCATCGAGGGCGATTGGCTCTATGGCCGCGGTGGCGCCGACATGAAGGCCGGTCACGCGGCCAACCTGGCCTGCCTCGATGCGCTCAGGCGCATCGGCATGCAGCCGGCCGCGACCGTGTATGTGCAGTCGGTGGTCGAGGAGGAATCGACCGGCAACGGCGCGCTGATGACGCATCTGCGCGGTTATCGTGCCGATGCCGTGCTGATCCCGGAACCCGAGGAAGAGATGCTGGTGCGCGCCAATACGGGCGTGCTCTGGTTCCAGGTCGAGGTGCGCGGCAAGCCGGTGCATGTGCGCGAGATGGGCGCCGGCGCCAACGCGATCGACGCGGCCTATCGCGTGATCGCTGCGCTGCGCGAGCTGGAAGAGGAGCTCAACCGCGAGAAGGTGGGCCGGCCGCATTTCGAGGATGTCGCCCATCCGATCAACCTGAACGTCGGCAAGATCGAGGGCGGCGACTGGGCCTCCTCCGTGCCGTGCTGGTGCCGGCTCGATTGCCGCATCGGCCTCTATCCCGGCGTCAGCGCCGAGGAACTGGCCAAGCGGATCGAGGCCTGCGTGCTGGCCTTTGCCCGCAACGACAAGTTCCTGGCCAACAACCCGCCACGCGTCGGCTTCAACGGCTTCTACGCGGAAGGCTACGTATTGGAGCCCGGCAGCGAAGCCGAGGCCGTGCTTGGTCGCGCCCATACCGCCGCGACCGGCCAGCCGCTGAAGAGCTTCATGACGGCGGGCTATCTCGATACCCGCGTCTATGCGCTCTACGACAAGGTCCCGGCGCTCTGCTACGGCCCGATCTCGGAGAACATCCACGCCTTCGACGAGCGTGTCAGCCTCGCCTCGCTGAAGCGCATCACCGGCACCATGGCGCTCTTCGTCGCCGAATGGTGCGGGCTCGAAAGCCTCGAAGCTTGACCGGGCCGGGGCTCGGCCCGAGCCGGGCGCTGCTGCTCGTCCCGCTGCTCGGGCTGCTCTGGGGCTTCAACTGGCCCGCGGTCCGCATCTCGCTCACTGAGATCGCACCTTGGACTCTGCGTGCTGCCGGCATGAGCTTCGCTGGCCTCGTGCTCGTCGCGGTCGCCCTGGCGCGCGGCGTGCCGCTCGCCGTCCCGCGCGGACAATGGCTGCGCCTCGTTATCGCCGGCATTCTCTCGATCGCGGCCTTCAATGTGCTGCTCGCCTTCGCGCAGCTCGCGGCGCCGACATCGCGCGCCGCGATCCTGACCTTCACCATGCCGATCTGGGCGACGCTGCTCGCCCGCCTCGTCCTTGGCGAAGCGTTCGACGCCAGGCGTCTCGCCGGTCTCGCGCTGGGCATCGCCGGCCTGCTCTGCCTCGGCCTGCCGCTGATCGCCGCCGGCCAGCTCTCCTTCGGCCTGATGCTCGCCTTGTTCGCGGCGGTGAGCTGGGCGCTCGGCACGATCGTGACCAAGCGCTGGCCGGTCTCTGCCCCGGCCCTGACGATCGCCGCCTGGCAATTGCTGATCGGCGGCCTCGTCGCCGGTGTCGGCATGCTCGTCTTCGAGGGCGTGCCCGTGCCGAAGTTGCTCTCGCCGCGCGTGCTGGCGGCGCTGAGCTTCCACATCGTCGGCGCACAGGCGCTAGCCTATTTCCTGTGGTTCACGGTGGTGGCGCGGCTGCCGGCTGGCATCGCCAGCCTGGGCACGCTGATGGTTCCGGCCATCGGCGTGCTCGGCTCGGTGCTGCTGCTAGGCGAGCGGCCGACGCCGACAGACTGGCTCGGACTCGCTTTGGTGGTCGCGGCATCCGGCGCGATTATGATCCCGGCTCGCCGCGCCTGATGGACAGAGCGAGCTTGCGGCCAGCGTGCTCCATTCGCAAAGCCACTGGAGAGCATCCGGATATTTAATTTTGGGATGAAGGGTGACGTTCTATTTGAAGGTGGCGTCGTCTCGCATCGCGATGCCGTCCGCGCATCCAGGGGGACAAGGATTGTCCAAACCGTCGCAGATCGTCGCTTTTCTTTTCCTGCTGGCATTCTGCCCGCAGATGGCCTTCGGACAGACCATGACCGCCACCAGCCTCCATGCCGCTGCGGCCCGCGACGATGTCGGGGCGATCAAGCGCCTTCTCGCCGGTGGCGCCGCCATCGACGGGCGCGACGCGCGCGGCCGCACGGCGCTTCTCGTCGCCACACATGAAAACCGCATCGACGCCGCCAGGGCGTTGATCGAGGCGGGAGCGGACGTCAACGCGAAGGACGCCATCAACGACAGCCCATACCTCTATGCCGGCGCGAGCGGCCATCTCGCCATCCTCAAGCTGACGCTGTCTCACGGAGCCGATCTGAAGAGCACCAATCGCTATGGCGGCACGGCGCTGATCCCGGCCTGCGAGCGCGGCCATGTCGAGACGGTGCGCACGCTGCTCGCGGCCGGCGTGGCCGTCGACCACGTCAACAATCTCGGCTGGACCGGGCTGCTCGAGGCGATCATCCTCAGTGACGGAGGGCCGGCGCATCAGCAGATCGTCAAGGACCTGATCGCCGCCGGAGCCGATGTGAACCTGGCCGATCGCGACGGCGTCACCCCGCTCCGGCATGCCCGCAGCCGCGGCTATGCCAAGATCGAGCAGATGTTGCGCGCGGCCGGTGCCCGCTGAGCGCAAACGAAGACCGGCTACGTGTCTATCCGCCTTGAAGGCGCGCCGCCGGGCCTTTCAGGCCTTCTCGCCGAGATAGGCGGTGGCATCGATCTCGACGATACAGTCCGGCGAGCCGAGGCCGTTGACGATGCAGGACACCCGATGCGGTGAGGCTTCCCCGAAATTGGCGAAATAGACCTCGTTCATCGGTTCCCAATAAGCGCGGTCGGTGACGTAGACGGTGCATTTGACGACATCGGCGAGGTTCCCGCCGGCCTCTTCGAGCAGCGCCTTGATGTTGTCGATGCATTGCTGGGTCTGGCGCCGCGGATCGCCGACGGCGAGCTTGCCGTCCCGGTCGGTGCCGATGCAGCAGACGAACATGAAATCGCCGGCGACTGTCGCCTGTGCGAAGGGCAGCCGGCCCTTGTAGACGCGGTCCGAGGAAATGATGCGTTTGGGCATGGCGAGCTCCGTCGTCGTTTCCCGCCATGTGGCGGCAAAAGATGGAGATCGTCTTTACGCCGGGAAAAGGCAGCCCAGGCTCGGCCGCCACAGCCGTATAAGACCTGCCCTGCGGCGCTCGAATACAGGAATGCGAGATAGGAGAAGCTGGTGCTGCGAGAGAGGATTGAACTCTCGACCTCTCCATTACCAATGGAATTCTCGAAAGTAGCACGCATAACTTAAGTTGCTACATGATTGATTTCGTTTATATTTTGGCGTCGAGAAAACGCGAGGTGTGACACCCTGTGTCAACATTCGCGCTGTGAGTTGGCACAGTTCCACTCGCTGGTTGAATGCCTATCTGGCTATGTCAATCAGTTCGCCTCTGGCAATCATGCCTCGTCCTAGCGGTGAAAATCTGACGCTTGGTACCCGCCGGCAACAGCCGCTACGAGTGGAGAGCGGAAGCGCCGCGCCCGGCGAATGCATTGCGGGCGATCTGATCTCCGAACGGACGGGGCTCGATCCCGGCACGGCGGAGGCGTCCTTCGCGGTCGTTCCTGTTCATCTCCTCAGCCGAAAACGGGTACTGAGACGTGGGGCTCGCAAGCGGGCCGAAAGCAATCCGCTGCATCAATATGCCTGCGAAAAAGCCAAGATAGAGGATGCTGAAGAGCAGGTCCCACCATTGGGCCGTTCCTTGGCCAGCGACTTCCACGATGTACAAAATGCCTATTGGAACATGGCCGAGGATGACAGCCATTAAACCCGGATTGTACCATGTCTTCAGCTTGCGGTTGATGATCACGCCATGAACGATCACTTGGCCGACCAGGCCGAATAGAACTTGGCCCAGGCCCAGCCAGATAACATTCGGCATCAACACCGGCACAAGATAGAACATCCATCCCGACAGGTTGACGAACGCGGCGTTGTTCTGGTTGAGGACATAGCGGTCGGGGGGACCGCCTGCCTTGGGCATCAACACCTCGTTGCAAATCCACGGAAATCCGCCGGGCCAGTAATACTCTTCGAATTCATGCAGCATCAGAACGATGAAGTTCAACGCTAGGAGCTTCTGCAACCAAGTTATGTCGTTCCACCCCCATGCCAGCCAGCCTGCCATGAAGGTTGCAGGAACCAACCCCAGTAAGTACCAGTTCCGCCGAACGTAATTCATCTTGCATCCCCGCCTAAGCAACCGGGTGAGAATATCAGCGAAGGCCGCAGGGTGGTGAGTGGACGCTTGTGCCCACGAACTATTGCTTTGGAACTGGTCGAAGCATTTCCCGCTTGAAGAAACGGCTTGCGACGGCCGCCAAGATTATCGGCGCGAAACCGATCACGGCGGCAAAGATCAGCAGGCCGACACTCCCGATCACGCCAGCCTTAAACAACCCGTAGTCGATGAAAAGCAGGGCATGGGTGACGGCTCCAGCGGCGTAAGCCACGCCCACGACCTTGCCACTGTAGGGCCCACGGATCGCGGAGGCGTAGATGACCCAGATCGACAGCGGCACAAACAGGACCGCCGCCGTCCAGAGGCCGGTATTGTAAGCACCCGCCATGATGCCGCCAGCAGTGTGCAAAAGCCCATTGGCGAGGAGCAGCCCCCAGAAACTAAGGCCGATGAGGACGTTGCGACGGAAGAGATACGCAGCCAGTGGGGCCCCAAACCACATCAAAGCGATGTTTACGACCGGGTAGAACGCCAGTGGGATCGGGCAGGCTGGATAGGGCGGAAAGCCAAGCTTCTGACAAATCATTTCCTGAATGGAGTAGTCGAGGCCCATCACAGGCAGGCTGTATTCCTCGAACTGATGCAGCCAATACAGCGGCACTGCGAGCCAAGCCAGCCACGCCGGATCACGCCAGCGCGACACCTTGGGATTGCTCCGGAAGACATCTGTGGTCAGCAGGATGGCCACAATTACAATCGCCCCACCCAACCCAATGAAGGGCCAAACGGTGTAGAACCACATGCGCATCGTCCCCCGACCCTTGAGCTGGATCATAAGGAACGGCCCGTCGGATTACCATTGTCAGTTGAGCCGTTCGCGGAAGGCGCTCCCCGAGCTGGTATCGTCCCGTGGCCCCTCGGCACAGACGCCGCCGAACTTCTCCGATGGGTCGCCAACGAAATGTCCGCACCGGGGTCGTCTCTTGCAATTCGCGGGGGGTACCAAGCGTCAGATTTTCACCGCTAGGACGAGGCATGATTGGATAAGCGATCAGCTTTATATGCCCCACTTACACCCGGCTAGATCAATCCCGATTGGCACACGTCGTGGCACAAATCGGTCACACACCCTGTCACAGCCAACAACCAAAGTTGGTGCCCTTTAGCGGGCGTACGGAAGGAGATTTGGTGCCGTTGGGGAGGATTGAACTCCCGACCTCACCATTACCAATGGTGTGCTCTACCACTGAGCTACAACGGCCTATTCCAAATCAGACACCTTTAGGACGGTGCCATTCACAACCAGAGATATGACACATCATTGGTAAACATCATTACCAATGGAGTGCTCTACCACTGAGCTACCGCAGCAGGTCCGGCTGCCGGGCGCATCGCTGTCGCTCTGAGGCGGTTGCGGGCGCTGGGCGTCGTTCCGAAGCGGCGCCCTGATGCCACATGCGCGGGGCGGGCGCAACCCGCTCTCTCAATCCGGCAGCAATAATCGTGGATCGATCCGGAAGAGTCGGCCATCGCCGAGCAGATGCGCGCTCAGGCCTTCTCGGAACAACGGGCGGAAGGCTGCGTCCCGCAGGTTGAGGCCACCGGCATAGGCGCCCATCGCCGGCATCACGCAACGGCGCGGCGACAGCGCGAAGCAGCGGCGTCTCAGGCCCCGGCCGCGCATCCTCACCTTGGCGGCGGGGTGCAGATGGCCGGCGATCTCGTATCCGGTCTCGGTGGGGTTCGGCTCATGGCGCAGCGTGACACCGGAAAGCGCGATCGCCCCCGCGCTCTCGCCGCCGACGCGGGCGCTGATCGAGGGGTCGTGGTTGCCGGTGATCCAGAGCCAGTCGCGGCCTTGCTGCAGCAGGCGCAGCGAAGCCAGGCTCTGTGGCGCGAGCCGCTCCTCCGCCTGCCGATCATGAAAGCTGTCGCCGAGCGCGATCACGCAGCGCGGCTGCAGGCGCAGGATCGCAGCAGTGAGCGCGGCCAGTGTCGCCGTGGAATCATAGGGCGGCAGCATCACGCCGCGCGCCGCATAGGCAGAGCCTTTCTCGAGATGCAGGTCGGCGACGACGAGCGTGCGCTCCTCCGGCAGCCAGAGCGTGCCGGAGATATCGGGCACGATCGTGAGCCGGCCCAGCATGAAGGCCGCTTCCGTCACTGTCATGCGCTGTGCTAGCGTCACGCCATCGCCTCTTCGGTCAGCATCGCCTCCGCCTCCGCCAGGATTTCATCCGCCGCCTCGCCAAAGACCGCCTCGCGCCCGATCTCGAGCATCACGGAGACCCCGAGCGGCGAAACATGGTCGAGCGGCTGATGAACGACTCGGCCGCTGATTCGTGTCAGCATCTCACCGAGCCGGCGAATGTCGAGCAGGCCCGTCGCCGCATCGGCGCGCGCGGCTTTCAGCAGGATGTGGTCGGGCTCGTGCCGCCGCAGCACGTCATAGACCAGGTCGGTCGAGATCGTCACCTGCCGGCCGCTCTTCTCCTGGCCCGGATAGCGCCGCTCGATCAGCCCGCCGATGATGGCGCAGGCCCGGAACGTGCGCTTCATCAGCGCCGATTCCGCCATCCACTCCTCGAGGTCGTCGCCGAGCATTTCCTGCGCGAACAGGTCATCGAGGCTGAGGGCGCCGCGCGCGATCGCCGCGGACATGTCGGCGAGCGTCCAGCAGGCCATGCCGTAATCGTTGCAGACGAAGCCGAGCGGCCGCATCCGGGCCCGCTCCAGCCGCCGCGTCAGCAGCATGCCGAGGGTCTGGTGGGCGAGGCGGCCCTCGAACGGGTAGGCGACGAGATAGAAGCGCCCGCCGCGCGGAAAGGTCTCGATCAGAAGCTCGCCGGGCTTGGGGACTCGTGACTTCAGCTTCTGCGCATGCAGCCAGGCCGAGACCTCCTCCGGCAGCGTGTTCCAGAGATGGGGCGAGGCCAGCATGGCGCGGACGCGCGCGGCGAGGAAGGTCGAGAGCGGGAACTTGCCGCCGTTATAGGAGGGAACCTTCGGATCGGTACCGGCGGCTGCGCGCGAGCAGACCGCCTCGTTCTCGACGATACCCTCGAAGCGCAGCACCTCGCCGGCGAAGACGAAGGTGTCGCCGGGCACCATGGTCTCGGCGAAATACTCCTCGACCTCGCCGAGAATCCGCCCGCCTCGGGTGATCGTGCCGGGCTGACCCGGCCGGCTCGTGCGCGCACGTCCGAGCCGGACCTTGAGCATCGCCGCCTCGACGATGGTGCCGACATTCATGCGGTATTGCTGGATGACGCGGGCATGGCTGGCGCGCCAGAGGCCGGTCTTGTCCTGCCGCAGCTTGGCGAAGCGCTCATAGCTCTTCAGCGCATAGCCGCCGGTGGCGACGAAATTGACGACGGCGTCGAAATCCGCGCGGGCGAGATCGGCATAAGGGGAGGCGGTACGGACTTCCTCATAGAGCGCATCGGCCTCGAACCCGTCCGAGCAGGCGACGCCGAGCACATGCTGGGCGAGCACGTCGAGCGCGCCGATGCGTGGTGGCGGGGTGTCCTGTGCCGCTTCGTGCACGGCTTCGAGCGCGGCACGGCACTCCAGCAGCTCGAAGCGGTTGGACGGCACCAGCAGCGCCTCGGAGGGCTCGTCCATGCGGTGGTTGGAGCGGCCGATGCGCTGGATCAGCCGGCTCGCGCCCTTGGGCGCGCCGAGATTGACGACGAGATCGACATCGCCCCAGTCGATGCCGAGGTCGAGCGTCGCGGTGCAGACCACGGCCTTGAGGCGCCCATCCGCCATCGCGGCCTCGACCTTGCGGCGCTGCTGGGCGTCGAGCGAGCCGTGATGCAGCGCGATCGGCAGGTTGTCGTCGTTGAGGTTCCATAGCGCCTGGAAGGCGAATTCCGCCTGCATGCGCGTGTTGACGAAGACCAGCGTGAGCTTGTGCGTTCGGATGGCCTCATAGACCTCGGCCATCGCATGCAGTGTCGTATGCCCGGCAATCGGGAGGCGTCGCTCCGTGTCGAGGATGCCGATGCGCGGCTTGGCGCCGCCCGCGACGGTGACCAGCCCGGCGGGCGTCTTGGCTCCGCCGAGATAAAGCTGGAGATCGGCGGGCTCGCGTACCGTCGCCGAGAGGCCGACGGCCGAGGCCTGCGGTGCCAGCGCCTTGAGCCTGGCAAGGTCGAGCGAGAGCAGGTCGCCGCGCTTGGAGGTGACGAGCGCGTGCAGTTCGTCGAGCACGATGCGGCGAAGGTTGGCGAAGAAGGGTGCAGCGGCGCGATGCGAGACGAGGAGCGCCAACTGCTCCGGTGTCGTCAGCAGGATATCGGGCGGGCGCTGGATCTGGCGCGTGCGCTTGGCGGCGGAGGTGTCGCCAGTGCGGGTTTCGATGGTGATCGGCAGCCCCATCTCGCGCACGGGCGCTTCGAGGTTGCGGGCGATGTCGACGGCGAGTGCCTTCAGCGGCGAGATGTAAATCGTGTGCAACCCGTCATGCCGGCCAGCCCGTTCGCTGAGTTCGACAAGCGAGGGCAGGAAACCGGCGAGCGTCTTGCCGGCACCGGTCGGCGCGACCAGCAGCGTCGAGCGTCCGGCGCGGGCTTCCTCCAGCAGCGCGAGCTGATGCGGCCGCACGCTCCAGCCGCGCCCAGTAAACCAGGCCTCGAAGGCGGGAGGGAGCGGGGACGGAGCGGCCATGCACTCCAGAGATAGGACGGAGCGTGGGAGAACGAAAGGGGAATGACGCGGCCGTCATGCCCGAGGGCGCAGACGGCCGAATATCTCGCTCCCCGCTGCATCCAATGGCGTGGCGCCGGCGTATCCCGAGCGAGGTCAGGCTCCTCCTCAAAGCCGCATATGGAGCTGGCCCGGTCGCGAACCCCCCTTTGCGGCCGGGTCTCCCATATTCCCGCCTTGAGGCGAAATCCTCAGCGTCGCTCCGCCACGACCAGCAGCCCCGGCACGGGCGAGCCGCGATCCTGCCGCGTGCTGGCGGGCTCGATGAGTAGGGGGGCAAGGCCCGCTTCATCCAGCCTCTGCTTCAGCCAAGCCTCCGCATGCGCGAACCGCCGATCCCCGCCGACGACCACGCCTTCGCCGTCATGGCTCTGCACCGTGAAGGCGAGGAGACCGCCCGGTTCCAGCACCCGCGCGCTCTGGGCGAAACAGGGCGCGAGTTCGCCGAGATAGACGAAGACGTCGGCAGCCACCACGAGATCGGCGGAAGCATCCGGGCGGCTGGCGAGGAAGCTCGTCAGCCCGGCGACCGCAAGCTTGTCGTAAAGCGGCGTTCCGTCGGGGGCCGTCTTGACCCGTGCGCGCTCGATCATGCGCGGCGAGAGATCGCAGCCGGCGATGAAACCGCTCTGCTCGTGGATCGCTTCGCCCATCAGCCCGGTGCCGCAGCCGAGATCGTAGACGATGTCGAACCGGAAGGGCCGGCCGGCGTTGCTGCAGCAGCGGACCAGCGCGGATTTCAACAGTTCGGGGGCGTTGTAGTGCAGGGTCTGGGTGAGATGGCTGTCGAAGCGGTCGGCATAGGCGTCGAACAGCGCGCCGGAGAAGTTCTCGGAGGTCGCCTGCTCGGCAGGCAGCGCGCCGATGCGGGCGAGGTCGAGCCGCGCGCCGAAATGATCGGCGGGATCGAGGTCGAGGCATTGCCGCCAGGCCGTCGCGGCGTCCTCCTTGTGGCCGAGCGCCTCCTGCGCCAGCCCGTAGAGATGCCAAGCGGCGGTGAAATGGTAGGCCTGCGACAGGGTCTGGTCGAGGATCTCGACGGCCGCTTGCGCGTCCCCGTCCTGCAGCGCAGCCTCGGCCCAGCCATAGCGGCGGTCGAGCACGGGGTCGCCGGAGCTGGCGAAATGCGTGGTCGAGCCTGTATCGGTCATACCGACCGATGTAGCCGAGGAGTGTGACGCTGGCCAGACAAAGCGCCCGCTGGCGCCCCTCCGAATTGCTATTGCCGACGCCGGCGGGGCTCTATTGCCCGCCAGCCGACATCCATGTCGACCCCGTCCGGCCCGTGGCGCGGGCTCTGATCACCCACGGCCATTCAGATCACGCCCGCGCCGGCCACGGCGCCGTGCTGGCGACGCGCGAGACGCTGGCGATCATGGCGCTGCGCTATGGCGAGGCCTTCACCGGCTCGCAGCAGGTCGCCGTTCCCGGCGAGACGATCCGCATCGGTGAGGTCGATTTCCGGTTCGCGCCGGCGGGCCATGTCCTTGGCTCGGCCCAGATCGCGGTCGAGAGCCGCGGCCTGCGCATCGTAGCTTCCGGCGATTACAAGCGCGAGCGCGACCCGACCTGCGCACCCTTCGAGGTCATGCCCTGCGATATCTTCATCACCGAGGCGACCTTCGGCCTGCCTGTCTTCCGTCATCCGTCGGCGGCGGGAGAGGTAGCCAAGCTGCTCGAATCCGTCAGGCTCTTCCCGGAGCGGACGCATATCGTCGGCGCCTATTCGCTCGGCAAGGCGCAGCGCGTCATGGCGCTGATCCGCGAGGCCGGCTACGAGCGGCCGCTCTACATCCATGGCGCGGTCGAGAAGATCACCGAGTTCTATCAGGCCGAGGGGATTCCGCTCGGCGAGATCCGCAAGGTCGCAGGCGAGGATCGCAAGGCGCTGGGCGGCGAGATCGTGATCTGCCCGCCGAGCGCGACGCAGGACCTATGGGCGCGCCGCTTTCCGGATCCCGTCACGGCCTTCGCCTCGGGCTGGATGCGAATCCGCGCCAGGGCGCGCCAGAAGGGCGTCGAGCTGCCGCTCGTCATTTCCGATCACGCCGATTGGGACGATCTGCTCGCGACGATCCGCGAGGTGCAGGCCGGCGAGATCTGGGTGACGCATGGCGAGGCGGAGGCGCTCGTCCACTGGTGCGGCACGGCGGGCCTGAAGGCCAAGCCGCTGCATCTCGTCGGTTATGGCGACGAGGGCGAGGCGGACCCGGTCGAGGAGGCCGCCGATGCGCCGGCCGTCTGAGCCCCGATCAGCGCGACTGCGCCATGACCGAGCGGCTCGGCGCGGCCATGCCGACCATCGCATTCGCCATGTCGCGGGCGAGGCAGTCATAGCCCGCATCGCTCATGTGGAAGCCGTCCGTCCAGAGCGCGGCCTTGAACGCCTCGGCATCGGCGCGGTGCCACTCCGTCATGGTCTCGTAGCGGGAGAAGACCGGCACGTTCTCGCGCCGCGCCGTCTCGCCGACGGCGGCGACATAGGCGGCGTAGCGCTCCGGGTCCTTCACCGAGGGGAAATACTGCGGATCGAGGATCGTCAGCGCCGGGCCGGCATTGCGCACCAGGGCGATGCCGTCGTTGACCATCGACTTGAACGCATCGAGGTCGCCGCCCTTGACGGCGTCGTTCGTGCCGACCTGCCAGATCACCAGATCGTAATGGCGCTCGGCGAGCGCGGCCCTGAGCCTGGCGAGCGTCTGCGGCGCGGTCTCGCCGCCGATGCCGGCATTGACGATCTCGATCTTGGATTTCGGCCAGGCCTTGGCCAGCAGCGCCTGCAAACGGGCAGGATAGGTCCTGTCCTTGGCGCTGGCGCCGACGCCTTCCGTGGAGGAGGAGCCGATGGCGAGGATCGCGAGCGTCTGGCCCTGCGTGACCTTGGTGGAGAGCGGTGCGAGCGTGGCGTTCGAGCGCATGATCGGCGTCTCGCGGCAGGAGAAGCCGGCCGCCAGTGCGGGGGCTCCTACCGAAAGCGCTGCAGCGATGACCGGCAAGGCAAGGAACCGCATCGCGGCACGCATCGGCATCTGTCTCCTGGCTACCCTGCCGCTGTTAAGGTTTGCTTCATGAACGGTATCTGAACGATGCGGTGCAACAAATCCGAACGGGCGCAGTGTTGCGCGGGTGCGACAGCATGAACCGCTTCGCCTGGCTGCTCGATCGTCTCGCCTATGAGCCGCGCCGCAACGCCAAGCTGGCGCTGATCGCCGACTATCTGCGTACGACGCCCGACCCCGATCGCGGCTATGCGCTGGCGGCGATGACCGGCGGGCTCGTCTTCCGCAATGCCAAGGCCGGGCTGATCCGCGCGTTGATCGCCGAGCGGACCGACCCTGTACTGTTCGCCCTGTCCTATGACTATGTCGGCGACCTCTCGGAGACGGTCGCGCTGATGTGGCCGGCGCGACACGGCACTAACGCGGTGCCGCATCTGCCGGAGGTGGTCGAGAGCCTGCGCGAGGCCGGCAAGACCGACCTGCCGCGCCTCGTCGCCTCCTGGCTCGATGCGCTCGACGAGACCGGCCGCTGGGCGCTGCTCAAGCTGATCACCGGGAGCTTACGCATCGGCGTATCCGCTCGCCTCGCCAAGACGGCGGCGGCGAACCTCGGCGGGGTGCCTGCCGATGAGGTCGAGCAGGTCTGGCACGGGCTTGAGCCGCCCTACACCGAGCTTTTTGCTTGGCTCGAGGGCAGGGGGCCGCGACCGGAGGCGCGCGATCCCGCGCCGTTCCGTCCGGTCATGCTGTCCCATCCGATCGAGGATGGCGATTTCGACAAGCTCGACCCGGCCGACTTCTCAGCCGAATGGAAATGGGACGGCATCCGCGTCCAGGCCGTTAGTGGCGTCAAAGCGGACGGCACGCGGCTGACCCGGCTCTATTCGCGCACCGGCGAGGATATCGCCGGCGCCTTTCCCGATCTCGTCGATGAGCTGACGCAGGACGGCGCACTGGACGGCGAGTTGCTGGTGATGCGCGAAAGCGCCGTGCAGAGCTTCAACACGCTGCAGCAGCGCCTGAACCGCAAGACCGTCACGCCGAAGATGCTGGGCGAGTTCCCCGCACATATCCGCGTCTACGACCTCCTGGTCGACGGCGAGGAGGATATTCGCCATCTCCCGCTGGAAGAGCGGCGCAAGCGCCTAGAAGCCTTCCTGTCCCGTCTTGCCAGCATCCGCTTCGACCTGTCCCCGGTGATCCCCTTCACTACCTGGGATGAGCTGACGGGGGCTCGCGCCGATCCGGCCGCCGCCGGGGCGGGCGCCGATGCCGAGGCGGTCGAGGGGTGCATGATCAAGCGGCGCGATTCCCCCTATCTGCCCGGTCGTCCCAAGGGCTATTGGTGGAAATGGAAGCGCGACGCCCGGCTCGTCGATTGCGTGCTGATGTATGCCCAGCGCGGCCACGGCAAGCGCTCCTCCTTCTATTCCGACTACACCTTCGGCGTCTGGCGCGTGGGCGAGGAGGGCGGCGAAGAACTCGTGCCGGTCGGCAAGGCCTATTTCGGTTTCACCAACGAGGAGCTGATCGAGATCGACAAATACGTCCGCAAGAACACGCTGAACCGCTTCGGCCCGGTGCGCGAGGTTACGCATGAGGCGCAGGCCGGTTTGGTCTTCGAAGTTGCCTTCGAGGGCTTGCAGCGCTCGACGCGGCACAAGTCGGGGCTTGCCATGCGCTTTCCCCGGATCAACCGCATTCGTTGGGACAAGCCGCCGCGCGAAGCCGACCATATCGAGGTACTGGAAGCGATGCTGCCGACCAATGGCTGAGCCGCAATGGGTTGCAGCCTTGCGCTGTCGATGCTTGTGGTGAGTTCCCTGCCTGGGGCAAAATGCGCGGGCCGGACAAGGGCATCGGCCCGAAAAGTGGAATACCGGTTTTCGGACAGAGCCGATGCCGGCTTAGGGAGTGGTGGCGATGAGCAAGCAGCCTTCGACGCGGATCGTCATCGCGGACGACCATCCGCTGTTTCGCGGCGCGCTGCGCCAGGCCGTATCGCATGCGATCGGCGGTGCCGAGGTCAGCGAGGTCGGCTCGCTCGAAGCTTTGACCGAGGCGCTGGCGAGCGGCGGCGACGCCGACCTTGTCCTGCTCGATCTGACCATGCCAGGCGTGCAGGGCTTCTCCGGCCTGCTCTTCTTGCGCGCGGATCATCCCGAAATTCCGGTGATCGTCGTCTCCGCCAATGACGACCCGGCGGTGATTCGCCGCTGCATCGAGTTCGGCGCGCTCGGCTTCCTGCCGAAGACCGCCGATGTCGCGCAGATGGGCGAGGCGATCCGCGCGGTGCTCGATGGCGGGGTCTGGACGCCGCCGGGCGTCGATCTCACTGCCCCGGTCGATGCCGAGATCGCCGACATGGTCCGCCGCATGTCGACGCTGACGCCGCAGCAGGTGCGCGTGCTGATGATGCTGTCGGAAGGGCTGCTCAACAAGCAGATCGCCTACGAGCTCGGTGTTTCCGAGGCGACGGTGAAGGCCCATGTCTCGGCTATCCTGACCAAGCTCGACGTCGACAGCCGCACGCAGGCGGTGATCGCCGCCTCGAAGATCGCCGGCACCGCCTGGGCGACGGCGGGGGCCTCGGCGACCGTCTGACGCCGACGGCGTTCAGGCGCCGTTCAAGCGCAACGGATTTCAGGTTAAGACGATTGGGAAGCGCCTCGGAATGTGCGGGGCGCAACAGGATGGCCAACGCTTCCATGGAACGGTTTATCGGCGGCTCGCCCCTCAGCGTCCTCGTCCGCCTGATCTTCATCTCGCTGCTGGTCGGGGCCGCCCTGGCCTTCCTAGGCCTGTCGCCGCAGAGCCTCTATGAAGCGGCCGCACGCTTCATCCGCTCGATCACGGGGCTCGGCTTCGGCGCGGTGCGCGAGGTCGGTCAGTGGATCATCGCCGGCGCGCTGATCGTCGTGCCGCTCTGGCTGCTGATGCGGCTCTTCGCGGCGCGGAAGTGAACTCGTCATCTTCCGCTGGAACCACGCCGTCTTTCTGAGGCATTGCGCAGCAATGAGCCCGGAACCCAGAGCCGATGCCCTGACTTGTGTGGGCGATCGCTGTCGGCCTCTTCTCGACCGGGCGCATCGGTTCTGGGTTCCGGGCTCAAGCCTTCGGCTTGCCCCGGAATGACGGCGTGGTTCTTGATCCTCAAAGCCCTTCGCCGCGGGCGATCGCGGCGGCATCGCGCCCGATCAGGGCGGTGAGCCGCGTCAGCCCCGCGCGGCGCGCCTGCGTGGCGAGTCCGGTCTTCACCTGCTTCGCCAACTGCGGCCCCTTGAACACCATCGCCGAATAGAACTGCACCAGCGTCGCGCCGGCCCGGATCTTGGCAAAGGCGGTCTCGGCCGAATCGACTCCGCCGACGCCGATCAGCGGGAACTGTCCTTCGACGCGCAGGAAGGTCTCGGCCAGGATGCGCGTCGAGGCGGCGAAGAGTGGCTTGCCTGACAACCCGCCCGTCTCTGCCTTGGCTGCGCTGTGCAGGCTTTCCGGGCGCGCGATCGTGGTGTTGGAGACGATCATGCCCTCGATGCCGCGCTTGCGGGCGACGGCGATCATGCCGTCGAGTTCGGGCAGCGTCAGGTCCGGCGCGATCTTGACCAGCACCGGCGTGCGCCGGCCGCCGGCGGCAGCTTCGTCGCGTGCGGCGAGCGTGCGCGCCACGAGATCGTCGAGCGCGGCTTCGGCCTGCAGGTCGCGCAGGCCCGGTGTATTCGGCGAGGAGACGTTGATCGTCAGGAAATCGGCGAGCGGCGCCAGCCGGCGGGCAAGAGTGGCGTAGTCGGCAGCACGGTCCGAAGAATCCTTGTTGGCTCCGAGGTTCACGCCGACCAGGCCGCTGCGGCCGCGCCGGGCTTCGAGCCGCTTCGCGACGGCTTCCATCCCCTCGCTGTTGAGGCCGTAGCGATTGATGACGGCCTCGTCCTCGGTCAATCGGAAGACGCGCGGGCGCGGATTGCCGGGTTGCGGCAGCGGCGTCACGCCGCCGACCTCGACGAAGCCGAAGCCCAAGCCCAGCGCGCCGTCGACCGCTTCTGCATTCTTGTCGAAGCCGGCGGCGAGGCCGACAGGGTTCGGGAAGGTGCGCCCGAAGGCTTCCGTCGCCAGTACGGGATCGTCCGAGCCCGTTTTCAGCGCGGGTGCCGCGGCGAGCGCGGCGACGGTCAGGCGATGCGCAGTTTCCGCGTCCATGCGGTGGATCAGCGGCCGGGCGATGTTGAACAGGCTGCCGATCATGCGAGGTCCTCCGGAATGGCGTGGGTCCCGTCGAGGTTGAGCGGCAGCGGCGTGATCCAGCGAGCCGTCTTCGGGTCGAGCGGGGCGTAGAGGTGCGGGAACAAGGCGCCGCCACGCGAGGGCTCGTAGCGTAGTGCCGGGCCGAGGCGCGCATCGTCGATGGCGATCAGCAACAGGCCGTCCTGCCCGGCGAAGTGCTTCGCCACGGTCTCCGCGAGCTGCGCGGCCGTGGAGAAATGGATGTAGCCGTCGGCGAGATCGACCGGAGCACCGGCGAAGCGGCCATTTCGCTCGGCTTCCTGCCAAAGCGGGGCGGGGCATATCTTGTAGATCAGCGGCACCGGCAATCTCGCGGGGACATGTCGGGCACGGCTTAGCCGCTGGCAGGAGGTTTCCGCAAGCCGCAGCCGAATTGTGGCGAGAATCGGATTGAAGTCTTATGTAATAGGTGATATTTCCTATTTCTAATCCCCGCCCCACGGCAAGAGCGAAGCGAGGTCCGCGCGATGCTTTCACATGACCAGATCTGGGAGGCGATCGATACGCTTGCTCAGCGCTACGGTTTCACCGCCTCGGGGCTGGCGCGCAAGGCTGGCCTCGACGCCACGACCTTCAACCGCTCCAAGCGCGTGGCGCCGGACGGGCGCGAGCGCTGGCCCTCGACCGAATCGATCTCCAAGATCCTGGCCGCGACGGGCGCCTCCTTCGACGAGTTCATGAGCGCTGTGCTCCGGCGCGAACCGGCCCCGGCGCGGACCATCCCGCTGATCGGCTTCGCCCAGGCCGGCTCCGGCGGCTTCTTCGACGATGGCGGCTTCCCGGTCGGCACCGGGTGGGAGGAGGTCGCTTTTCCCGGCGTCGCCGACGAGAAGGCCTATGCGCTCGAGATTTCCGGCGATTCGATGCTCCCGCTGTATCGCGACGGCGACACCATCATCGTCTCGCCGACCGCGACGGTGCGGCGCGGTGACCGGGTCGTGGTCAAGACGGTGGAGGGCGAGGTGCTGGCCAAGCAGCTCAGGCGCCAGACCGCGAAGACCGTCGAGCTCGCCTCGCTCAACCCGGAGCATCCGGACCGCGTGCTGAACCTCGGCGAGATCGCCTTCATGGCGCGGGTGATCTGGGCGAGCCAGTAACCCGACCTGTCAGTGCCCGTTGCTGCGCCGCGCCGGCAGAGTGACCCTGAACACGGCACCGGCCACCGAGGGCTCCAGCTCGATCGTGCCGCCATGGAGCCGGACAAGTTCGGCGGCGACAGCGAGGCCAAGGCCGGTGCCGCCCGGCGTCACCGACCCCCGGAAAGCCTGGAAGAGATTGGCCCGCGCCCGCTCGGGCACGCCCGGCCCGTTGTCGATGATGCGCAGCGCCACCGAACCGTTCACCGGTCCGGCCATCACCGTCAGGATCGGCTGGTTGCCTGCTTCCGCTCCCGCCTGGGTCAGCGCCTGGACGGAGTTGCGCATCAGGTTCGTCAGCACCCGCGCCATCTGGTCGGGATCGCAAGGGGCGACCAGCTCGGCCGGGATCTGATTCTCGAAGCGCAGCCGCCCGTTGCCGGGCAGGCCGAGCATCTCCGCCTGTTCGGCGACGAGCTGCCGCAGCGCAACCTCGCGGATAACGGGCGTCGCCTCGGCCGCGCGGCCATAGGCGAGGGTGGCCTGGCAGAAGTCGATGGCGCGTCCGAGCGTCGCGATCAGCCGCGGCGCGAAGCGGCGGATCTTGGCGTCGCGCGTCTCGATCAACTGGTCGGACATCAATTGCGCCGCCGCCAGCATGTTGCGCAGGTCGTGGTTGATCTTGGAGACGGCGAGCCCGAGTTCGGCGAGGTGCTTTTTGGTGCGCAGCTCGCCGGCGAGCGTCTCTTCCATGCGGGCGAGCGCGCGCTCGGCTTCGCCGATCTCGTCGGCGCGCAGCGAAGGCTCGATGATGCGTTGCGGGTTCTCGGGGTCGGCCTCGAACTCCATGACATTCGCGGCCAGGCGCCGGATCGGCCCGATGATCAGGGCATTCAGCGCGATATAGACCGCCAGCGCCGTGAGGCCGGTGATCAGCAGCGAGATCAGCAGCAGGCTCCACGAGAACTTCAGCATCGCCCGCCGCAGCGGTCCTTCGTCGATGACGATCTCGACGAAATCGGCGCCGCCGACCGCCTCGCCGACCACCCGGATCGGCATGGTGGCGGGGGAAACCAGCACGGCGACCGCTTCCTCGATCGCGTTGATCCAGCCGAGATTGCGCAGATCGATCGAGCGGGACACTTCCGGCGGCGGCATTGAATCCAGGCTGAGCAGCCGCCGCGCCCCGCCGACGCGGGCCGCGATCGACCGGGCACCCACGCCCATCAGCAGCCGGTTCTCGCTGCCCTCCGGCAGACCGTCCTCGGGCGCGCCTTCCAGCACCAGCGCCGCGACCTGCGCGGCGGCGATCCTGTCATGCAGCCAGTTGCGCCGGAAATTCGCGATGGAGGGCAGGTAGATCAGCACCTCCGCCAGCATGACGAAGAGCACGGTGACGAGCAGCAGCTTGGCCGACAGGCCGAGGCGGGTCAGGCCGCGCGGCTGGCTGATCGACAGGTTGTTCCTGGGCAGGCCGGGCTGATGCATTCCGGCGATCTTAGCCGAAGCGCCGCAGAAAGCCGATCAGGCGGCGCAGGCGGGCGCTGTTGGTCGAGGGGACATGGAAAGAGAGCGCCGCGCGGCGCGAGGCGTCCGAGCGGGAGAGCGCGGGCATCACGACCCCGGCCATGTCGGCTATCGTCAGCCCGGCCTTGGCGGCGACGCACCACGGCGCGATCAGTTCGCCGGCACCTTCGCCGACGATGGTGACGCCGAGGATGCGGCCCTTTTTGTCGGTGACGAGCTTGACGAAACCTTCGCTCTCGCCGGCAGCACGCGAGCCGCCCATCTCGGCGAAGGGCCAGCGCAGCACCTGGACGGTGCCGGCCTTGGCCCGCGCGGCGGCCTCGGACAGGCCGATCGCAGCGATCTCCGGCTGGCACCAGGCGACGCGGGGATCTTTCGCGGGATCGATCCGCGTCGGCTGACGGAACAGGATGTTGCGCAGGACGAGGCCGACATGATCCTCCCCGGCCCGGTCCGCTACCGCCGTTGCTGGCCCGCCGGCGCAACCGCCCAGCGCATAGACGCGGCGGTTGCTCGTCCGCAGGGCCTTGTCGACGAGGACGCCGGAGGAATCGTGACGAATGCCGCCGAGGTCGAGGTCGAGCGCCGCGATCTCCGGCCGTTGTGGTGCCGCCAGCAGCAGATGCGAGCCTTCGACGACGGTTTCGCCCGCGCCGCCGGCCAGGACGAGGCGCAAGCCGGAACGGCTGCGCTCCGCCCGGATCGGCTCGACCTTGTCGTGGAGCGTGAGCCCCTCGCGCAGCAGGCGGCGGCGAACCAGCATCGCCGCTTCCGCGTCATGCTCCGCCAGCAGCCCCTCCGGGGCGACGAGCGTGGCTTTGCTGCCGAGACGCTGCAGGGCCTGCGCCAGCGCCGCGCCCGTCGCGCCGCTGCCGAGGATGATCGGGCGTTCGGGCAGGCGTGTCAGCCCGGAGATATCCTCTTCATGGAGGAGCGGCACTGTATCGAGACCGGGCAAATCCGGTTTGGGCGATCGCGCTCCGGTCGCGATGACGAAGCGGCGGGCCTTGATCGGCTGCCCGTCCACATTGACCGTGCTGCGGCTGACGAAGCGGGCCTCGCCGCGGATGATGGTGATCCCAAGCGCGGTGAGGCGCTCCTCGGCGTGGTTGGCGGCCTCTGCCGCCAGCGCGCGCTGGATATGGTCATGAAGCTGCGCCGGGCTCACCTGCGCATCGGTGGTCTTCAGGCCGAGCCGGCCGGCCTCCCGGGCCGCTTGAGCCGACGCTGCGGCCTCGACCAGGGCCTTGGTGGCGAGGGGGGCGGGGCTGCCGCCCAGCACCTCCCTTTCGACGAGCACGACGGAGACGCCGAACGCGGCCGCCGCCGTCGCCAGGGCGATACCGTTGCCGCCTGCGCCGATGACGCAGATGTCGGGTGTCAACGCGGCGGGTTTCGCCACTTTGGCCGTTCCGTCGCTCACCGGATGTCCCGCTTCGCTCTCGTTCTCAATCGCTGATGCGTTGTCGGGCGGGCGGAATCAAGGCCGACGCTCTCCCGATCTTAGGAAGCGCTCGCGTGCCGCGGCTCAGGCGACGCTGCGATTGCCGTTTCCGCCCTTGATGGTCGCGAGAGGCACGGGCCGGCCGAAGAGGAACCCCTGGGCGCGGTGGGCGCCGAGAAGCTGGACGGCGATGCGCTGCTGCTCGGTCTCGATGCCTTCGACCACCACATTCATCTGGAGCCGGCGCGCGAGCTGGCAAACGGCCTCGATGACGGCCTTGGAGGCCTCGTTGGTATGGACCTCGCGGGCGAAGCTCTGGTCGATCTTCACCTGCGCGAACGGGTAGGTCGAGAGATAGGCGAGCGAGGAATAGCCGGTGCCGAAATCATCCAGCGCGAAGGTCACGCCCAGCGCCCGCAGCTCGTCGAGGACCGAAAGCGCCAGCTTGTCGTCCTCGATCAGCAGGGATTCAGTGACTTCGAGCATCAGCCGCCGCGATTCGAGATGCGAGGTCAGCAGTGCGTCCTTGACCGTTTCGATGACCCGGCGGGGCTCGCGGAACTGCAGGGGCGAGACGTTCACGGAGACGCTGATGCCCGGTTCCCAGCTCGCGGCGTCCTTGCAGGCCTGATGGATCGCCCAGTCGCCCATCGCGGCGATCAGGCCGGTCTGCTCGGCGATCGGGATGAAGACGCCGGGAGGAACCAGGCCGCGCGTCGGGTGGCGCCAGCGCATCAGCGCCTCGCGCGAGACGACTTCCTGCGTCTTCAGGTCGATGATCGGCTGGTAGTAGAGTTCGAGCGTGCCGTCCGTCGCGGCCTTGCGCAGGTCGACCTCGATCTCGTGCCGCTCCAGCATCTCCTCGGCCATTGCCGGGTTGAAGAACATCAGCGTGTTCCGGCCGGCCGACTTGGCCTTGTAGAGTGCCGTGTCGGCGTGGCGCAGCAGATCGGCCGGCGTGGTGCCGTCATGCGGCGCCATGGCGATGCCGACGCTGGCCGTGACATAGACCGTCTTGCCCTCGACATCGAAGGCCCGGTTCATGGCGTTGATCATGCGCTGGCCGATGGAGGTGACGATGCCGTGGTCGGCCGAGGGCAGGATCAGCAGGAACTCGTCGCCGCCGAAGCGGGCCAGCATGTCGTTGCCGCGGATCGCGCTGCGCAGGCGGCTCGCGGTTTCCATCAGCACGTGGTCGCCGATATCGTGGCCGAGGCTGTCATTGACCTGCTTGAAGCCGTCGAGATCGACATAAAGTAGCGCGAAGGCCTCGCCCGTCCGCTCTAGCCTGGCGAAGGCGTCGGCGATCTGGGTGTTGTACTCGAACCGGTTGGCGAGCCCCGTCAGCTCGTCGAAGCGCGCCATCTGCTCGATGCGTGCCTCGGTCGCCTTCCGTTCGGTCGCGTCCTCGGTCAGCATGAGAATGCCGCCCTCGGCGGCCGGCGCGAAGGTCACGACCAGCACGAGCCCGCTGCGCGTCACCACCTCGTGGCTCGCCGCCTGCTGGGTGCTCTGGACCGTGGTCAGCGCCGTGCGGATCTCGCGCAGCTGGTCCGAGCTGATCACCTGCCGCTCGACCAGGAAGCGCGCGATCGCCGTCAGCGGTGTCCCGGGCAGGGCGAGCGTCTCCGGCAGGCCGTAGAGCGCGCTGTGCGGTGCGTTGCTGACCGCAAGCTTGAGATTGCGGTCGAACATCGCCAGCCCGTCGATCATCGTGTTCAGGGCGGCGTCGAGCGTGAGGTTTTGCGAGTGCAGGGCCGAGGCGAGCGCCTTCGAATGCTTGGTCGCATCGCTCAGCGCCAGCAGGTTCCGGTGCAGCGAGTTGGTGATCGCGATGTTCGCGGCCACGTAGAGAAAGGCGAAGTAGCCGATATAGCGATAATAGGGGTTATGCGCCTCGATCAGCCCGATCGCCATCGGGATGCAGAAGGTCATCAGCTGCACTGCGACGAATTTGGGCCGGCCGGCGTTGCGCGCGACATAGCCCGACGCCAGGGCGATGGTGGAGGCGACCGAGGTGATGTGGGCCGCCGGATCGTCGGTGTGCACCAGGGCGACATAGCAGCTGTAGCCCAGCACGGCGCTAAAGATCGTGGCGCCAAGGAAGTAATCGCGATCCCAGCGACGGGTCTGCACGTAGCTGTCGTTGGCATGGTTGCGCCGGCGATAGGCCAGAACGGTCATCAGGCGCAGGACGACGATGAGCGTCACCAGCAGGGTGAGGCCCATGAAGACTTCCATGCCGGTCGACAGCCAGCACAGGAAAGGCGTGAGGATCCCGGCGATACCGCCCGGGATGATCGAGGCCGGTGACGAGAAAAGCGAGCTGACCAGCAGCGTGTAGCCGGTCAGGTCGACATCGTCGGCCTTCTCGCGCCCACCGGCAGCCGTCAATCGCTTCAGCGCGCCCGCCATCTACTCCTGCCTTTGCCGCATGCGCGGTCCCGCACGCTAGGCTCAAACCTAGCGCATCATCAAAGGTTTCTAGGGGAGCAGAGGTAAATGCTTCGTGTGACTCCGTTGCGATGAGGGGGTTTCTGGCGCCCCTCAGACCGCTGCTAGATGTCTTTGGTAAACGCGAGCAAGCATCCGGTCCTGTGTTTGCGCGATGCGCTGCAGCTTCGAGATCGCGCTCGGGTTCAGCCGCAGCATGCAGTCGGTCCAGATCTGGCCGAGATGGCCGAGCTCTTCGCGCAGGTCGCCGGCGCGGCGGTTGAAGGCTGAGAAGAGGGCGGTCTTGGCCGCGTGGATCGGCAGGGCGTCGCTGCAGTACTTGCGGATCCAGGCCTCGCCTGTTCCGGTCGGAACCACCGCCTCGAGGCCGCCGGCGGCCATGAATTCCTGAGCGCTCATCTCTTCGCCGGACAGAAGCATCTGCTCCGCCGCACGCGGCCCCATCCGCCGCGACAGGATCGCCACGGCCGTGATCGGGAAGTGGTTGAACTTGATCTCGGGGTAGACGAACGAGGCCTGCTCCTCGGCGATCATCACGTTGCAGGAGCGCGGCGCATCGATGCCGCCGCCAATCGCCTTGGCATGGATGGTCGAGAGGGTGATCACCAGCCCGTTCAGGCCGCCCGAGTTCCAGATCGCACCTTCGGCCGACAGCCGCGCATATTCGGCCAGCGACGCACGATCGTTCTTGGCCAGGCAGTCCAGATAGAAGTCGAGATCGCCGCCGAGCGTGAAGAACGGGCCTGTGCCGCGGAAGGCCAGGAAGCGGACCGGAGCGCGGTGATACTGGTCCGGCGCGCCCCACAGCGTTGCGATCGCGCTCTGGATCTTCACCAGGCTGTCGAGCAGCTGAAGCGTGAAGACGGGCTTCAGCTCGGGTCGGATCGTGACCCAGAGCGTCTTGATCTCCGGCTCATACGCGATCTCCACCTCCGGCAGGAAGCCTGCCTTGTAGCGGATGGCGTCGATGACCTCGCAGCTCTCGAGCAGGGTCGGCGCGACGGTTTCCGCTCCGGTCTTCAAGGACTGCAACACCACGCTACCCCCCGAACTGGCTAGTGTCGTGCAACCTAAACGAGCTTAACAAACTGTAAACGGAAACTCCCCGAAATGGTTAATAGCGTTAAGCTTTTTTCCTGCCCAAACGTCATGCCGGCGATCTCCGCGCCGGGTTCGGTCCGGTCGGAGCAAGAGGCGGACCCTTCGGAAGAGGCAGGGCAGGGGCAGAAAATTTCGGGGAATTGAGGCGGCGGGAAATAAAACGTCGGGAATGCCGGCTTCCGCGAGAAACCCCGCCCCATGGCGGCGCGGGCCGTTTTTCTCATGGCCCGTAACGGCACAATCCTTTGCCGCATCCTGAAACGCGTTCGGCGGCGGGAGAGCGCTTGTCCGCAAGGGGACGAGGGGCTAACCATATCGCCCCGAATTCGCCGCGTTCCCGCGTTCAAACATCCAAGTTGCAAACACCGACGCCGAGCTGATGCCGTGACCCGCCAGACAGCCGAGGACGAGAAGCAGGCGCGCCTAGCCGCCGCGCTCCGCGAGAACCTGAAGCGCCGCAAGGCCCAGGCTCGTGCTCGCCGCTCGGAAGAGGCGAAAGCGCAGGAGCCGGCGCCGCCCGCTCAGGCCGACCCTCCCCGGTCCTGATCCCCCTTACCTTCATGGGCCGCCGGGTTGTCCCGGGATGGCCGAGCAGGACCTGACGATGGACAAGATCCGCATCACCGGCGGCCAGCGCCTCAATGGCGCCATTCCGATCTCCGGCGCCAAGAACGCCGCCTTGCCGCTGATGATCGCGAGCCTGCTGACGGACGAGACGCTGACGCTGACAAATGTGCCGCGGCTCTCGGACGTCACCGCGCTCTCGCGCATCCTGTCCAATCACGGCGCCGACCGCACGGTCGCCGGCAAGCGCATCGGCCAGTCGGCCGAGACCGGCCAGACCATCTCGCTCACGGCCCGTCAGATCGTCGACACCTGCGCGCCCTACGAGCTGGTCTCGACCATGCGCGCGAGCTTCTGGGTGATCGCGCCGATCCTGGCACGGATGGGCGAGGCCAAGATCTCGCTGCCCGGCGGTTGCGCGATCGGCACGCGCCCGGTCGACCTCCTGCTCATGGCACTGGAGAAGCTCGGCGCCGAGATCGTCATCGAGAACGGCTATGCGCTGGCGCGCGCACCGAAGGGGCTGAAGGGTGGCGAGATCGTCTTCCCGAAGGTCACGGTGGGCGGCACGCATACCGCGCTGATGGCTGCGGTCCTCGCGCAGGGCACGACAGTGATCGAGAACGCCGCGCGCGAGCCGGAGGTCACGGACCTTGCCGCCTGCCTCGTCAAGATGGGCGCCAAGATCGAGGGCGCCGGCACCTCCCGCATCGTCGTGACCGGGGTCTCGCGCCTCGGCGGCGCGCATCACGCCGTCCTGCCGGATCGCATCGAGACCGGCACCTATGCGATGGCCGTCGCGATGACCGGCGGCGATGTCGTGCTGGAAGGCGCTCGTCCCGAGCTGCTCCAGTCGGCGCTGGATGTGCTCGGCAAGGCCGGCGTCGAGATCGATGCGACCAACGAAGGCATTCGCGTGCGCCGCAATGGCCACGGCATCGAGGCCGTCGATATCGACACCGATCCGTTCCCCGGCTTCCCGACCGATCTCCAGGCGCAGTTCATGGCGCTGATGACGAAAGCCAAGGGCACCTCGCGCATCCGCGAGACCATCTTCGAGAACCGCTTCATGCATGTGCAGGAACTCGCCCGGCTCGGTGCGAAGATCCGGCTCGACGGCGATGTCGCCCATGTCGAAGGCGTGCCGAAGCTCACCGGAGCGCCCGTCATGGCGACCGATCTGCGCGCTTCGGTCTCACTCGTCATCGGCGGTCTCGCCGCCGAGGGCGACACCACCATCAACCGCGTCTACCATCTCGACCGCGGCTTCGAGGCGCTGGAAGCCAAGCTCACCCGCTGCGGCGCGGTGGTGGAACGCATCAGCAGTTGATTCTCGCCTGTTGATTTTCTCGGGGCGGCTCGTCAGAACAAAATCATGTCAGACGACGTCGCCGCTCCGCTGAAGCTCATCGCGCTCGATACCGACGATCTCGGGGTCGTTTCAGCCCATCTTCAAGACGCCGTGCTGAAGGCGGCCGATCTCGTCTATCTGCCGAGCGAGAAGCGTTTTGCCCTCGCCCTGCGCCGCTTCGACTGGGAGGGCGCGCAGCACGGCAAGCGCCGGCGCCGATTGACGGCGCTGCATTTCGACCGCGTTCTGGCCGTGCGCAGCGCCAAGCTCGACAAGAACGATCCCGACAAGGTGCTGAACCTGCTCGCCGTCACCTTCGACCAGGCCGAGGAGCCGGCCGGCGACGTGACGCTGCATTTCTCGGAAGGCGCGGCGATCCGCCTCTCGGTCGAATGCGTCGAGGCCCAGATGAAGGATCTCGGGCCGGTGTGGGAAGCCGTGGCGACACCCGGCCATCCCAACGGCGCCTGAGCCAGATCGCGCTGCCGCCTTTTTGGCCGGTGCCCGCTTCAACCTTCGACACCCTTCGTCTAAGAACGCGCCGTCATCCCGGACAAGCCGCGAAGCGGCGCCGGTCCGGGATCCATCGAAGGGTGCTGCGCTCTACGATGGATTCCGGGTCTTCGCTGCGCTACGCCCGGAATGACGACCGAGAGTTCCGATTTGTCGAGGATACCCATGCCGATCAGGCTCGACGACAGCGACGCAGGCTTTGCCGAGACGTTTGCGGCGCTGCTGTCCGCCAAGCGCGAGGTCTCCGAGGAGGTCGATCGCGTCGCTGCCGACATCATCGCAGAGGTCCGTAAAAACGGCGATACGGCGCTGCTCTCCTATACCAGCCGCTTCGATGCGCTCGACCTGACGCCGGAGACCCTGCGCGTCGGCGAGGCCGAGATCGATGCAGCCGTCGCCGCCTGCTCGCCGGAGCTGCTGGCGGCGCTGGAGACCGCACGTGAGCGCATCGCCGTCTATCACGAGCGCCAGAAGCCGGCCGATTCGTGGGTGAAGGATGCGGCGGGCGTCGAGGCCGGCTGGCGCTGGAGCGCGATCGAGGCCGTCGGCCTTTATGTGCCCGGAGGCACGGCGAGCTACCCCTCCTCGGTGCTGATGAACGCGATCCCGGCGAAGGTCGCCGGCGTGCCGCGCATCGTCATGGTCGCTCCGACCCCGCGCGGCGAGACCAATCCGCTCGTGCTGGCCGCCGCGCGGCTGGCCGGCGTCGACGAGGTCTACCGCATCGGCGGCGCGCAGGCCGTGGCAGCACTGGCCTACGGCACGGACAGCATCGCGCCCGTCGCCAAGATTGTCGGCCCCGGCAATGCCTATGTCGCCGCCGCCAAGCGCCGCGTCTTCGGCCAGGTCGGCATCGACATGATCGCCGGCCCCTCCGAGGTGCTGGTGATCGCCGACCGCACCGCCAATCCCGACTGGATCGCCGCCGATCTGCTGGCCCAGGCCGAACACGACGTATCCGCCCAGTCGATCCTGATGACGGACGATGCGGCATTGGCAACTGAGGTCGAGAAGGCCGTGGCTGCCCAGCTCGCGACGCTGCCGCGCGCCGGGATCGCCGGCCAGAGCTGGCAGGAATTCGGTGCGATCCTGCTCGTCGCCGATCTGGAAGCGGCCGTGCCGCTGGTCGATCGCCTCGCGCCCGAGCATCTCGAGATCATGACGGCCGAGCCCGAGCGTCTCGCCGGACTCATCCGCAATGCCGGCGCGATCTTCCTCGGCGGCCATACGCCCGAGGCGATCGGCGACTATGTCGGCGGCCCCAACCACGTCCTGCCCACAGCGCGTTCCGCACGCTTTTCCTCCGGCCTCGGCGTCGGCGACTTCATGAAGCGGACCTCGCTGTTGAAATGCGGCCCGGAAGGCCTGCGGTCGCTCGCCTCCGCCGCGACGCAACTCGCCGAAGCCGAGGGCTTGCAGGCGCATGGCCGATCCGTGACGATCAGACTCAATCTCTGAGCGCCGGAAACCGAGCGGCGCTGCGGCAGGAGAAGCGATGTCCGACGCCTCGATTTCCAACAAGCAATGCCTGGTCGGCGTCACGCTCGACGAGGACTCGCTCGGCCGCGGCTCGCCGGATCAGGAGCATGAGCGTGCCGTCGCCATCTACGACCTGATCGAGCGCAACAGCTTCGTCGTGCCGGAGCATGACGGTGGGCCGTATCTCGCGCATCTCGCCATGGTCGAGCGCCGCCTCGTCTTCGAGGTCAGGCAGTCCGATGGCGCGCCGGTGGTGACGCATCATCTCTCGCTCAGCCCGTTCCGGCGCATCATCAAGGACTACGAGCTGATCTGCGAGAGCTACTATGCCGCGATCCGGACCGCGACGCCCTCGCAGATCGAGGCGATCGACATGGGCCGGCGCGGCCTGCACGACGAGGCGGCCGGCATCCTGGCCGAGCGGCTGGCCAACAAGGTCGAGGTCGATTTCGACACGGCGCGCCGCCTCTTCACCCTGATCTACGCCCTGCACTGGAAGGGCTGACGGGTTGGAGCGGAGAGCATTTTCAGGCGAGGTGGAAGCCGGTTCGCGTGAAGAAAATGCGCCGAATGCACGGCCTCTGCCGCGCAAGGTCCAGAGCGTGCTCTTCATGTGCGCGATGAACGCCGTGCGCTCGCCGATGGCGGAGGCGCTGGCCAAGCACTTCTTCGGCAAATCGATCTACGTCCAGTCGGCCGGCGCCCGCAAAGGCGAGGCGGACGGTTTCGCTCTCGAGGTTCTCGATGAGATCGGCATCGATCTGAGCCGCCACAAGCCGAAATCGATCGAGGAGCTGGAGGAGTGGGAGGGGCTCAACTTCGACCTGATCGTTACGCTCTCGCCGGAAGCCCACCACAAGGCGCTGGACCTGACCCGCACCCATGCCGCCGAGGTCGAATACTGGCCGACCGTCGATCCGACGGTGTTCCAGGGCTCCCGGGAGCAGAAGCTCGATGCCTATCGCGATGTCCGCGACGCGCTGATCAAGCGGATCAAGCAGCGTTTGCAGACGTGACGCGTCTTGCAGTGCCGGCGGATACCTGATGGATCATGAAGGCGTAGCCTTCGGTATGCCGAAGCGCGCAGCAGGATCGGGGCAACGAAGGCGGCTTGATGCTTCCCTCCGGCAGAGGCGAGGTGGTGCGTTCAGCAAGTCTGGGTTTCAATGTGTATTGCAACTAAAGGTTGCAGATTTCGCCTGGCATGGAAATGTAAATTCGCGCCTGGCTGGTGAATTGCTGTTGAAGCCCGCTGAACCGCTTAAGTAAAACTTTACGGGGCTGGGCTTGTGTGACGGCGAGCGGCCGTCCTTCCACTGGTTCCTGTCCATGCCTTCCACGCCTAGTCTGGAACCTTGCGCGGTGCGCGAGGAGAAGCTGTCTTTTTTCGACGGCTTCCTGGTCGCCTGCATCTGCTTGATCGTCAGCTTCGGAGCCTTGGCGAGCCTCCCGCGCGCGCAGGACGGTCTTGTGCCGGTGGCGATCGTCTTCCCGCCTTGGGTCGCCGGTTCCGAAGCGGTCGCGCTCAGTTTCGCCGCCGGTCACCAAGTGCTGCGTAGCGGACGTCTGTCTTCGGTCGTCGTGGTCGCGCCCGCCGCTTCGGCAGGCGAACTGCGGCCGCTGCCGAAGGGCGCATGGTTCTCTTTGGCTCTGGCTGGGCTTGCCGGATGTCTCGATGCCGCTGGCGGAACGGGGTCTTCGCGATGATCTGGTCCCTGTCGGTCGTCCGCCGCCGGGTCGCGCAAGCCCTGCTCGTTCTCGGGCTGCTGCATGTGCCGCTGCTGGCGCTCGCCTTCTGGGCGCACGGCACCGAGGGAGTCGTTCCGGTCTCGGTCGCGGCACTGGCGATCCTCGTCGCGCTGGCGTCGTATCGCTTGAGCGGCCCGGCGATGGTGACCCAGCTCGTCATCGCTACCGTGCTGATCGGGCAGGTCTCGATCCTGGTGTTCAGTTTCGCCGGCCATCCCTGGCAGCCCGACATGCATATGTATTACTTCGCGATCCTGGCGCTGCTCGCCGGGTTCTGCGACTGGCGGCCGATCCTGATGGGAGCCGTGCTGACGGCCCTGCACCATCTCGTGCTGCAATATGCGCTGCCGGCCGCGGTGTTCTTCCAGGGGGCCAGCCTGCTGCGGGTGCTGCTGCACGCCGTGATCGTCATCATCGAGACCGCCTTCCTCGCCGTGTTCGCGGTGATCCTGCAGCGCATGTTCACGATGAACGAGGCCAATCTCGCGCGGGCCGAGGCCGTGGCAGAGCGCGAGCGCATCGCGGGCGAAAAGGAACGCGGCCTGGCGGAGGAACTCGGCCGCCGGGCGGAAATGCTGCGCGGCGTTGTCTCCGGCTTCCATGCCCAGATGGAACAGGCGATGGCCGTGCTCGACCATTCCGCGGTGGCGATGAAGGCCGAGGCCGGCACGCTGATCGGCACCTCCGACCATGTGCGTCGGCAGACCGCACTGGTTTCCGCCTCGGCCGCGACCACCATGGAGAGCATTGATCATCTCTCGGCCGCGAGCACCGAGCTCGTCGCCTCCATCGGCGAGATCGGCCGCAACGCGGAGCACTCGGCCGATGGCTCGAAATCGGCGGCCTCATTGGCGCGTCACGCGAGCGCCGAGATCGAGAACCTGACGCATAGCAGCGAAAATGTTGGCGCCGTCGTCGAGATCATCCGTGGCATCGCGGCGCAGACCAGCATGCTCGCCCTCAACGCCACGATCGAGGCGGCGCGTGCCGGCGAGATGGGGCGCGGCTTTGCCGTCGTCGCGAGCGAGGTGAAGACGCTCTCGGCCCAGACCGCCAAGGCGACCGACGAGGTCTCCCACCAGATCGGCGCGATGCAGCAGGCTTCGCATCGTTCGCTGAAGGCGATCCGCGACATCGTCGAGGCGATCGGCGAGGTCGAGAGCGTCGCCAATGCGATTGCGCTCTCGGTCGACGAGCAGAGCCGTGCCACGGCCGAGATCGCTCATCAGGTCAGGCTGTCCTTCCAGGGCGCCCAGCGCAGCGCCGATGTCGCCGGCGGCTTCGAGGTGATGACCCGGCAGACCCATGGCGCCGCGCAGCAGTTGCAGGGCGCTGCGAATGCGCTGGCTCAGCAGGCGCAGGATATCCGCCGCGAGGTCGCCAGCTTCTGCAATCGTGTCGCTGCGGCCTGACCTACCAGTGGCGCCCGGGGCCGACCGGGCCGATGCCGAGGAAGACGCCGAGGCTTGCCGCGATATCGGCGAAGCTCTCGCGCCGCCCCAGCGGCTCCGGCGCGATGCCGGGCCCGAAGGCAAGGATCGGCACATGCTCGCGGGTATGGTCGCTGCCGCGCCAGCTCGGATCATTGCCGTGGTCCGCGGTAATGACGGCGATGTCGCCGGGCTTCAGCGCGGCCTCGATATGCGGAAGCAGGCGGTCGAAGGCTTCCAGCGCTGCCGCATAGCCGGGAATGTCGCGGCGATGGCCGAACTCGGTGTCGAAATCGACGAGGTTGACGAAGCAGAAGCCGCCATCGGGCAGCCCGTCCCAGGCTTGGAGAGCCGCCTCGACCATGGCCGCGTTGCCGAAGGGCTTGATCTCCTCGCCGGTGGCGCGATGCGCGAAGATGTCTCCGATCTTGCCGACGGTGACGACCTTGCGCCCCTGTGCCGTCAGCCGGTCCAGCAGCGTCTCGTTCGGCGGCGGGATCGAGAAGTCCTTGCGGTTGCCCGTGCGGGTGAAGCCGTCCTCAGGCGAGCCGACGAAGGGCCGGGCGATCACGCGCCCGATCCGCAGGGGATCGACGAGGCCGCGCACCGTCTTGCAGAGCGCGTAGAGCCGATCGAGCCCGAAATGCTCCTCATGCGCCGCGATCTGCAGCACGGAATCGACCGAGGTGTAGCAGATCGGCTTGCCTGTCCGGATATGCTCGGGCCCGAGTTCCTCGATGATCGCCGTGCCCGACGCATGCCTGTTGCCGAGGATGCCGGGCAGGGCGCCTTCCTTGACGATTCCGGCGACCAACTCTCCGGGAAACGAATTCTCGAGTTCGGTGAAATAACCCCAGGGAAAGGATACCGGGCAGCCCGCGATCTCCCAATGGCCGGACGGCGTGTCCTTGCCCTGGCTGACCTCGACGCCATAGCCCCAGCGTCCCTGCGGCTGCGCCGGCTTCGCGATGCCGGCGAGGGGGCGGCCGGTCGAGGCTTCGCTGGCATGGGCGAGGCCGAGACGGGCGAGGTTCGGCAGCTTCAGTGGCCCGCTGCGCAAGCCCTCGCGATCGCCACGGCCATCGGTGCAGGCTTCGGCGATATGGCCGAGCGTGTCGGAGCCCTCGTCGCCATAGGCGGCGGCATCCTGCGCGCCGCCACAGCCGACCGAATCCAGCACGATCAGGATGGCGCGGGCCATGTTTACTCCCTCACGGCGGCGGCGCTGGCGACTGCCGGTTCGAGATTAAGCGCGGCCGCCAGCAGCGCCTGTGTGTAGGCCTCGCGCGGCTGGGCGAAGATCGCCTCCGCCGGACCTTCCTCGACGACCTTGCCGTTCTGCATCACCAGCACCCGGTGCGACAGCGCCCTGACGACCTTGAGGTCGTGGCTGATGAAGAGATAACCCAGTTTTCGCTTGGCCTGCAGTCCGCGCAGCAATTCGACGATCTGCGCCTGGACGGACATGTCGAGCGCCGAGGTCGGCTCGTCCAGCACGACGAATTTGGGATTGAGCGCCATGGCCCGCGCAATCGCGATGCGCTGGCGTTGTCCGCCGGAGAACTCGTGCGGGTAGCGGTCCATCGCCGCCGGATCCAGGCCCACATCGATGAGCGCCTGCGCCACGATCTCTCGCTGGCGCGGATAGGTGAGGTCCGGCTGCTGGATCGCGAGCCCTTCCGCCACGATCTCGGCGACCGACATGCGCGGCGAGAGCGAGCCGTAGGGGTCCTGGAAGACGACCTGCAGATTCTTGCGCTTCGGCCTGACCTCGCGGCTGGAGAGCCCGTCGATGCGATCGCCGAGGAAGACGATCGGCCCCTCCGAGGAGATCAGCCTGAGGATGGCGAGGCCAAGCGTCGTCTTGCCCGAGCCGGACTCGCCGACCACGCCCAGCGTCTCGCCCTCGCGGACTTTGACCGAGATGCCGTCGACCGCCTTCACATAGCCGGTGACGCGGCGCATCAGGCCTGACTTGATCGGGAACCAGACCTTGACCGGCCCGGCTTCGAGCAATGTCGTGGCGTCCGCTGGCACCGGCTCAGGGCGCCCCTTCGGCTCGGCTGCGAGCAGGCGCTTGGTATAGTCATGCTGCGGGTTGGCGAAGATTTCCGCGACCGGACCCTGCTCGACGATTTTGCCCTTCAGCATCACGCAGACCCGGTCGGCGATGCGCCGGACGATGCCGAGATCGTGGGTGATGAACAGCATCGCCATGCCCAACCGGCCCTGGAGCTCCTTGAGCAGCTTCAGGATCTGCGCCTGCACGGTGACGTCGAGCGCCGTCGTCGGCTCGTCGGCGATGAGCAACTCCGGCTCGTTGGCGAGCGCCATCGCGATCATCACGCGCTGGCGCTGCCCGCCGGAAAGCTGGTGCGGATAGGCGCCGAGCCGGCTCGCGGCTTCGCGGATGCCGACGAGTTCCAACAGCTCCAGCGTCCGGGCGCGCGCCTTCTCGCCGCGCAGGCCCTTGTGCAGTTCGAGGATCTCGCCGATCTGCCGCTCGATCGGGTGCAGCGGGTTGAGCGAGGTCATCGGCTCCTGGAACACCATGGTGATGTCGTTGCCGCGCACCTTGCGCATCGCATTCTCGTCGGCCGCGATCAGGTCCTGCCCGTTGAACAGCACCTTGCCGGAAGGGTGATGCGCCGCCGGATAGTTCAGGAGCTTCAGGATCGACAGGGCCGAGACCGATTTGCCGGAACCGGATTCGCCGACCAGCGCCAGCGTCTCGCCCTTGGCGACGGAGAAGGAGATATGGTCGACCGCGAGCGTCTCGCGCCCGCCTTGGCGGAAGGCGACGGAGAGGTCTTCGACGGAGAGAAGCGGCGCGCTCATGCGAAGGTCTTCCGCGGGTCGAAGGCGTCGCGCACCGCTTCGCCGATGAAGATCAGCAGCGACAGCATCAATGCAATCACGGCGAAGCCGGAGAGGCCGAGCCAGGGCGCCTGAAGGTTCGCCTTGCCCTGCGCCAGCAACTCGCCAAGCGAGGGCGAGCCCGGCGGCAGGCCGAAGCCGAGGAAGTCGAGCGATGTCAGCGTGGTGATCGAGCCGTTGAGGATAAAGGGCAGGAAGGTCAGCGTCGCCACCATCGCGTTGGGCAGGAGATGCCGGACCATGATCGTGCGATTGGAAAGCCCGAGCGCGCGCGCCGCCCGCACATATTCGAAGTTGCGCGCCCGCAGGAACTCGGCCCGCACCACGCCGACCAGCGCCACCCAGGAGAACAGCAGGAGGATGCCGAGCAGCACGAAGAAGCTCGGCGTGATGATGGCGGCCACGATGATCAGCAGGTAAAGCGCGGGGATAGAGGTCCAGATCTCGATCAGCCGCTGGAAGATCAGGTCGGTCCAGCCGCCGAAATAGCCCTGGATGGCGCCGGCGGCGATGCCGATCACCGAGGAGAAGGCGCACAGGATCAGCCCGAACAGCACCGAGATGCGGAAGCCGTAGATCAATCGCGCGACCACGTCGCGGCCCTGGTCGTCGGTGCCGAGCCAGTTCCATTCGAGGTCGCGGCAGGTGGAGCCACCTGTGCGCTGCGCGATCGGCTTGCACTGCTCGTCCTTGAGCATCCAGGTCGGCGGGGCCGGGGCGGGGACGGGCAGGTCGAGATTATGCGTGCGGTAGGAGTAGCGGATCGGCGGCCAGATCGCGAAGCCGTTGGCGGCGATCTCCTTGGCGATCACCGGGTCGCGGTAATCGGTGGTGGCGAGGAAGCCGCCGAACTTCTCCTCCGGATAGTTCATCGCGACCGGGAACAGCCATTCGCCCTTGTAGCGCACGGCCAGCGGCTGGTCGTTGGCGATGAACTCCGCGACCAGCGAGAGCAGGAACAGGGCGAGGAAGAGCCAGAGCGACCACCAGCCGCGCCTGTTGGCCTTGAAGTTGTTCAACCGGCGCCGGTTGATCGGCGAGAGCTTGAGCCAGCCCTGCTTGGCCTCGGCCGGCGCGAGCGGAATGTCGCCGCGCAGGGCCGGGGGCGGAGCGTCGATCAGCGTGTCGCTCATGCTCACGCCTCCCGGCTTTCGAAGTCGATGCGGGGATCGACCCAGCTATAGGTCAGGTCGGTGATCAGGTGCACGACGAGGCCGATCAGCGAGAAGATGTAGAGATTGGCGAAGACGACGGGATAGTCGCGGTTGACGATCGCCTCGAAGGAGAGAAGCCCGAGCCCGTCGAGCGAGAAGATCGTCTCGATCAGCAGCGAGCCAGCGAAGAGCGCGTGCACGAAGGCGCCGGGGAAGCCGGCGATGACGATCAGCATGGCATTGCGGAAGACATGGCCGTAGAGCACGCCGCGTTCCGACAGCCCCTTCATCCGCGCGGTCAGCACGTACTGCTTCCGGATCTCGTCGAGGAACGAGTTCTTCGTCAACAGCGTCGAGGTGGCGAAGGCGCCGAGCGCCATGGCCAGCACCGGCAGCGTGATGTGCCAGAGATAGTCCTTCGCCTTGCCGAAGAGGCTGAGCTCGGACCAGTTGTCCGAGGTCAGGCCCCTGAGCGGGAAGATCTGCCAGAAGGAGCCGCCGGCGAAGAGCACGATCAGCAGAATGGCGAAGAGGAAGCTCGGGATCGCGTATCCGACGATGACGACGGCGCTGGTCCAGGTGTCGAAGCGCGAGCCCTCCTTCACCGCCTTGCGGATGCCGAGCGGGATGGAGATGGCGTAGGAGATCAGCGTCATCCACAGGCCGAGCGTGATCGAGACCGGCAGCTTCTCCTTGATGAGCTGCAGCACCGGCGCATCGCGGAAATAGCTGCGGCCGAAATCGAAGCGGGCGTAATCGCCGAGCATTTTCAGGAAGCGCTCATGCGCCGGCTTGTCGAAGCCGAACTGCTTCTCCAGCTCCTTGATGAAGGCGGGATCGAGCCCCTGCGCGCCGCGATAGGCGGAGGCCTCGCCCTGCGCCCCGGCATCGCCCATCTGGCCGCCGCCGACGCGGTCGGACGCGCCGCTGTTCGGGTTCTGGAGCTGCGAGATCACGCGCTCGACCGGGCCGCCCGGCGCGAACTGCACGATGACGAAGGAGACGAGCAGGATGCCGAACAGCGTCGGCACCATGAGCGCGAGGCGCCGGGCGATATAGCTCAGCATGGGGCTCCGCCGTCATTCCGGGGCAGGCCGCAGGCCTGAGCCCGGAATCCAGAACCGATACCCTTCATCAAGAAGCAGAAACCGTTTGCGCCCCGTCGATCAGTGACATTGGTTCTGGGTTCCGGGCTCTTCGCTTCGCGAAGCCCCGGAATGACGGCGAGTGTCCGCACCATCACGCCTTTCCGATCCGCTTGGCCTTCTCGGCGTCGTACCACCAGATCGCGGGAGCGCCGGAGGAGAATTTCGGCTTGGTCTGCGGCCGGTCGTACATGTCCCAATAGGCCAGCCATTCCTCGTCGTTCCACCACATCGGAATCCAGTAGCGCCCGGCGCGAAGCAGTCTGTCGAGGCATTTCGCGGCGACGACGACCTCGGCATAGCTGTGCGCCTGGCCGATCCTCTCGATCATCGCGTCGATGGCGGGGCTGGAGATGCCGGCGGCATTGCGCGACCCCCTCGTCTTGGCCGCTTCCGAACCGAACACGACGCGTAGCGTGTCGCTGGGGATCGCGCTGCCCGAGAGCGCGCGGCTGATGATGTCGAAGTCGAACTCGTCGATTCGGCGCTGATACTGGGCGGGGTCGACGAGGCGCGAGGTCGCGTTGATGCCGAGGCGCTTGAGATTGGCCTGGAAGGGCTGCGTGTGCGGCTGCAGGGCCGGGTTGGAATCGAGGAACTCGATCTCGAAGGGCTGGCCGTTCGGCAGCTTCAGCACATTGCCGTCGCGCTTGCAGCCGGCGGCACGCAGCATCTCGTCGGCCTTGCGCAGCAGGTTGCGGTCGCTGCCCGAGCCGTCCGAGACCGGCGGCAGGAAGGGCTCGCCGAAGACCTCGTCCGGCACCTTGCCGCGGAAGGGCTCCAGCAGGGCCAGCTCCTCCGGCGAGGGCTTGCCGACCGCCTTGGAATCAGAGTTCTCGAAATAGGACGTCATGCGCTCATAGGAGCCGAACATGATGGTCTTGCGCGTCCATTCGAAGTCGAACGCGAGCCCCAGCGCCTCGCGAATGCGCGGATCGGCGAATTTCTCGCGCCGGGTGTTGTAGATCCAGCCCTGCGAACCGACCGGCTCGGTCTTCGGCAGCGCCTCCTTCTTGACCTTGCCCTCGTGCAGCGCCGGGAAATCATAGCCCGTCGCCCAGATGCGGGAGGTGAACTCTTCCTGGAAAGTGATGACGCCGCTCTTGAACGCCTCGAACGCCACCTGCCGGTCGCGGAAATACTCCCAGCGCACCCGGTCGAAATTATTGGTGCCGACGTTCACCGGCAGGTCCTTGCCCCAATAGTCCGGCACCCGCTCGAACTCGATGAAGCGGCCCTGCTCGAAGCGCCCGACCTTGTAGGCGCCCGAACCCAGCGGCGGTTCCAGCGTCGAGGCGCTGAAATCCCGCGTCGACCAGTATTTCTCCGAGAACACCGGCAGGCCGGCGACGACGAGATGGAGGTCGCGGCTACGCTTGGCTGAGAGCTTCACCACGAGAATGTCGTCGCTCTCGGCCTCGGACGAGACGAGCTCGTTCAGGATCAGCCGGAAGGAGGGATGGCCTTTCGCCTTCAGGATGTTCATCGAGAAGGCGGCGTCTCGTGCCGTCACCCGCGCGCCGTCATGGAAGCGCGCTTCGGGCCGCAGGCGGAAGCGATAGGTCAGCTTGTCCGGCGAGACTGCGACGCTCTTCGCCAGCAGCCCGTAGAGGGAGCCCGGCTCGTCGCCGGAACCGGCCATCAGGCTGTCGAAGCAGGCATCCATGCCGGCCGCGCCATCGCCCTGGAGCACGAAGGTGTTAAGCGTGTTGAAGGTGTCGAAGCTCTGGTTGCCGCCGGCCCGCTTGATCTGGACCGTCAGCAGGCCGCCTTTCGGGGCCTTGGGGTTCACATAGGCGAAATGCGGAAAGTCCGGCGGCAGTGCGAGTTCGCCGAAGGTCGAGAGCCCATGCGACTCGGCATCCTGCGCCAGCGCCGCTCCGGGAAGGCCGGGCAGGGCTCCCGCGACAGTCGCGGCACCTGCGGCTTCCAGCAACCTGCGGCGTGTGATGCGCATCGCCATCGTTTCGCGTCTCCCGTCTGATTCGCAGCCTTCCTATCTCGCCCGCGCGGCTGGATACGGCAATGGCCGGCAAGGATGGGCAAGGATCGGATTGTGCGGGCAAGCCGAAGGCGGGAGCAAGGCGTGGCCAAACAAAAAGCCGGGCAAAAGCCCGGCTTGTCAGCAGCGAATGGTCGCAGTGCCCGGCCGCTCAGGGCTTCGGCAGCGGCTTCGGCGCGTCCGCCAGAGTGTTGAGATAGGCGACCACGTCGGCGCGGGTCTCGGGCTTGCTGATGCCGGCGAAGGCCATCGCGGTGCCGGGCACATAGGCCTTCGGGTTCTTCAGGAAGTGGTCGAGAGCGTCGGCGTCCCAGCTCTTGTCGTTGCGGCCCTTCATCGCGGCCGAATAGCCGAAGCCCGCGACCGAGCCTTCGCTGCGGCCATAAACGTCGAAGAGATGCGGGCCGACCTTGTTGGCGCCCCCCTTCTCGAAGGTATGGCAGGCCTTGCAGGCGCCGGTGGCCTTCTCGCCCTTGGCCGGGTCGGCCTTGGCGAGGCGCACCGCGATCGGCTCCTCGGCTGCAGCCGCAGCGGCGCCACCGCCTGCGGCGGCCGGCTCTTCGCTCGGCAGATCGAAGCCGGTCACGGCAGGCTTCTTCGGCGCGAAGACGATGCCCGCCGCCATGTTGAGGCTCATCACGACAAGCAGCGTGGAGAGAACCGCGCCGGCGATCTTGTTGGCTTCGATATTCATCGTATCCGAACCTTGGTGCCCTCCGCGGCCGAAGCCCGGGAGACGAGATAGCGCATAGCCGAAGTCTCGAAAGCCTCCAGCCTCCGCCGTTGCTTAACCGCTTTGCGCGCTTCATTGCAACTCGTATAAGCACGCTCCGCTTTGAGACTTTTTGACGCCGCCCGCCGCGATCTGCGGCCCTCCAGCCGAGCCCACCCGGAAACATGTCGAATCCGCTGATCCTGATTCCCGCCCGCATGCAGGCGACGCGCCTGCCCGGCAAGCCGCTCGCCGACATCAACGGCGAGCCGATGATCGTGCATGTCTGGCGCCGGGCCGTCGAAGCTGGCGTGGGAGATGTCGCGGTGGCGACCGACACGCCTGAGATCGCCGCCGCCATCGAGGCGGCCGGCGGCAAGGCGGTGATGACCAGCGCCGACCACCAGACGGGTTCGGACCGCATCAAGGAAGCCGCCGACATCCTGGACCCGCAGCGGCGCTACGACATCATCGTCAACGTCCAGGGCGATTTCCCGACGCTGGAGCCGTCTGCGATCGCCGCCGCGGTGAAGCCGCTTGCCGATCCGGCTGTGGATATCGCGACGCTTGCAGGCGTGATCACCGACGAGGAGGAGAAGACGGCGCCGAGCGTCGTGAAGCTCATCGGCAGCGAGATCGCTCCCGGCCATATGCGTGCGCTTTACTTTACGCGCGCGACCGCGCCGGCGGGCGAGGGGCCGCTCTACCATCATGTCGGTCTCTATGCCTATCGCCGCGCCGCGCTCGACCGCTTCGTCAGCCTGCCGCAGTCGCCGCTCGAGCTGCGCGAGAAGCTTGAACAGCTGCGCGCGCTCGAAGACGGCATGCGCATCGACGTCATGGTCATCGACCACGTGCCGCGTGGCGTCGATACACCGCCCGATCTCGATCGCGCCCGCGCGATCCTGAAGTCCCGTTGAGGAGCCTGAGCGTCCAATGTCCTTCGTCGTATCCTACCAGGGTGAGCCCGGAGCCTTCTCTTCCCAGGCGGCTCTCCAGGTGTTTCCGGACTGTGAGCTCCTGCCCTGCGCCACCTTCGAGGATGCGCTCGCCGCGGTCAGCGACGGCAAGGCGCGCTATGGCATGATCCCGATCGACAATTCGATCGCCGGCCGCGTCGCCGACATCCACCATCTGCTGCCGCGCTCGGGCCTGCACATCATCGGCGAGCATTTCCTGCCGATCCGCTTTCACCTGATGGGCGTTCCGGGTGCAACGCTGGCGACGATCCAGACGGTGCAGAGCCATATCCACGCGCTCGGCCAGTGCCGGAAGATCATCCGCAAGCTGGGCCTCAAGGCCGAGGTCGCGGCCGATACGGCCGGCTCCGCCCGCCAGGTCGCGGAAGCCGGCGACGTGACCCGCGCGGCGATCGCCCCGCGCATCGCGGCGGAGGTCTATGGGCTCGATATCCTGATGGAGGACATCGAGGATGAGAAGCACAACACCACTCGCTTCGTCGTGCTCTCGAAATATCCGGAATATGCCCGTCAGGGCGTCGGCAAGACGGTGACGACGCTGATGTTCCGCGTCCGCAACATTCCCGCCGCCCTCTACAAGGCGATGGGCGGTTTCGCCACCAACGGCGTCAACATGACGAAGCTGGAAAGCTACATGGTCGACGGCCTTTTCGCCGCGACCATGTTCTATGCCGATGTCGAGGGGCATCCCGACGATCCGGCGCTCCGGCGCGCGCTCGATGAGCTCTCCTACTTCTCCAAGGAGATGAAGATCATGGGCGTCTATCCCGCCAACGAGTTCCGCTCGACGATCGAGGAAGCCGCCGAGTAAGGCGCTGCCGACGGGTTGCCAGGCCGCGGCGGCGCCCGCCGATCAGCGGGCGAGGCCGTCCTCGATCGCCGCACGCGCGGCAATGAAGGCGGCCGCATGTTCCGGTGTGGCGCCTTGCTGCTGTTCGAGCAGGAGCAGCGCCGTCTCGTAGATCTCCCGGATATCCGCCGGCGTCAGCACGCGCTTGTGGAGAAGGCAGCGCAGCAGTGCCGCCGTGGTGGTCGAGGCGACGAGATGGCCGGCCGCCATCCCGTCCGCGGAAGTCTGGCGCATGGCCATCACTGCCCCGACGTCTGGAGCGCTTCGGGCACGTCATAGCCCTCGGCCGTATAGCTGTTGATCTTGTTGCGCAGCGTGCGGATGGCGATGCCGAGCAGACCGGCGGCATGAGTACGGTTGCCACCGGTTTCGCGCAGCGTGGCGAGAATCAGATCACGTTCGACGTCGGCGACAGGCAGGCCGACGAGTTGCTCCACGATAGCCTGTTCAGGATCGAGGTTATGCATGGTCGCGGTCCTTTCCGAGCCCCCCGGAAGCCCTATCGACCATGCAAGGGGGCGCCCTTGATGGTTAAGGAGTGCTAAAGACAAGGTGCCTAAGAGCCGGCGTGGTCGCCGAAGCGTCCGCTTCGCTCGTCGCGCCCGGCGTCAAATCCGCCTGAAACCGGCCTTACCAGGGGCGTGGCCCCTCCATCGTCGAGACATGGGCCGAGACGACTTTCCAGCCCTGATCGGGGAAGCGCACCCAGGTCTGGCTCTGGCGGCCGACCACCTCGCGCCCGCGCACCTTGAATTCGAGGTTCACCGTGGCAAGGTCGCGGCCGAGCGTCAGGATCTCCAGCCGAATCCGCTTCTCCTTGATGCCCGGCCCCGGCGGACGGGCGACGCGATGGGCATGGATTTCGGAGAAGCCGTAGCCGTTCTCTCCCAGCGCATAGCGGATCGTGTGCGGGCTGTTCCAGAAGGACGCGTCGAGTACATCGACGTCCTTGTCGACCAGCGCCTGCTCGTAGCGCTCGAACAGGGCGCTGATCTCGGCGACGATTTCGGGCAGGTTCGGGGTCAAGTCGGTCACGCGATAGCTTCCATGGCTTGGGCGACGGCGATCAGGCTGGCGTCGGTGCCGCGCCCGCCGATGATCGAGAGGCCGACCGGCGCGCCGTCGATCGTCGCGCCGGGCAGGCTAACCTGCGGCGAGCCGGTCAGGCCGCCTTGGGCGCAAAGGCAGGTGATGCGGTCTCGCATCGGCTGCAGAACAGGCGTGGAGAGGCCGCGCAAGGGCGCGGGAAACGGCGTGGTCGGCAGGCAGAGAATGGTGCCGGGTGGCAGCAGGTGGCGAAGCCGCGCCCTTGCCTCCTCGCGCATCAGCGCCGCCCAGTTGCGCTCGCTCGCCGGAACCTGGGAGCCCGCGATCAGCCCGGCAACGACGCTGAAGGCCATGCGCGGATTGTGCTGCTCGATCCAGGGCTTGAAGGTCTGCCAGGCTTCGACCGGCTGCAGGCTGCGCTGCGCCCGCGCCCAGACCGAGAGGCCCTGCGGGGCCATGATCTCCTCGCGCCCCGGCCCGACGATCCGTTCGAGCTTCTCGACCATCGGCCGCAACGCGGCGCCGACTTCGGGATCGGCGAAGGCGAAGGCATCGACCGCGATGAGCAGCTTCGTCGGCAGCGGCCCCGGCTTCTCGCCGAGCAAGACAGTACCGACCCGCGCGAAGGTCTCGGCGTCGCGTGCGAACCAGCCGACCGTGTCCGAGCTCGGCGCCTGCGGCATCAACCCTGTCAGGTCGAGCCGGCCATGCGTCGGCCTGATGCCATAGAGGCCGCAGAAGCTCGACGGCACGCGCATGGAACCGCCGGTATCCGTGCCCAGCGCGGTGTCGCACAAGCCCGCGGCAACGGCTGCGGCCGAGCCTGAGGACGAGCCGCCCGGCACCCGATCGGGCGCGGCGCTGTTGAGCGGTGTGCCGTCGAAGGCGTTCTCGCCGAGGATGCCGAGCGAAACCTCGTCCGTGATCGTCTTGCCGATCAGGTCGGCGCCGGCGTCGAGCAGCGTCTGCACGACCGAGGCGTGGCGCTCCGGGATGGGATTCGCCTTGGCCCAGTCATGGTTGCCGCCGCCGGTCGGCACTCCGGCCACGTCGAACAAATCCTTGACCGCGAAGGTCAATCCCGACAGCGGACCACCGGGACGGCCGGCAAGGCGGGCGCGGGGCCCGGGAACGAAGGCGTTGGCCGGGTCCGTCATTCAAGGCTCCGCAAAGGCTGGTCTTCAGTGGGATGGCGCAATGCGCGCGGTGCGTCAGATACGCTCGCCCTCGAGCGCCCAGGCTCGCACCAGCGTATTGGCGATGGCGATGTGCTGCGGGCATGCGAGACCGTCCGGGTGCTCGCCGTTCAGCATCTGCAGCACTTCCTCGCGCGGGAACCAGCGCCCGGCTTCCAGCTCGGTCATGTCGAGCGTGATCTCGTCGCCGAGCGCCTCGGCGATGCAGCCGATCATGATCGAGGAGGGGAAGGGCCAGGGCTGCGAGGCGATGTAGCGGACGGCGCCGACCCTGAGGCCAGCCTCCTCCCAGCTTTCGCGCCGGACGGCGTCCTCGAGCGTCTCGCCCGGCTCGACGAACCCGGCGATGCAGGAATACATGCCCGGTGCGAAGCGGGCCTGCCGGGCCAGCAGGCAGGCATCGCCGCGCGTCACCAGCATGATCACGACGGGATCGGTGCGCGGGAAATGCATCGCGCCGCAGGCAGTACATTCGCGCCGCCAGCCCGAGGCGCCGGCCACGGTCGGCCCGCCGCATTGCGCGCAGAAATGGTGGCGGGCATGCCAGTCGAGCACGGCCTTGGCCTCGCCGAGCGGCCCGACCTCGTCCTCCGGCACGATGCGCTTGAGCGCGACCGAGCGCAGATCGGTCAGCAGCAGCTCGGGCCGCTCCTTCAAGGGCTCGATCAGGGCCTTGTCGAGCAGGCGGGCGAAGCGTGGCGTGCCGTCCTCGGTCATGCCGAGGAAGATTTCCTCGGCGGCAGGGCCGAGCATCTCGGTCTCGCCATGGCTGAACCAGACCGAGAAGGCGTCGCCGTCGAGGCGCTTGAGAATCGGCGTTTCGCCGGCCACGGCCACGATGCGCGTGTCCGAACGGTGGCGGAGCGCCGTCACCGCGTCGGGCTTGCTGCGCAAATCCTCGCGCCGGTCGAGCCGGTTGATCGCGAACCCGGTCTGGGAGGAGCGTTCGCGGCGGGCGGGAGCGTCGTTCATGACTCGGGTCTAGACCCGCTCAGCCCCGCCGCGCAAGCGCGTCTCACGCCTGCCCGCGCCCGCGCAGGAGATGGATGATGCCGGAGAAATCCGTGCCACCTTCGCCCCAGGCATTGTGCAGCCCGAAAAGCTGTGCCGCGGCAGCACCGAGCGGCGTCGAGGCGCCGGCCGCCTGCGCCGCTTCCTGCGACAGCTTCAGGTCCTTCAGCATCAGCGCCGAGGCGAAGCCCGGCTTGTAGTCGTTGTTGGCGGGCGAGGTCGGCACCGGGCCCGGCACCGGGCAATAGGTCGTCAGCGACCAGCATTGGCCCGACGAGGTCGAGGCGACATCGAACAGTGCCTGATGCGACAGGCCGAGCTTCTCGGCCAGCACGAAGGCCTCGGAGACGCCGATCATCGAGATGCCGAGGATCATGTTGTTGCAGATCTTGGCGGCCTGTCCGTTGCCGGCGCCGCCGCAATGCACGATCTTGCGGCCCATCTTGGCGAGGATCGGCCCGCCCTGTCCGAACGCTTCTTCCGTCCCGCCGACCATGAAGGTCAGCGTCGCGCCCTTGGCACCGCCGGTGCCGCCCGAGACCGGGGCATCCAGCGAGAGGCAGCCATGGTCGCCAGCGAGCGCATGCGCCTTGCGCGCGCTCTCGACGTCGATGGTCGAGGAATCGATCAGCAGCGTGCCGGGCTTCACCGCCGGCAGGATATCGGCCCAGACCGAGAGCACATGCTTGCCGGCCGGCAGCATGGTGACGATGACCTCGGCATCCGCGACCGCGTCCTTGGCCGAATCCGCGATCCCGACTCCCATCTCCGCGGCGGCATCCTTAGACGCCTGCACGAGATCGAAAGCTTTGACGCTGTGCCCGGCCTTGACGAGGTTGCCGGCCATCGGGCCGCCCATGTTGCCGAGGCCGATGAAGGCGATGTTGGTCATGCTGCGTTTCCTCTCGTCGTTCTTGGTGCCATCTCGGATTGCTCGAAGAGCAGGCCCGAGACCGTCATCAGAAAAAAGCGCTTTCTCGTCTTGCGATCGCGGATTGCCGTTCGGCGTCAATTCCCTTTCGCCCGCCCGACCAGCCCGCGCGCCACGATCATCCGCATCACCTCGTTGGTGCCTTCGAGGATCTGGTGGACGCGCAGGTCGCGGACGATCTTCTCGATGCCGTAATCGGCGAGATAGCCGTAGCCGCCATGGATCTGCAGGGCGTCGTTGGCGACGTCGAAGCCGGTATCGGTGGCGATGCGCTTGGCCATGGCGCAGAGCTTGGTCGCGTCCGGCGCCTTGGCGTCGAGCGCCGAGGCCGCGCGCCACAGCAAGGTGCGGGCCGCTTCCAGCTCGGTCGCCATGTCGGCGAGCTTGAACTGCAGCGCCTGGAAATCGGCGATGGCCGAGCCGAAGGCCTTGCGTTCCTTGGCATAGGCGATGGCCTTGTCGAGTGCGCCCTGCGCGCCGCCGATCGAGCAGGCGCCGATATTGAGCCGCCCGCCGTCCAGGCCGGCCATGGCGATCTTGAAGCCGATCCCTTCCGGGCCGAGCCGGTTCGCCACAGGCACGCGGCAATTCTCCAGGATCACCGCCCGGGTCGGCTGGGCGTTCCAGCCCATCTTCTTCTCGTTGGCGCCGAAGGAGAGGCCGGGCGTGTCCTTCTCGACGACGAGGGTCGAGATGCCCGAGGGGCCGGGTTCGCCGGTGCGCGCCATCACGACGTAGATGTCGGAGACGCCGGCACCGGAGATGAACTGCTTCTGCCCGTCGAGGACGTAATGGTCGCCGTCGAGCGTGGCCTTGGTCTTCAGCGCGGCGGCGTCGGAGCCGGCGCCGGGCTCGGTCAGGCAATAGCTGGCGAGGTGCTCCATCGTGCACAGCTTCGGCAGGAAGCGCTGCCGCTGCTCATCGGAGCCGTAGCGGTCGATCATCCAGGCGCACATGTTGTGGATCGAGATATAGGCCGCGACCGTCGGGCAGCCGGTCGACAGCGCTTCGAAGATCAGGGCGGCGTCGAGGCGCGAGAGGCCGGAGCCGCCGACATCCTCCTGGATATAGATGCCACCCATGCCGAGCGCTGCGGCCGCGCGCATCTCCTCGACCGGGAAATGCTTCTCCTCGTCCCAGCGCATTGCATGGGGGGCGAGCGTCTCTGCGGCGAAATCCTGCGCCATATCGCGGATGGCGATCTGGTCTTCGGTCAGGGAAAACGGGCTCAAGGCTGGCGCTCCTGAAAGCTGGGAGCCGTCCGTTGCGGCTTCGGCGATACGATCTGCCGGCGCTCGGGATAGGCTCCGTCATAGGGTCTGGTGCGGCCGCGATGGGGCGAGCGCGGCGCGTCGAGCGCAACGAAATCGTCGGGAGCGGGCGGCTCGCCCGGCTTGCCGACGAAGACGCGCGGTCCGCCATCCGTCACCACCACGTCGCCATAGGCGAGGTCGCCGCGGCTGATAAAGCTCTCGACCGTCACGGGTGGGGAAGGCGGAGGCGACAGGCTGGCCTCGCGCTCCCGCCTGATCCGATTGTCCTCGATCACCTGCCGGACATGCTCCCGGCTGCGCTGCCGCATCGCCTCGATCCGGCCCTGCAGCAACTGGCGACAGTGACGCTGCTGAGCTTCATCGAGCGTCATGTGCTCGATGAGCCCAGGTTCGCACGAAGCGTCGTCGAAAGGCGGCGAGGCTTCCGCCGCGGACGGCTGGGCCGGCGCGGGCAGCGTCGACCCGCAGAGGAGGGCGAGCGACGATGCGATGATGCGCAGCGATCGCTCCATGGCCTCCTCCGCCGGTGGCGCCGTCAGTTCATCGTCGGGATGACGAAGCTGGCGCCGTCCTTGATACCGCTCGGCCAGCGCGCGGTCACCGTCTTCGTCTTGGTATAGAAGCGGATCGAGTCCGGGCCGTGCTGGTTGAGGTCGCCGAAAGAGGAGCGCTTCCAGCCGCCGAAGGTGTAGTAGGCGAGCGGAACCGGGATCGGCACGTTGATGCCGACCATGCCGACCTGCACCTTCGAGGCGAAATCGCGCGCGGCATCGCCGTCGCGGGTGTAGATCGCGGTGCCGTTGCCGTATTCGTGGTCGTTGGTGAGCTTCAGCGCCTCGTCATAGCTGTCGGCGCGCACGACCGACAGCACCGGCCCGAAGATCTCTTCCTTGTAGATGCGCATGTCCTTGGTGACGTTGTCGAACAGGCAGCCGCCGACATAGAAGCCGTTCTCGTAGCCCTGCATCCTGAAGCCGCGTCCGTCGACGGCGAGCGTCGCGCCTTCCTGCAAGCCGATGTCGACATAGGACTTGATCTTCTCCATCGCCGCCTTGGTGACGACGGGGCCGTAATCGGCCGTCAGATCGGTCGAAGGGCCGACCTTGAGGCTCTCGACGCGCGGGATCAGGCGCTTCACCAGCTCGTCGGCCGTGGCCTTGCCCACGGGAACCGCGACTGAGATCGCCATGCAGCGCTCGCCGGCGGAGCCGTAGCCGGCGCCGATCAGCGCGTCGACCGCCTGGTCCATGTCGGCGTCGGGCATGATGACCATGTGGTTCTTGGCGCCGCCGAAGCACTGCACGCGCTTACCATTGGCGCAGCCGCGGGCGTAGATGTACTCGGCGATCGGCGTCGAGCCGACGAAGCCGATGGCCTTGATCTCGGGATGGTCGAGGATGGCGTCGACCGCTTCCTTGTCGCCGTTGACGACGTTGAGGATGCCGGGAGGGCCGCCCGCCTCGATGAACAGTTCCGCCAGGCGCATCGGCACGCCCGGATCGCGCTCGGAGGGCTTCAGGATGAAGGCGTTGCCGCAGGCGATCGCGGGGCCGAGCTTCCAGAGCGGGATCATCGCCGGGAAGTTGAACGGCGTGATGCCGGCGACGACGCCGAGCGGCTGGCGCAGCGAATAGATGTCGATGCCGGGGCCTGCGCCGTCGGTGAACTCGCCCTTCATCAGGTTGGGGACGCCGAGCGAGAATTCGACGACCTCGACGCCGCGCTGGATGTCGCCCTTGGCGTCGGGAATGGTCTTGCCATGCTCGCGGGCGAGCAGCTCGGCCAGCTCGTCGTTGTTCTGGGCGATGAGGTCGAGGAACTTCATCAGCACGCGGGCGCGGCGCTGCGGGTTGACGGCTGCCCATTTCGGCTGCGCTTCCGCCGCGTTCTGCACGGCGGCGTCGAGTTCGGCGGTGGAGGCGAGGGCGACCTTGCCGATCACGCTGCCGTCCATCGGCTGGAAGATGTCGGAGCTGCGCCCCGAGGTGCCGGCGACCTGCTTGCCGCCGATGAAATGTCCGACCTGACGCATCGCGCCCTCCCTGCGAATTGGTGGTGTTGTGATCTTGCCGACTCCCTACCATTCTCGTTTGTGCACGGCTATAGCGAGTGTTAAACGTCGGTCGTGCAAAAAAACAAATATGGGGAGGACGCCTTGGAGCGCTTCGACTGGGACGATCTCCGTTTCTTTCTGGCTGTGGCGCGATCCGGGCGCCTGACGGCTGCGGCCCGCCGGCTTGGCGCCGATCATGCCACCGTTTCGCGCCGGATCACCTCGCTTGAGGAGGCACTGAAGGCCAAGCTCTTCGAGCGGCGCCCGCAGGGTTATACGCTGACCGCGCATGGCGAGCGCCTGCTCGCCAAGGCCGAGAGCATGGAGACCGAGGCGCTGGCGATCCAGAGCGATATCGGCGGGGCCGACATGGCTTTGTCAGGCACGGTCAGGATCGGGGCGCCCGATGGTTTCGGCACCGCCTTCCTGGCGCCGCGGCTGGCTGCCTTCGCAAGGTCCTATCCCGGGCTCGAAATCCAGCTCATCGCGATGCCCCGGCTGCTCTCGCTGTCGAAACGCGAGGCCGATGTCGCGATCACGCTGGCGCCCCCCAAGGAGGGCAAGGTCGTCGCCCGCAAGCTCTCGGACTATCGCCTCGGCCTCTACGGCTCGCCGGACTATCTCGCGTCGATGCCGCCGGTGACCAAGCCCGACGATCTCTTCGAGCATCGCATCGTCGGTTATATCGACGACCTGATCTTCACGCCCGAACTCGACTATCTCGACGAGGTCGCCAAGGGCTTGCGCGCCCATGTCCAGAGCTCGAGCGTCATCGCGCAGATGAATGCGGTGGTGGCCGGCGCCGGCATCGGCGTGATCCACCACTTCATGGCGGAGGGTGAGCCGCGCCTCGTGCCCGTGCTGCCCGAGACGGTGCAGATCACGCGCTCCTTCTGGCTGCTGGTGCATGCCGATCTGAAGGATGTGGCGCGGGTGCGCGCGATCGTCGACTTCGTCGTGCGCGAGGCGAAGGCGTCGCGTGCCTTGATGCTGGGCGAGCCGAGACAGGAGCAGCGCACTGCGGCCGAATAGCCCGCGGCGCAGCTTTTCCTCAGCCGCGGCGTGGCGGGTCGAGCGGCCGGCCGCTGCGATAGGCATCGAGGAAGCTCTCGGACGAGATCAGATCGGCAAGCGCCCGCAGCCCTTCCGCAACGCCGGGGCCGAGCGTCGCCTCGACCCGGCCATTGGCCTGAGCCCAATGCGAGACGGCCTGCTGCAGGCGCCCCTCGCCAGCCGGCGTCAAGACCGCCCGCTTGCTGCGGCGGTCCTCCAGATCGGCGTGCAGTGCGACCAGCCCGTCCCGCACCAATGGCCGCAATGCGTGGGTGAGGGCCGAGATCTGGATGAGCTGGCGGGCAGCGATCTCGTTGAGCGTCGGCCCCTTTCCGTCTTCCGTCAGGCCGTCGATGGCGACGAGCAGGCCGAACTGCGTCGCCTTCAGGCCGAGCGGCGCGATGGCATCGTCATAGATCTGGCCGAGCCGCCGGGTGGCGCGGCGCATGGCCGTGTTCGTGCAGGCGAGCTGGAAGAACGTCTCCGGTATGTCCACGCAGCCGAACGGCGCCCCAGAATCTGGCTTCTTGTTCATGCCCCTAAAATGGTTGAGCACAACACTATTGAAAAGGGTCCGGGCCTCACCATTTCATTGAGCGCTCAACAAATAAGTTGAGTACTCAATGAAATGGAATTCCCTCATGAGCACGCCTTCCCATCGCAAGCTCGCCGTCGTCACCGGCGCATCCTCCGGTATCGGCGCCGTCTATGCCGACAGGCTGGCGGCGCGCGGCTATGATCTGCTGCTGATCGCCCGCCGGCGCGACCGGCTGGAGGAGGTGGCGGGGCGGATCGCCTCCGCCCATGGCCGCAACGCCGAAATCCTGGTCGCCGATCTCGGTGACGAGGCCGATCTCGCGCGCGTCGAGAAGGATCTGGCCGCCCGCGACGATATCGAGCTGCTGGTCAACAATGCCGGTATCGCCCGTTTCGCGCCGATCGCACAGGCGCCCGCCTCGGATTCGGCCGCGCAGATCGCCTTGAACATCGGCGCGCTGACGCGCCTGACCCATGCCGTGCTGCCGGGCTTCGTCGCGCGCAACCGCGGCACGCTCGTCAATATCGCCTCGATCCTGAGCCTTCATTCGCTGCCGCACAGCGCGGTCTATAGCGGCACGAAGGCCTATGTCCTCGCTTTCACCCGCGGCCTGCAGTCCGAGCTGGAAGGAACCGCCGTGAAGGTCCAGAGCGTCCATCCGCCGGCGACGGCGACCGAGATCTGGGAGCTGGCCGGCGTGCCCCTGGCGAGTTTCGACCCCGAGAAGATCATGACGACCGAAGGCATGGTGGACGCTGCGCTCGCCGGGCTTGCCGCCGGCGAGACGATCACCTGGCCGTCCGTTGGGGATGAAGCGCTCTGGGCCACGTTCGACGAGGCGCGCGCGACGCTGGTCGCCGCGTCGCAGACGAAGAATGCGGCGCCGCGCTACGCAGCCGCCTGACGCGATCGCGCTTTCGGCAGGTCGCCTCGCGGAGAGGCGGCTTGCCGGAGGCTCAGGCCGCGTCGGCGCAGACCCGGTTCCGGCCGCTCTGCTTGGCGGCGTAGAGCGCGCGATCCGCCCGGCCGAGACAGATATCGAGCTCGTCCTCCGGGCCGATCGTGGCGACGCCGAGCGAAACCGTGAGCGCCAGCGTGTCCTCGCCCAGCTTCACCGTTTCGCGGGCGATGGCTTCCCGGATGTCGTCGCAGAGCCGCGTCGCTTCAGCGAGATCTGCGCCGGGGAACAGGATGGCGAACTCCTCGCCGCCGACCCGGGCGAGAAGGTTGAAGCCGCGCTCGGCCGAGACGCTCAGGCTGCGCGCGACCGCCGTCAGCGCCCTGTCGCCGCCATCATGGCCGTAGCGGTCATTCAGGCGCTTGAAATGGTCGATGTCGAGGATGGCGATCGAGACCGGCACCCCCATCTCGCGCGCTTCTTCGACGAGCTTGCGGCCGCGCTCGAAGAAGTGTCGGCGATTGAACAGCCCGGTCAGGAAGTCGCGCGCCGCAAGGTCCTGCAGCTGCTTGAGCTGCGTCAGCGTCTCGACATTCGAGGCGATGCGGCATTGCAGCTCCTCGAGCACGAAGGGGCGTGAGACGAAGTCGTGCGCGCCCGCTTTCAGGAAGCCGGCCGAGGTCGTCCGATCCGTCGAGGACGAGATGCCGAGCAGCCGGACCTGCGGATGGCGGCGACGGATGCGGTGCGCCAGTTCGAAGCCGTCCATGTCGGGCATGTAGTAGTCGCTGACCACGAGCTGGATGTCCGGGTTCGCGTCCAGGATCGTCAGCGCCTCCTGCCCGGAGCCGGCCTCGACCACCGCATATTGCTGGATCGACAGCATGCGGGCGAGCACCTTGCGGGTCGTGCGTGTGTCGTCGACGACGAGGATGCGGGTGTTGCGGTTGTTCAGCGCGCGCTTGACCGTGTTGACGAGATTGCTGAGCGCGAATTCATTGTCCTTCAGGACGTAGTCGATGACCTCCCGCTCCATGATCCGCCCGCGCGTGGCGAGATCGAAGGTAGCGGTGAACACGACGGACGGGATGCCGTGGGTGACGGTCCAGTCCAGCGCCTCGCCGCGCGGCGCATCGGGCAGGTTGAGGTCGACGACGGCGATCGCATAGGCGCCGGGCGCCGCGACGATGATCTCGCTCAGATCCTTGAGGGAGCCGCAGGTCGTGACGGGCAGCCCGGTCTCCGCTTGGAGGAACTGCCGCAGCGCCAGCGAGAAGGTTCGGGAGTCCTCGATGACGAGAATCCTGCGGTCGTCGGCTGTCGGTTCTTGTCTGGTCTGAAGCATCGTAAGGGCACCCATGCTGCATCTAGGGCGTCCCCGAGCTTAATTTTTCGTCACGGCCAAACCGCCGCGATCTGCCTCCCGGTGGCGCGGTCTAGAGCCGCCAGGGCAGGATGTTCTGCGGCAGATGGCGTCCGAGCAGATCGAGGATCAGCATCGCGACCAGGATGATGGTGGATGCGCTGATGGCGACGGCGGCGGCCTCGCCGGCAAGACCCGCTTCCTTCAGGCTGAAGAGCACGACACCGAGCGTCTCCGTACCGGAGGACCAGAGCAGGGCCGAGACGGTGAGCTCGTTGAAAGCGACGAGGAAGACCATCAGCGCCGACACCGCTGCCGCAGGCGCCAGGATCGGCGCGACGATGAAGCGCAGCATCTGCCAGAGATTGGCGCCGTCGAGCTTGGCCGCCTCCTCGTGATGCGCCTCGATCTGAGCCATGGCCGCGACGGGCGCCTTCAGTGCCAGCGGCAGGAAGCGCGCGAGATAGGCGAAGAGGATGATGAAGGGCGTGCCGTAGATGCTGACGCCGATCAGCGGCAGCGGCTTGAGGAAGATCAGGATGCAGGCGATGGCAAGCACCACGCCCGGCAAGGCATAGGGCAATTCGATCATCAGCTCGACCGGGCGCCTCAGCTTGCCGAGCCGCCTTTCGAGGGCATAGGCGAAGGCGATCGCAAGGAAGGCCAGGATCAGCGCTGCGGCGCCGGCGAAGAGCAGCGAGTTGCGGAAGGCGCGCATGGTCACCGCCTGCCGCAGCAGCACCTCGGTGAATTTATCGAAGGTCAGAGTCTGCCAGGACAGCGCGACGCCGAGCGCCGGCGTCAGCGCTTCGCTGAGCAGGGCGATGAGCGGTAGGCCGAGCTTCAGCGCCAGCAGCAACCAGAGCCCGGCGGCGACGAAGGGGCGCGCGGAGCCGAGCAGCCAGAAGGGTTCGAGCGGCCGTTCGATCTCGACCTTGCCGCGCTGGCGGCTGGCGACGAGCGTTCCCGCGATGATGCCGAGCGCCGCCACCACGCCGACCAATACCGCGAGCGCCGCCGTCTCGCCGAGGCTGGACGGGCCGAAGCTCGACAGCCGGCGGTAAATCAGCGTCGGCAACGTCAGATAGTTCACCGGCAGGCCGAGCAGGGCGGGGATACCGAAATTGCCGACGCCCGCGACGAAGGCGATGAGCCCGGCCGCGACAATCTGCGGCCGCAGCACGGGAATGACGATGCGGGCGGTGATGGTGGCGTTCGAGGCGCCTTCCATCTGCGCCGCCTCGATCAGCGATTGCGGGATGCTGCGCAGGCCGGTCCAGAGCGTGATCGCGACGAGCGGCGCATGGTGCAGGGCCATCACCAGGATGATGCCGCCGCGGCCCAGCAGCGGGTTCGGTGTACCCGGCGCGGGCGCGAGGCCGATAAGCGACAGGATCGGCGAGTTCGGTGCGAGCAGGCTGAGGAAGGCGAGCGCGGCGACCTGCGGCGCGATCATCATCGAGAACACGAAGGCGAAGGCGAGCGGGCGCTTGCCTCGGACATCGGTGACGCCGAGCGTCAGCGCGACGATGCCGCCGACGACGAGCGCGCCGAGCGCGGAGAGGCAGGCGGTCTCCAGCGTGTGCCAGGTCGCGTTTACGGCGGAGCGGCTCGCCATCTCGGCGAAGGCGGCTTCCGGCGCGAACTGCCAGCCGGGCGCGAAGGCCGCCAGGATCAACCGGAAAAAGGGCAGGCCGCCGAGCAGCAGCGCGACGGCGATGACGAGCGCCGGCAGGCCGAGGCCGTCCGGCAGCCGCAGGCGCGGAAGAAGCGGGGCCGCGATGGCGGGCTCCCGCTTCCCGTTTCGGTCGATGGCCAGCGTCATTTCGTCGCCAGCCTTAGCATGCTGTCAGGCATCACTCGAAGATCGAGCTGAAGCGCTTGCGCGCCGCGGCCTCGTCGGCCAGCGCCTTGGCCGCGTCGAAGGACATCAGCTTGATCGCGCTGCGCGCCGGGTAGCCGGCCGGGAGCGCGACATCGGGATGAGCAGCGACATAGCCCTGCTTCAGGGCGAGTTCCTGCCCGTCCTTCGACAGCAGGAAGTCGATGAAGGCCTTGGCGGCTTCGGAGTTCTTGGTGCTCTTCAGGATCGCGACCGGCTCGCTGACGGCGGACACGCCCTCGCTCGGGAAGACGAACTCGACCGGCGCGCCCTTGGCCTTCTCGCGGATCGGCATGAAGTCGACGATCATGCCGTAGAGCTTCTCGCCGGTCGCGACCTGCCGCAGGATGTCGCCATTGGCGCCGGCGGCCAGCGTCCCGTTCTCCTTCAGCTTCTCGTAGAAGCTCCAGCCCTCCTTGAGGTTGCCCGTCAGCGTGATCGTGTGGATCAGCGCGGCGCCGGAGTTCAGCGGGCTCGGCATGGCGAGCTGGTTCTTCGCCTCAGCCTCGGTCAGGTCGGTCCAGCTCGTCGGCTTCATCCCGGCCTTGGTGTTGTAGACTATGCCGGTGGTGATCAGCTTGGTCGCGAACCACATCTTCTTGGGGTCGTGCACGCCGGCCGGATAGGCGGCGACGTCCGCCTTGTCATGGGCGAGCAGCCGGTCGTCCTTCTTGAGGCCTTCCATCGTCACTGAATCGGCGATGAGGAGGACGTCGGCCTGGGGGGCGCCGGCCTCGAACTCGGCCTTGAGCTTCGCCATGATGCGCGGCGTGCCGTCGCGGACGAAGGAGACATCGACTTTCGGATATTTCGCCTTGAAGGCGTCGATCGTCTGCTGCGCGTCGGTGTTCGGCTGGCTGGTGTAGAGGACCAGCTTGCCTTCGGCAGCCGAGGCCGCGGAGGGGGCGAGCGCGGTCGCCGCCAGGCCGGCTGCGAAGGTGAAGGCGCTCAAGGATTTGCGCTGCATGTGTGTCTCCGTCCGTCTTGGATCGCCTGTGCGAGATGGCGCAGCCGGTAGACCCCGTGCATGACAGTTCCATGAAGGCGGAGCTCCCAAACACCGGCTGCTGGCGCGTTCTCCGGGAGCTTCAAAAAATAGTATTTATAAGCGGGCCCCCGCTTGTTTCACGCGGGGCTTTTCGATTAGGCTCCCGGCAAGACGGTCAAAAACGTCGGATTAAAACGGTTTAAACGGGGAGGGTATGACATGAAACTGGTTCGGCATTTCGCCATGGGCACGGCGGTCGCGGCGGTGGTCGCCGGCTGGTCGGGTGCTGCCGCGGCGCAGGAAACGCTGACCGCCTGGTTCACCAAGGGCTTCTACAAGGGCGAGGACGACGCGCTGCTCGCAGTCGTCGACAAGTTCCAGAAGGCGACGGGCGTCAAGGTCGAGCTCTCGCTCTACGCGACCGAGGATTGCGTGACGAAATCGGTCGGCGCGGTCGATGCCGGCACGCCGCCCGACGTCGGTTTCTGCACCACCTATGATTTCCGCACGACCGGCAAATGGGCCTATGACGGCAAGCTCGAGGACGTCTCCGACGTGATCGAGCCGATGAAGTCGGAGTTCCAGCCGATGGCGCTCTCGACCACCTTCCTGATGAACGGCAAGGCCGGCAAGAAGTCGTATTACGCCTTCCCGGTCGAGCAGCAGATGATGCACATCACCTACTGGAAGGACATGCTGGAGGAGGCCGGCTTCAAGGAGGCCGACATCCCGAAGACCTGGGATGGCTACTGGGATTTCTGGTGCGACAAGGTGCAGGGTTCCATGCGCGCCAAGGGCAAGCGCATCTATGGCATCGGCCATCCGATGGGCATCGCCGCCTCCGACACCTTCTATTCCTTCCTGACCTTCGCAAACGCCTATAACGCCAAGGTCGTCGACGAGAACGGCAAGATTGTGCTCGACCAGCCCGAGAACAAGAAGGCGATGGTCGAGGCGGTTAAGTCCTACGCCAACATCTTCCAGCGCGRCTGCACGCCGCCGTCCTCGGTCAACTGGCTCGACCCGGACAACAACGTCGCCTTCCACAACCGCACCACCGTCGCCACGCACAACGCCACGATCTCGATCGCCGGCAAGCACATGGACGACATGAACAACCCCTCGCTCACGGCCGAGCAGCGGGCACAGGCCAAGAAGAACTACGAGGACAACATCCGCACGGCCGAGTTCCCGCTCAAGGCCGACGGCAGCAAGATGACCAACCTCGCCGCGGTCAAGACGGCGGTGATCTTCGCCGACGCCAAGAACAAGAAGCGCGCCAAGGAGTTCATGGCCTTCTTCATGAAGGACGAGAACCTGCGGCCCTTCGTCGAGGGTTCGGCCGGCCGCTGGGTGCCGACGACGCTGAAGGGCATCGAGGCGCCGTTCTGGTCCGATGGCAAGGACCCGCATCGCGCGGTCGTCTACAAGCAGTACAAGGACGGCACCGTGCCGTTCCAGTTCGTCTACAACTACAACTTCACGACCGTGAACGCCGAGAACGTCTGGGCCAAGGCCGTGAACCGCGTGGTTCAGGACAAGGTCCCGGCCGAGCAGGCCGTGGACGAGATGATCGCTCGCATCAAGCAGATCGCGGGCTAGGCATCGGCCCGAAAAGTGGAGCCCACTTTTCGGGGAAATCCGACGCCGGAACAAAGAGATGGATCGTCGGGGCGGATACGCCTGTCCGGCCCGGCGATCTGAATCCCGCGCTCGTTTCGCTTGCTTCCTTTGTCCGCCGCGGCAATGCTTGCCGCGGCGGATCTTTCACCGGGTGACAATTCCAGGGAGAGTCCATGAGCACTGCCGCCATGACAGCGCCGCTTTCGGCACCGCGCGAGGATAAATCCGGCTTCACGCGTGACCGCGCGATGTGGGGCGCGATCATGCTGGCGCCCTATGTGCTCGTCTTTGCTGTGATGGTGGTCTATCCGGTGGCCTACGGCCTCTGGCTCGGCCTCAACTGGAATTCCTACAAGGCCCTCTTCGCCGATCCGATCTTCCTGCGCACCGTCGTCAACACGATCGTGTTCCTGTTCGTGGCGGTGAACCTGAAATTCCTCATCGCGCTGTTGCTGTCCGGCTTCTTCGTGCAGCAGCGCGCCTGGATCCGCATCGTGCTGGTGCTGTTCATCCTGCCTTGGGCGGTGCCGTCGATTCCGACGATCCTGTCCTTCCGGGTGATGCTGAACCCCGAGAACGGCATGGTGAACCAGCAGCTCTTCCAGTGGTTCGGCATCATGGAAGGGCCGGGCTGGCTGACCGATCCGACGCTCGCCTTCATGTGCTCGATTTTCGTCCATATCTGGAAGTCGCTGCCGTTCTGGACGCTGATCCTGATCACCGGCCGGCTCGCCATCGCGCAGGACCTCTACGAGGCCGCGAGCGTCGACGGCGCCAATCGCTGGCAGCAGTTCCGCTTCATCACCTGGCCGTCGCTGGCGACGCTCTACGTCACCTCGACCATGCTCTCGATGATCTGGACGCTGGGCGATTTCAACAGCGTCTACCTGCTCACCGGCGGCGGGCCCGGCGACCTAAACCATGTGCTGGCCACGCTCGGCATCCGCTACATGCGCAACAACAACCTCGATCTCGGCATCGCCTCGATCATCGTCGCCATGCCTCTGATCCTGCCCATGGTCTTCGTCATGGTGAAGCGCCTGTCGAAGGGAGCCGACGCATGAAAAAGGTTCTCGACGAAGGCAAGCTGCTGCTGATCGCGATTCCCGTCCTGGTCTGGACGCTGCTGCCGATCTACCACCTGTTCGTGCTGTCGATCTCGAACCAGGAATCGATGCTGGCCGGCAAGCTCTGGCCCGACCAGCCGACGCTGCAGAACTTCCAGATCGTCTTCAAGCAGCAGCATTACTACCTGCACAATTTCTGGCTGCAGATGTTCAACAGCTTCTTCATCGCGGTCTCGACGGGGCTGATCACGCTGTTCGTCGCCACCTTCGCCGCCTTCGCCATTGCCCGGCTCAAGGTGAAGGGCGGGCGCACGATCATGAACCTGGCGCTCGCGACCTATCTCATCCCGGCCGCCTTCCTCGCGATCCCCATGTACAAGGCGATGGGCTCCTACGGGCTGCTCAACACGCAGGCCTCGCTGATCCTGGCGATGGTCGCGCTGGCCTCGCCCTATGCGATCTGGGTGCTGAAGCAGGCTTCCGACAAGCTGCCCAAGGAGCTCGACGAAGCGGCGGTGATGGACGGCGCCACCTCGATCCAGCTCTTCCGGCTGGTCTACCTGCCGTTGATGAAGCCCTCCATGGTGGTGATCGGCATCTATGCGCTGCTGCTCGCCTGGAACGAGTATCTCTACGCTTTCCTGCTGCTCTCTTCGGAGAGGGCGGTGCCGCTTGCGGTCGGTCTCGGCCTCTTCCTCTCGGCTGACGATGCGCCCTGGAACCTGCTGATGGCGGCGGGCCTGCTCTACGCCATCCCGCCGGCCGTCATCTACTACATGTTCCGCAAGAACATGGTCGGTGGCCTCACCTCGGGAGCGGTGAAGAGCTGAGGGCCGTTCCCAGTCGTCATTCTCGGGCGAGGCGAAACGCAGACCCGAGAATCTCTTGCAGGAAGAGGCGCCCCCTCCTTCCAGAGATGCCCGGGTCAGGCCCGGGCATGACGTGCGCGCAAGCCCGCTGCATGGCCGGATTGCTTCATCGCTCTCGCCATCGCGATGAACAGGCGCCACAGTGAATGCGTTACGACAAGAAGAATTGCCGAGGATAGATCGATGACCGCCTCCAAGCTCGACCAGCTCCGCGAGATGACCACCGTCGTCGCCGACACCGGCGACATCGAGGCCGTGCGCCGGTTGAAGCCCGTCGACTGCACGACCAACCCGACCTTGATCCTGAAGGCTGTCGAGACGCCGGCCTATGCCCATCTCGTCGACGAGGCGATCGGCTGGGGTAAGAAGCAGGGTGGCGAGAAGGCAGTCCACGCCGTCTGCGACCGGCTGGCAGTGAGCTTCGGCACGGAGCTGACCAAGATCGTGCCCGGCCGCGTCTCCACCGAGGTCGATGCCGATCTCTCCTTCGACACGCAGGCGAGCATCGAGAAGGCCCGCGCCATCATCGCGGCCTACAAGGAGCGCGGCGTCGGCAAGGATCGCATCCTGATCAAGATCGCCTCGACCTGGGAGGGGCTGCAGGCGGCCAAGGTGCTGCAGGCGGAAGGCATCGACTGCAACCTGACCCTGTTGTTCGCGCTGCCGCAGGCGGTTGCGGCGGCCGATGCCAAGGCCTTCCTGATCTCGCCCTTCGTCGGGCGCATCCTCGATTGGCACGTCAAGGCGGGCGGCGGCCCCTACACGGCCGAGACCGATCCCGGCGTCGTCTCGGTGAAGAGCATCTACGCCTATTACAAGACGTTCGGCATCAAGACCGTGGTGATGGGGGCGTCTTTCCGCAATATCGGGGAGATCGAGGCCCTGGCCGGCTGCGACCGGCTGACCATCGGCCCCAGCCTGCTGGACGAACTCGCCGCTGCGACGGGAGATCTCCCGCGCAAGCTGTCACCGGCGGCGTCGCCCCAGTCGGTATCGAGTTACACGAAGCCGATCGTGCTCGACGAGAAGGCCTTCCGCTTCGCGATGAACGAGGATGCGATGGGTACCGAGAAGCTGGCGGAAGGCATCCGCGGCTTCGTCAAGGACCTGCGCGGCCTGCGCAGGCTCGTCGCCGAAAAGCTCGGCTGAAGCCGACGGAGGGGAAGCGCGATTTCCGAGGGGAGCGACGTCTCGCGCGCCAGGCTTGCGGCAAATCATTGACGCAACCGCCGCGCGGGGTTCTCATGCGCAGCAGTCCAACGAAGCGGTTCCCGCTATCGCGGCCCGCCCGGAACGGAGTCGGCCGACATGAGCACACCGTCGCAGGTTTCCAGCCCGCCCTCCCTCGGCACGCATCTCATCCCGCTCCGGCGGAACTGGGGCTGGCTGATGGCCGCGGGCATCGCGCTCGTCATTCTCGGCGTGCTCGGGCTCGGCGCGGTGGCGCTGCTCAGCGTCGCCAGCGCGATCTGGTTCGGCGCGATGATCTTCGTCGGCGGCATCGTCGTGCTGATCGACGCCTTCCGCCATCAGGCCTGGAAAAGCCGCCTGCTGCATATCCTGATCGGCGTGCTCTATGTCGCGGTCGGCGTGGTCACCTTCGTCAACCCGCTGGTCGCCACCGCCTCGCTGACGCTGCTGGCTGGCGCCGCGCTGGTCGCGACCGGCGTCCTGCGCCTCGTCGTCGCCTTCCAGAATCGTCAACTGCCCCATTGGGGTTGGATCGCCTTTTCGGGAGCCTTGTCCCTGCTGCTCGGCGGGATGATCCTGGCACAATGGCCCGGCTCGAGCCTGTGGGTGCTCGGCACCTTCTTCGCGATCGAGCTGATCTTCCAGGGCTGGGCGGCGATCGCGCTGGCGCGCGCCATCCGCTCGACCTTCGATGGTGTCAGTCCGCGGAAGCCGTAGCGCTGGCGGTCGCCTCGGTGCGCTTACCTGCCGATGGGGCGACAGCCTGTCCATTGTCGAACATGTTGCGTCCGCCGGCCGCGGCAGCCTGCAACTGCTGCTTCCAGCCCTTCGAATCGCCGCCACCCAGCGCCACGAAATCGGCGGAGTGCAGCGCGTCGGCATCACGCCCCTGATAGACCAGCACGCCGCCCGCGGTGACGACGATATCGCCACGCCGCAGCGTCGGGTCCTTGAGATACCATTGGCGGTCGGTCTGGGGATCGAGCTGGACGACCGGCGGCTTCGGCTTGGAGGCTGCTTCCGGGGCACGCGGCCGCGGCGCACGCATCCGCGGCGCCTCGTCCAATTCATAGATCGGTGAGGCCCGCAGGCGCGGCCCGCCACCGAAGATCGCACGCGCCAGTTCGTCGAACAGGCCGGCCGCTTGCGCGCCGGGAGCAGCCGAGACGACGAGCGCCGCGGCCATCGCCCATCGCATCATCCTTGCCCGTGCCATCGCCTTGTCCTCCGCATCGTCGCCGTATCAACGACGAGTGGTCGCAAAAGGTTCGGTTCGGGTTCACCGATGCGGTTAAGAATCTTTGCCGCCGATCGCGCGCCTTGCTCACAACCGCGTGTTCGCCACTGCTCCGCCGCGAAGTCGCGCCTAAGATGCCGCCGCATCGGTAGCGAAGGATCCCCTGCCATGACGAAGCGTGCGCTCCTTGCATTGGCCTTCCTCGGGCCGCTCTCCGCCATGGCCATCGCGCAGGAAAGCTGGTCGTTGTCGAAAGGGGCTGGCGAGGTCGCCTTCGTGGCGCGGCGCTTCGGCGTGCAGACCGCGACCGGCCTCTTCGACCGTGTCGACGGCGCTATCGCGCTCGACTTCGACCGGCCCGAACGCAGCCGCATCCGGATGACGATCCAGACGGCGTCGCTGCATACGGGGACCGACCTCGTCGACGGCTTCATCAAGGGGCAGAGCATGCTCGATGTCGCCCGCTATCCGGTGGCGAGCTTCGTCTCGCAGGAGGTCGTGCGGACCGGCGAGCGCGGCCTGTCAATCCGGGGGCAACTAACGATCCGGGGGACATCGCAGCCGGTCACGGTGAACGCCGTCGCCGACCGCGATCCGGCTGCGGCACGTGGCAGCGGTAATCTTCCCTTCCGCGCCACCGCAACCTTTTCGCGCGCTGCTTTCGAGATCGGCCGCGACGTGAACATCATCGACGATCAGGTCGAGATCGACATCAAGGGCGTGATCTCGCGCTAGGATACGCAGCGATGCGGCCTCGCAACTGGCATCCGCTCCTCATCCTGCTGCATTGGGCCACCGTAGCGCTCATCGGGATGCAGTACGGGCTTTCCCGCCTGATGGGCGACGAGACGCGCGACCTGCTCAGTCGTTTCGCCCTCTATCAGTGGCACAAGTCGTTCGGGCTGACCCTCGGCGGGCTCGTTCTGCTGCGGCTTGCCGCTCGGTTCGTGCTGCCGACGCCRGAACCCGTCCCGATGCCGCGCTGGCAGCGCGCCACRGCCGCCGCAGTGCAGGCCGCGCTCTATCTCTGCCTGCTGGCGCTGCCGGTCACCGGCTTCCTGATGACGGCGGCGGCGCCGATCCAGATTCCAACGCTGTTCTTCGGGGCCTTCTCAGTGCCCCATCCGATCGGCCCGGACCCGAAGACATACCAGGCGATGCTGCAGGCGCATGCGACGCTTTTCGACGTCATGGCCGCGCTCGCCTTCATCCATGCGGGCGCGGCTTTGCTGCACCAGTTCGTCCTGAAGGACGGGCTGATGCAGCGGATCTGGTTTGCCCGCTCTCAGTCCTTGCGTTGAGCGGCGAAAGCCTCGGCACGGATCGTCGAGAGCGACTTGGCCGGGGTGATTGCCTCGGGATCGAGCAGGCAGTGGATGATCGCGGGCTTGCCGCTCTTCACCGCGCGCTCGAAGGCCGGCGCGAACTCGGCCGTCGTCTCGACGCGCTCGCCATGGCCGCCGAAGGCCTTGGCGTAAGCAGCAAAATCCGGGTTCTTCAGCGTCGTCGCCGACACACGGCCGGGGTATTCGCGCTCCTGGTGCATGCGGATCGTGCCGTACATGCCGTTATCGACCACGACGACGATGACGGGCAGGTCGTATTGCACGGCCGTCGCGAAATCCTGACCGTTCATCAGGAAGCAGCCGTCGCCAGCGAAGGCGATGACCGTGCGCTCGGGGAAGATGCGCTTGGCGCCGATCGCCGCGGGCACGCCATAGCCCATCGAGCCGCAGGTCGGGGCGAGCTGCGTCGCGAACTTGTTGAAGCGATGGAAGCGGTGGACCCAGGTGGCGTAGTTGCCGGCGCCATTGCAGAGGATGGCGTCGTCCGGCAGCTGGCTGCGCAGCCAGCGCACCATCTCGCCGGGGTGGAATTCGCCCGGCACCGGCGCCGGCTGCTCGCTCCAGGCGATATAATTCTCATGCGCAGCCGCGGCCGCTCCAGCCCAGGCCGGCGCCTGCGGCGGCTCGATCGCTTTCAGCGCGGCACAGAAGCCGGCCGGCGAAGCGTTGATCGCGAGCGCCGGGCGATAGACCCGGCCGAGCTCTTCCGGATCGGCATGGACATGCACCAGCGGCCGCCCCGGGTTCGGGATGCCGAACAGGGTGTAGGACTGGCTCGGCATCTCCGACAGCCGCCCGCCGATCAACAGGACGAGATCGCTCTCCTTGATGCGGGCGAGCAGCTTCGGGTTCGGGCCGATGCCGAGATCACCGGCGAAGTTCGGATGATCGGCCGGGAACAGCATCTGCCGGCGGAACGAGACCGCCACCGGCAGGTCGAAACGCTCGGCGAAAGCCTGGAACTGCGCGATCGTCTCAGGGCTCCAGCGCGAGCCGCCGAGGATGGCGATCGGCGCCTTGGCCGCGGCGAAGCGCTTGGCGAGCTCGTCGATCTGGACCGCCGAGGGGTGTTGCTCGGTGACCTGATACGGCTCGGCGTCGGCAACATCCGCGAGATCGGTCAGCACGTCCTCGGGCAGCGCGATCACCACCGGGCCGGGGCGGCCGGAGGTCGCGACATGGAAGGCACGGCTGATGATCTCCGGGATGCGTGCGGCATCGTCGATCTCGGTCGCCCATTTCGTCATGGTGCCGAAGACGGCGCGGTAATCGAGTTCCTGGAAGGCCTCGCGCTCGCGCATGCTGCCGTCGATCTGGCCGACGAAGAGGATGAGCGGGGTCGAATCCTGGTCGGCGATATGGACGCCGGGAGAGGCGTTGGTGGCGCCGGGGCCGCGCGTCACGAAGCAGATACCGGGCTTGCCGGTGAGCTTGCCGGCGGCTTCCGCCATCATGCAGGCGCCGCCCTCGGCCCGGCAGATGGTGACCTTCATCGAGGCGTCGTGCAGCGCGTCGAGCACGGCGAGATAGCTCTCTCCCGGCACGCAGAAGGCGTCGGTGGCGCCATGGAGGATGAGCTGGTCGACGAGGATCTGCCCGCCAGTGCGATTAGCCATGTTCGCTGCCCTTTTTGCGAGGCCTCATCCTGAGGAGCGGGCGGAGCCCGCGTCTCGAAGGATGCTCCAGAGCGCGCTGGACTATCCTTCGAGACGCCGCTGCGCGGCTCCTCAGGGTGAGGGCTGTGTCTATCATTGGCCGCCGGGCGCTCCGCCCCAGGCCGGATCGTTCAGGATGTCGTCTGCATGCTCGCCGAGCCCGGGGCTTGGCCGCGTCGCCACTTGCCGCACGCCGTTCATCACGATCGGCGAGGCGACGGTCGGGATCACGCCGGCCTTTGCCGCCGCGCTCGGCAACTCGACCTTGACGCCGCGCGCGACAACCTGCGGGTCGTCGAAGACCTCGCTGATATCGTTGATCGGACCGGCCGGCACGCCGACCTTCTCCAGCGCGGCCAGCAGATCGGCCTTGGCGTAACGCTGGCAGAGCGCGTGCAACCGCGCGGTCAGCGCGACGCGGTTCTTCACCCGTGACTTGTTGTCGATGTAGTCCGGCTGCGCGGCCAACCCCGGCTCGCCGAGCACTTCGCAGAGCTTCCGCCACTGCCCGTCATTGCCGGTGGCGATGATGATATGGCCGTCCGCGACCGGGAAGACGTCATAGGGCACGATGTTGGGGTGCGCGTTGCCGAGCCTCGGCGGCGGATTGCCCGAGACGAGATAGTTCATCGCCTGGTTGCCGAGAACCGCGACCTGGGAATCGAGCAAAGCAAGGTCGAGCGTCGCGCCTTCGCCGGTCGTGTCGCGCTGGCGCAGCGCCGAGAGGATGCCCACCGACGCATAGAGCCCGGTGTAGATGTCGGCGACCGCATAGCCAGCCTTCATCGGCGCGCCCGCAGGCTCGCCGGTGATCGACATCGCCCCGCCCATGCCCTGGACCAGGAAGTCGTAGCCGGCGCGCGGCGCATAGGGTCCGTCCTGCCCGAAGCCAGTGACGGAGCAGTAGACGAGGCGCGGGAATTCCCGGCGCAGAGAGGCGGCGTCGAGCCCGTATTTGGCGAGGCCGCCGACCTTGAAGTTCTCGATGACGACATCGGTATGGGCTGCGAGCCGCTTCACCAGCGCCTGCCCCTCTGCCGTGCGAAAATCGGCCGTGATCGAGCGCTTGCCGCGATTGGCGGCGTGGAAATAGGCGGCGGAGAGATGCTCGTCGCCAATGCCCTCGACGAAGGGCGGGCCCCATTTGCGGGTGTCGTCGCCCTCGGGCGCCTCGACCTTGACGACATCGGCGCCGAGATCGGCCAGGAGCTGGCCGATCCAGGGACCTGCGAGGATACGCGCCAGTTCGAGGACGCGCAGGCCGGCGAGGGGAGGGGTGGGGGGCGTGGGAAGGGACATGGACACAGCCTGAGCGCCGTCATCCCGGGCTTGTCCCGGGATCCATCGTAAGGCGACGAGCTCTACGATGGATCCCGGCGCTTCGCTTCGCTGCGGCCGGGATGACGGGCGGGTTTCAGAAGAACGCCTGCAGGCCGGTGATCGCCCGGCCGAGGATCAGCGCGTGGACGTCATGCGTGCCCTCATAGGTGTTCACCGTCTCGAGGTTCGCGGCGTGGCGCATCACATGGTACTCGATCTGGATACCGTTGCCGCCGTGCATGTCGCGGGCCTGGCGGGCGATGTCGAGCGCCTTGCCGCAATTGTTGCGCTTCACCAGGGAGATCATCTCCGGCGCCATCTTGCCGTCGTCGAGCAGGCGCCCGACGCGCAAGCTGCCCTGCAGGCCGAGCGTGATCTCGGTCAGCATGTCCGCCAGCTTCTTCTGGTAGAGCTGCGTCTGGGCGAGCGGCTTGTTGAACTGCTTGCGGTCGAGCCCGTACTGGCGGGCACGGTGGAAGCAATCCTCGGCGGCGCCCATCACGCCCCAGGAGATGCCGTAGCGAGCGCGGTTGAGGCAGCCGAACGGGCCGGAGAGCCCTGAGACGTTCGGCAGCAGATTCTCTTCCGGAACGATGACGCCGTCCATCACGACCTCGCCGGTGATCGAGGCGCGCAGCGAAAGCTTGCCGCCGATCTTCGGCGCGGAGAGGCCCTTCATGCCCTTTTCGAGGATGAAGCCGCGAATCTGGTTGTCATGCGCGGCCGATTTCGCCCAGACGACGAAGACGTCGGCGATCGGCGAGTTCGAGATCCACATCTTCGAACCGGTCAGCCTGTAGCCATCGGCGACCTTCTCGGCGCGGGTCTTCATGCCGCCGGGGTCGGAGCCGGCATCCGGCTCGGTCAGGCCGAAGCAGCCGACCCATTCGCCGGAGCCCAGTTTCGGCAGGTACTTCTTGCGCTGCTCCTCGCTGCCATAGGCGAAGATCGGATACATCACGAGCGAGGACTGCACCGACATCATCGAGCGGTAGCCGGAGTCGATGCGCTCGACCTCACGCGCGACGAGGCCGTAGGAGACGTAGTTGGCGCCAGCGCAGCCATATTCCTCCGGCACGGTGACGCCGAGCAGGCCGAGCTCGCCCATCTCGTTGAAGATCGAGCGGTCGGTCTTCTCGTCGAGATAGGCGTCGTGGATGCGGGGAGCGAGCTTCTCCTGCGCATAGGCGCGGGCCGTGTCGCGGATCAGCCGCTCGTCCTCGTTCAGCTGCTCGTCGAGCAGATAGGCATCGTCCCAGGTGAACTGCGCGAGCTTGTGGCTGCCGGCCATGGTTTTCGTCTCCCTCAGATTCCAGAGCCGTCATTCCGGGGCTTCGCGGAGCGAAGAGCCCGGAATCCAGAGCCGCGGAACAGAATCCAGATCAGTGGAACGGTTCGACCCTCTTGGAGAGGGCATCGGTTCTGGGTTCCGGGCTCGCCGCTCACGCGGCGCCCCGGAATGACGGTGGTGTTTCCTTATCTATCGATCACGCATCCACGTCGAAGCTGACGCCCTGCGCCAGCGGCAGCGTGGTGCCGTAGTTCACGGTGTTGGTGGCGCGGCGCATATAGGCCTTCCAGGCGTCCGAGCCGGCCTCGCGGCCGCCGCCCGTTTCCTTCTCGCCGCCGAACGCGCCGCCGATCTCGGCGCCCGAGGGGCCGATATTGACGTTGGCGATGCCGCAATCCGAGCCCTCATCGGAGACGAAGAGTTCGGCCTCGCGCATGTTCAGCGTGAAGATCGAGGAGGACAGGCCGGCGCCGACCGCGTTCTGCAGCGCGATCGCCTGCTCGATGGTCTGGTACTTCATGACGTAGAGGATCGGGGCGAAGGTCTCGCGCTCGACCGGGCCGCACTGCTTGGGCATCTCGACGAGCGCCGGACGGACATAGAAACCGCCCGAGCCGACATCGACCTTCTCGCCGCCATGGACCTTGCCGCCCTCGGCCTTGGCCTCGGACAGCGCCTTCTGCATGCCGTGATAGGCGGCTTCGTCGACCAGCGGGCCGACCAACACGCCGGCTTCGCGGGGATCGCCGATCTTCACCGAGCCGTAGACCTTGGCGAGCTTCGGCACGAGCGCGTCATAGACGCTCTCATGAACGATCAGGCGGCGCAGCGTGGTGCAGCGCTGGCCGGCCGTGCCCATCGCGGCGAAGGCGATGCCGCGCAGCGCGATGTCGAGGTCGGCAGAGGGGGCGACGATCGCGGCATTGTTGCCGCCGAGCTCGAGAATGGCGCGGGCGAAACGCGCGGCGAGCTTCTGGCCGACTTCCTTGCCCATGCGGGTCGAGCCGGTGGCCGAGACGACCGGGACGCGATGGTCCTGGACAAGGATGTCGCCGAGCTCGCGGCCACCGATCAGGATTTCCGAGAGGCCGACCGGCGCTTCCGGGCCGAAGCGCTTCATCGTCTTCTCGACGATGGCCTGCACGGCGAGCGCGGTCAGTGGGGTCTTCTCGGAAGGCTTCCAGACGACGCTGTCGCCGCAGACGAAGGCGAGCGCGGCGTTCCACGACCAGACGGCGACCGGGAAGTTGAACGCCGAGATCACGCCGCAGATGCCAATTGGGTGCCAGGTCTCCATCATGCGATGGTTCGGGCGCTCGGTGGCGATGGTCAGGCCGTAGAGCTGGCGCGACAGGCCGACCGCGAAGTCGCAGATGTCGATCATCTCCTGCACTTCGCCGAGGCCCTCGGAGGTCACCTTGCCGGCTTCCAGCGTCACCAGCAGGCCGAGATCGGCCTTGGCGGCGCGCAGCTCCTCGCCGAGCAGGCGGACGAACTCGCCGCGCCGCGGCGCCGGCACCTTGCGCCAGGCCAGGAAGGCCGACTGCGCCCGGCCGATCGCGGCCTCCGCTTCCGCCGGTGACGTCTCGCGCAGGGTCGTCACGGTCTCGCCGGTGATCGGCGAGCGGGCAGACAGGCCGGCATCGGCATAGGCCGAGTTGGAGACGCCGAGGCGCTTGAGCAGGGCGAGCGTGTCTTTCGGCAGGGATGTGGCCATCTTTGTCTTCCAGCGGTCGCGAGCGGATGCCCTGGGGGCGCATGACAGAAGGGCGCGGAAACCAGGTCGCCACGCTTTGGGGCGGGAGAATGCCCTCTTTCATGGGCGGACGGCAACCGATATGTTCTCACCACTTGGTGAGTAATTGTCATGGATGATGCACTGGTTCCCGGCCGCCTCTCGGTCCCCTCCCTCTCGGCGCTCGCAGCTTTCGAGGCTGCTGCCCGGCATGGCAGCTTCACCCGCGCGGCTGAGGAACTCAGCCTGACGCAGGGCGCGGTCAGCCGTCAGGTGGCCCATCTGGAAAAGACGCTCGGCGTCAGCCTGTTCGAGCGTGTGAAGAAGCGCGTCAGCCTGACCGCCGCGGGCGCTGCCTATGCCGCCGATATCCGCGACGGCCTGTCCCGACTCGCCGCGGCGACCGTCTCCGCCATGGCCTTCCGCGGGGCCGCCGGCGTGCTCCACCTCGCCACCTTGCCGACCTTCGGCACGCGCTGGCTGATTCCGCGCCTGCCGCGTTTCACCGAGGCGCATCCCGGCATCACCATCAACTTCACCACGCGGCTCGTCCCCTTCGACTTCGCCCGCGAGCAGGTCGATGCCGCCGTGCATTTCGGCGCCGAGAATTGGCCCGGCGCGCGGCTGCACCGGCTGATGGGAGAAGAGGTCGTGCCCGTCGCCGCGCCGTCCCTGATCGCGCGCGCCGGCATCGTCGCCCCGGCCGACATGCTGCGCGTGCCGCTGCTCCAGCAATCGACGCGGCCGCGCGCCTGGGCGAACTGGCTGGAGCAGCAGGGGTTGGCGCCCGAGCGGGCGTTGATGGGGCCGCGCTTCGAGCAGTTCGCCATGATCGCGCAGGCGGCGGTGGCGGGGCTCGGGCTCGCCATCGTGCCGCGTTTCCTCGTCGAGGAGGAACTGCGCTCGGGCTCGCTGGTCATCCCCATCGATCGGCCGGTGACGGGCAGGGACGGCTATTATCTCGTCTATCCCGAAGAGAAGGCGAACCTGCCGACCGTGGTGGCTTTCCGCGACTGGCTGCTCGGAGAATGTGCTCCGGCGACTTAGAGCACCTCTCGACAAGCGCGCGAGCCTCAGTCATTCATGCGCGAAATTCACCAACCCGGCTTTCCGTCACGGAGCCGGTCCGCGCGAGGCCTGCCATGCCGCCCGTCTCCGAAAGCGCCGATGTCGTGATCTGCGGCGGTGCCGCGATCGGCTCCTCCGTCGCCTATCATCTCGCAGCCGATCCCGGCTTCACAGGCCGTGTCGTGGTGATCGAGAAGGACCCGACCTACCGTTTCTCGGCGTCCGCGCTCTCGGCCGCCTCGATCCGCCAGCAGTTTTCCAGCGCGGTGAACATCCGCATCTCGCTCTTCGGCATCGATTTCCTGCGCAGCATCGGCAGCCATCTGGCTGTTGATGGCGACGTGCCGGCGATCGACCTGCATGAAGGCGGCTATCTCTATCTCGCGAGCGAAGCCGGCGCGCCGATCCTCAAGGCCAACCAGAAGCTGCAGGCGGCAGAGGGGGCCGACATCGCCCTCTACGATCCTGCCGTCCTGAAGCAGCGCTTCCCCTGGCTCAATGTCGATGATCTCGCCTGCGGCACCTTCGGCGTCAGCGGCGAGGGCTGGTTCGACGGCTGGGCCCTGCTCCAGGCCTTCCGCAAGAAGGCGCGCAGCCTCGGCGTCGAATATCGGCAGGGCGAAGTAGCCCGCTACATCAGCGAAGGCGGGCGCGTCACCGCGGTCGAACTCGCGGATGGCAGCCGCATCGCCTGCGGCGCTGTCGTCAACGCCAGCGGCACCCATGGCGCAAGGCTCGCGGCCACCGCCGGCATCGATATCCCCGTGAAGTCGATGAAGCGCTACGTCTTCACCTTTACCTGCAAGGGCGATGTGGGGAACTGCCCGCTGCTGATCGATGCGACCGGCGCGTGGTGCCGGCCCGAGGGTCAGCGCGGCAGCGACGGCCAGCTCTTCATCGGCAGTTGCTCACCGCTCACGCAGGAGCAGGACGTCGAATGGATCGAGACCGATCCCGGCGCCGAGGACATAGACTGGGCCTTCTTCGAGGAAGTGGTCTGGCCATCGCTCGCTCATCGCATTCCGGCTTTCGAGCAGATCAAGCCCGGCCGCGCCTGGGCCGGCCCCTACGACATGTGCGGGCTCGACCATAACGCCATCGTCGGCCCTGCCATCGGCCTGCCGAATCTTTACCTCGCCAACGGCTTCTCGGGGCACGGCCTGCAGCAATCACCGGCGGTCGGGCGCGGCCTCGCCGAGTATATCGCGCATGGCCGCTATCGCTCGCTCGACCTTGCCGATCTCGGCCACGAGCGCATCGTTGCGGGCAGGCCGCTGAAGGAGGCCAACGTCATCTGACGAGGAGGCAGCCATGGTCGACCCCGCTTTTGTCCAGACCTTGGCCCGCTACAATGCCTGGCAGAACCGGAGCCTGCTGGCCGCGGCCGACGGGCTGAGCGACGAGGCGCGCAAGCTCGACCGCGGCGCCTTCTTCAAGTCGATCCACGGCACCTTCAACCATCTGCTCTGGGCCGACGAGACCTGGCTCAGCCGTCTGACGGGCAGCGAGAAGCCGGCCGTTGGCGGGCGCGATTCCGCTGTCTATTTCGAGGACTGGACCCAGTTCTGCGCGCGTCGCCGCCAGCGCGACGAGGCGATCCTCTCCTGGGCGGAGAGCATCGAGGCCGATTGGCTGCGCGGCACGCTGATCTGGTACTCTGGCGCCGCCGGCCGCGAGATGGGCAAGCCACGCGCCTTCGCGATCGCCCATCTGTTCAATCACCAGACCCATCATCGCGGCCAGATCCACGCGATGCTGACCGCTGCCGGCGCCAAGCCGGACGATACTGACCTCTTCCTCGTCGACGAGCCACGGTGAGGACGTTTCGTTTCAGGCGGGCGTCGTCCCGGGCGACCGCGGGGAGACCCGGGATGACGCGCGCCTGAACGCCTATCGGATGGGCTCAGGCATGGATCCCGGCTCTGCGCTTCGCTTCGGCTGGGATGACCCGCGTTTGGGGCCTTGCGTCGAGGGCCTCGATTCAACGCTCTCGGCTTCGCCCTCGCTTTCCTCGCGATCCGGCGGCATGGCAGCCGTCGCATTCTGGCTGAGCCTCTGGAACAGACCCAGCCCCACAAGCGCCAGCACGGCGAGCAACACCAAGAGGCCGGGATAGACGAGGTCGCGCATGGTTTCGCGCGAAGTCTTGGCGATCAGCACCAGCGATTCCAGCGAGAGCGCCACGATCATGATCGACATGAACTTGGTCAGCGATCCCCGCGCTTCCGCCGGTTGGCGCATCTCGCGATCGGCGATCACCTCTTCCTCGAACAGGAACTTGCCGACATCGGCGACGGCGACCGCGATGATCACGAGGCCGATCGCGTCGAGCATGGTGTCGAGCGCGCCGTCGCCGGTCCAGAAGCCGTTGGATGTCCGCCAGACCGCGACGCCGATCAATATGATCGACGCCCCGAGCAGCGCGAAGGAGATGATCGTGTAGAGCAGCCGGCTGAACAGCGTCATGTTTCCCCCCAATCCGCTTGCAGGCGACAACCGCTGGCACCTTCTACGGTTCCGCCCAGGCGCTTCGGGCCGCTGCCCAAATCCATCGAAAGGCTGCATGGCCGCTCCTGCGGCGATGCCGATTGTCGGTCTTTCCGATCCATGCTCCAAGCGCTCGACATCGCAGGAGCGTTTCGCCATGCCTGAGACGACGACTCTCGTCACCTTCGCCTTGATCGCTCTCGGCATGGTGCTCACGCCCGGCCCCAACATGATCTACCTGATCTCGCGCTCGATCGCGCAGGGCAGGGGCGCCGGGCTGATCTCTCTCTGCGGCGTGATCCTGGGTTTCTTCGTCTACATGTTCTGCGCCGCCTTCGGCATCACGGCGCTGCTTTTCGCCGTCCCATACGCCTATGACGCGCTCAGATTGGGCGGCGCGGCCTATCTGCTCTGGCTCGCCTGGCAGGCGGTACGGCCGGGCGCTCGCTCGCCCTTCCATGTCCGCGACCTGCCGCATGACGGGCCGCGCAAGCTTTTCGCCATGGGCTTCCTGACCAGCCTGCTCAACCCGAAGATCGCGATGTTCTACCTCGCGCTTCTCCCGCAGTTCATCGACCCGGCCGCTGGCCATGTGCTCGGCCAGTCGCTGGTGCTCGGTCTCGTCCAGATCCTGGTCAGCGGCAGCGTCAACGCGCTGATCGCGACGGCGGCGGGCAGCATCGCGCTCTTCCTGCGCACCCGGCCGTTCTGGTCTCTGGTGCAGCGCTGGCTGATGGGCACGGTGCTCGCCGGTTTCGCCCTGCGCATGGCGATGGAATCGCGGCGCTAGCAACCGTCGATGTCAGCCCTCGAAACCGCCACGGACGCGCCTCCGCCCTCCCTGTCGGCGCTGTTTACCGGTTTCCTCAAGATCGGATTGATGGGCTTCGGCGGCGTCGGGCCGGTGGCGCGCCATATCATCGTGGCCGAGCGCAACTGGCTGGATGATCGCGGCTATGCCGAGCTGATGGGCATCTGCCAGGCGCTGCCGGGCGCCAACACCGTCAATGCCGCCGTGATGCTCGGCGACCGCTTTCGCGGGACCATGGGGGCGCTGACCTGCGTCTTCGCCCTGATGGCGATGCCGCTGCTCTCGCTGGTCGCGATCGCAAACATCTACGATGCCGTTTCCGATCACCCGCTGGCGCAGGTGGCGTTGACAGGCGCGGCGGCGAGCGCCGCCGGGCTCATCCTCGGCACGGCCTTGCGCCTTCTGACGAAGGCCGGTCTCGCCCGCTGGGCCTGGGTGATGGCCGCTGCGGCCTTTCTCGCCATCGGCGTGCTGCGGCTGCCGATGCTGCCGACTTTGCTGGTGCTGGTGCCTCTCGGCCTTGCCGCGGCCTCATTGGGAGCGCGGCGGGTCTGATGGAACGCAGCGTCTTCGGCCAGCTCGTCATCACCTTCGGTACGATCTCGCTGATGGCGATCGGCGGCGCCAATGCCGTCGTGCCGGAAATCCATCGCCAGATCGTCGACATCCTCGGCTGGATGGACGCGCCGACCTTCGCCCGCCTCTTCGCCATCGCCCAGACGGCGCCGGGGCCGAATGTCATGCTCGCCAGCATCGTCGGCTGGCATGTCGCCGGGACGAGCGGCCTGCTGGTCGCGACGGCCGCCATGTTGATCCCATCCTCGCTGCTGGCGCTCGCCAGCAGCCGCGGACTGCAGCGCTTCAGCGACAACCGCATCGTCCGGATCGTCACGCTGGCGCTGGTGCCGATTGCGCTCGGCCTGATGCTCGCGAGCGGCGCTGTCGCGACGATCGCCGCCGATGCCGGCCTCTTCGGTTTCGTCATCACGGCGGCGACCGCGTTCGTGACCTATCGCTCGAAGATCAACCCGCTCGTGCCGATGGCGGCGGGTACGGCCGTCTACGTTGCGGCCTGGTATGCCGGCCTGGTCTGAGCCGGGCGACTAGGCCGCGATCAGCTTGATCGTGCCGGGCTCGGCGGCTGGCAGCCGGTCGCCGGTGAGCGTGGTGCCGACCTCCGCCAGGATCGCGCCGAGCGCTTCGAAATCGGCCTTGCGCGGCGAGGTCCGGCGCCATGCGAGGCCGATCGAGCGGCTCGGCCCTGGGGCCGCGAAGCGGAAGAGCCTGACCGGCATGTCCGGCCTGAATTCGATCGGCAGGGCCATCGCCGGCATCAGCGTGGTGCCGAAGCCGTTGGCCACCATCTGCATGATAGTCGAGAGGCTGGAGGCGCCGTATTGCCGGCGCGAGCCGCCGGGCGTGGTGCGGCAGAAGCTCAGCGCCTGGTCGCGCAGGCAGTGGCCTTCCTCGAGCAGCAGCAGATTCTCGCCGGCGAACGGCGCATCCGGACGGAAGGGGGCGGCGTTGGGCTGGGCTTCAGCCGGCACGGCCAGCAGGAAGGGATCGTCGAACAGCGGCAGGGTTTCTATACCGGCGCGTTCGATCGGCAGCGAGAGCAGGGCGACGTCGAGCCCACCCTCGATCAGGTCATCGAGCAGGGTCGCCGTCTGTGTCTCGCGGAGTCTCAGATCCAGGGCCGGGTAGCGCCGCTGCAGCAGCGGCAGCGTCGCCGGCAGCAGATAGGGCGCGATCGAGGGAATGACGCCGAGATCGAGCTCGCCGCCGAGCAGGCTGCGGCGATGGCGGGCATGGTCGACGAGATCGCTCGTCTCCAGCAGGATTCGGCGGCCGCGCTCGGCGATCTCCGTGCCCATTTCGGTCAACGCGATGGCGCCGCGCCGGCGCTCGACGAGCTGGCAGCCGAGAAAGGCTTCGAGCTCCTGAATCTGGAGCGACAATGCCGGCTGGCTGACATGGCACTCCTGCGCAGCGCGGCCGAAATGGCGGTAGCGCGCGAGAGCGGCGAAATAGCGAAGCTGCTTCAGTGTAATCATGGCGATTTGATAAACTTATCGTGGACCGCCGTAAACGGTATTGGACATTGTCGTCACAAAGCGCTGTTACTTCCTCCAATTCCAAACCGCTGCGCAGACTGCGCAGCGGCCGGCTGCTCGTAAGGAGGGAAATGAGCCATGTCCGCCAATGATCCGAGGAACCCGAAGACCGGCGTCACCATGACGACGACGGCTGGCGCGCCGATTCCCGACAATCAGAATTCGATCACGGCCGGCGAGCGCGGTCCGGTTCTCCTCCAGGATTATCAGCTCATCGAGAAGCTGGCGCACCAGAACCGCGAGCGCATTCCGGAGCGCGCCGTCCATGCCAAGGGGTGGGGGGCGCATGGCACGCTGAAGATCACCGGCGACATCTCGAAATACACCAAGGCCAAGGCTCTGCAGCCGGGCACCGAGACCCCGCTGATCCTGCGCTTCTCGACGGTGGCGGGCGAGATGGGTGCGGCCGACGCCGAGCGCGACGTGCGCGGCTTCGCGATCAAGTTCTACACGCCGGAAGGCAACTGGGACCTCGTCGGCAACAACACGCCGGTCTTCTTCGTGCGCGATCCCGTGAAGTTCCCCGACTTCATCCACACCCAGAAGCGGCATCCCAAGACCAACATGCGCTCGCCCACCGCGATGTGGGATTTCTGGTCGCTGAGCCCTGAGAGCCTGCATCAGGTCACCATCCTGATGTCGGATCGCGGCCTGCCGACCGATGTGCGCCACATCAACGGCTACGGCTCGCACACCTATTCGTTCTGGAACGACAATGGCGAGCGCTATTGGGTGAAGTTCCACTTCAAGACCCTGCAGGGCCACAGGCACTGGACGAACGAGGAAGCCGAGAAGGTCATCGGCAAGACGCGTGAGTCCACCCAGGAGGACCTGTTCAACGCGCTGGAGCGCGGCGAGTTTCCGAAGTGGAAGGTCCAGGTCCAGATTATGCCGGAACTGGACGCCGAGAAGACCTCCTACAACCCCTTCGATCTCACCAAGGTCTGGCCGCATGCGGATTATCCGCCGATCGACATTGGCGTGATGGAGCTCAACCGCAACCCGGAGAACTATTTCGCCGAGATCGAGAACGCGGCCTTTTCGCCGTCGAACATCGTGCCCGGCATCGGCTTCTCGCCCGACAAGATGCTGCAGGCCCGCGTCTTCTCCTATGCCGACGCCCATCGCCACCGGCTCGGCACGCATTACGAGAATATCCCGGTCAACCAGCCGCAATGCCCGGTGCATCACTATCACCGCGACGGCCAGATGAACACGTATGGCGGTATCCGCACCGGCCATCCGAACGCCTATTACGAGCCGAACTCCTTCAGCGGCCCGGTCGAGCAGCCCTCCGCCAAGGAGCCGCCGCTGAAGATCTCGGGCGATGCCGACCGCTACAACCATCGCATCGGCAACGACGATTACGGCCAGCCGCGCGCCCTGTTCAACCTGTTCAACGCCGGCCAGAAGGAGCGCCTGTTCTCCAATATCGCCGCGGCGATGGGCGGCATCCCGCAGGAGATCGAGGAGCGCCAGCTCGCGCATTTCGACAGGGTCCACCCGGATTACGGCAACGGCGTGCGCCGCGCGCTCGCCAGATCGGATGGCCGGGCTCGTCCGGCGATCTCGGTGACCGAGAACACGCCGCAGGAAGCGGCGGAGTAATTCGCTAACGCCGACCGAAAAAAGGGGCCGCGCTTCCTGCGCGGCCCCTTTTTGTTGCCCGCAATTGCTCGGAGCGGGCGGCATGCGCGGCATGAATGGCATCGCCGCGGCCATCTGCCATTGCCCATGTGGCCGCAGCCAGTAAGCTCGCTGCATTGTCCCATGCGGAACGACTGCGAGTGAGCCGATGAGCGCCTTGACCCCCGAGGAACAGAAAGTCACCGAGTGGCTGGCGAGCCGCAAGGAAGGGATGGTCGCGCTGCTGCGCGAGATGGTCGATACCGACTCGGGCTCCTACGACAAGGCCGGTGTCGACAGGGCCGGCGAGGTCGTCGCGCGCTTCCACAAGGCGAACGGGCTCGATGTCGAGATCGTGCCGGATACCCGCTTCGGCGACGCGGTGAAGGCGCGCCTGCCCAACCCCACCGCCAACGACCAGCGGCCGGTACTGCTGCTCGGCCATCGCGACACCGTCTTCCCGCAGGGCGAGCCGACGCGCCGGCCCTTCACCATCAAGGGCTCGCGCGCCTATGGGCCGGGCGTCGCCGACATGAAGGGCGGCATCGTCATCTCGGCCTTCGTCGCAGCCGCCTTCGCCGAATGCGGCGGAGTTTCCGCGCCGATCCTGATGCTGACCACCAGCGACGAGGAGATCGGCTCGCCATCCTCGCGGCCGGTGATCGAGGCGGCGGCGCGCGAGTCGCGCTGCGTCTTCAACGCCGAGCCCAGCCGCCTGCCGGCGGGCACCGATTTCGCCAGGGATCACAAGCAGTCGGTCACCAGTGGCCGCAAGGGCGGTGTCTTCATGCGCGCCGAGTTCACCGGCAAGCCGGCCCATTCCGGCGCGAACTACGAGAAGGGCGCCTCGGCCATCGTCGATCTCGGCCACAAGATCCCGAAGCTTCAGGGCCTCACCGATCTGGAAAAGGGCGTCACCGTCAATGTCGGCCTGATCGGCGGCGGCCAGACCGTCAACACTATCGCGCCTCACGCCTGGTGCGAGATCGACCTGCGCTATGTCACCGCCGCCCAGCGCGACGAGATGGTCGGCAAGATCAAGGCCATCGTCGAGGCGCCCGAGGTCGTGGGTACCAGCGCCGTCCTCTCGATCAAGGGCGAATTCCTGCCGCTCGAGCGCTCGCCGGAATCGGCCGCGCTCTATGACACCTATCGCGAGGCGGCCGCCGCCTTCGGCATTGGCGTCACGGCGGAGTTCACCGGCGGCTGCGCCGATTCCGGCTTCACCGCCGCGCAGGGCACTCCGACGCTGTGCAGCGTCGGCCCGATCGGCGGCATGGCCCATACGCCGGACGAGTTCCTGGAAGTCGAGAGCCTCGTGCCGGCGGCGCAGGTGCTGGCACTCGCCGTGATGCGGGCTGCCGCCAGGGTGGAATAAGCCGCGCTCAGCGGCAGAGCAGGGCGATCTTGCGCGGGAGCGAGGGCTCGTCCTCGCTCAGCCGGTCGGTCAGCACATGCAGCCAGTTGAAGCCGACCCAGAGTTCGAGCCGGTCGTCGATCTCCTCAGCAGCGAACGCGCCGCGCTCGGCGGCGCGGACGAACATCTTGCGGGGTGAAGCCAACCTCTCCGGCATGAACTTGAAGCGCAGAGCGGCGAGGGCGGTCTCGCTGGTCTGGGCTTCGGCGATCAGCCCCCGGAAGACACGGCCCGCCGTATCCTCGCGCCAGAAGCGCCAGAGGTCCTTCGTGTAGCGTAAGAGATCGTCGCGAAGCGATCCCGTGTCCGGCACCGGGATCGCCGCGTCCTTGTCCGCTCCGTAGATCGCGATGAAGAGCTCGGCCTTGTTCGGCCACCAGCGATAGATCGTCGGCTTGCCGGCACCGGCGCGGCGGGCGACCTCCTCGATCGAGAAACCCGCATAGCCCTTCTCCGAGAGAAGGGCCCGCGCCGCCGCCTTCACGGCGGCCTCCGTCTCCGGGCTGCGTCGTGCGCCGATCGAGGCGCGGCGCTTCGTATTCGGCTCCGTCATGCTTTCCACCATTCCGGGCTTCGGTGCAGCCCGCTTCTTGACATAACGAAACGGGCCGTTTAATTCAATCAAATAGAAACGATACGTTTCGTTCCAGACAAGGTCACTCTCATGGGCACGCCTTCTTCTCTGTCGCGATTTCTCGCTCGGCTGCGCTTTCTGGTCGTCGCCACCCTCGGCGCCTATGCCGCGATCAACGTGCTGCTGATGGCGATCATGCCGTTCACGCAGGGCTGGCCGACATTGGGCGTCACGGCGCTGGCCGTGCCGCCGATGGTGCTGGTGATGGTCTATGCCGTGATCCCGGTGGCTTTCCGCGTCGGTTCGCCACGCTGATCCCTGCGCCAGCCGGGGCTCAGAAGGCCTCTTCCCAATTGCGGCTGAGGCGCATCGCCGAATTGATCAGCCCGACCATCGAATAGGTCTGCGGGAAATTGCCCCAGAGCTCGCCGGTCTTGAGATCGGCATCCTCGGATAGCAGGCCGAAGCTGTTGCGCCGCTTGAGGATGCGATCGAACAGCTCCTTGGCCTCCTCGCTGCGGCCGATGGCGTTCAGCGCATCGACATACCAGAAGGCGCAGATCAGGAAGCCGGTATGCATGAAGCCGAAATCGTCCTGCGTGGCGTAGCGCAACATCAGGTCGCCCCGCTTCAGATCGCGCCCGATCGCCTCGACGGTCGCGATGAAACGGGCGTCGTCCGGTTTGACGAAGCCGAGCTCGGCCAGCAGCAGCAGCGTCGCATCGAGCTCGGATCCGCCGAAGGTCGAGACGAAATGCCCCTTCTCCTCGTTCCAGATCTGCTCGGCGATGATGTTCTTGAGCCGTCTTGCCTCTCCCTTCCAGTATTCCTTCCGGTCGGCGCGCCCGAGCGTGCCGGCGATGCGGGCGAGCCGGTCGCAGGCGGCCCAGCACATCACGCTGGAGAAGGAATGCACGGCCTCCTTCTCGCGCAGCTCCCAGGGGCCGGCATCGGGCTTGTCGAAGACGGCGATGGCGATCTCGCCCATGCGCTCAAGTTGGCCGAACAATGTATCCTTGCCCGGCTGGATCAGGCGCCGGTCGAAGAATGAATGCGTCGCCGCCAGCACGACCGCGCCGTAGCCGTCGTTCTGGATCTGCGTCGCCGCGCCGTTGCCGAAGCGCACCGGCTGGTGCCCGCGATAGCCCGCCAGGTTCGAGGCTTCGAATTCGAGCAGCGTCCCACCGCGCGTGATCGGGTAGAGCGGCGGCAGATGCTCGGCGCCGCTCTCCGAGAAGGTGTCGACGATGTTGGTGATGAAGCCGAGATAGTCCTCCATCGTCCGCGTCGTGCCGAGCCGGTTCAGCGCATGCACGACGAAATAGGCGTCGCGCAGCCAGCAATAGCGGTAATCCCAGTTGCGCTGCGTGCCCGGTGCTTCCGGGATCGAGGTCGTCAGCGCCGCCACGATCGCGCCGGTTTCCTCGAAGGAGCAGAGCTTGAGCGTGATCGCCGCACGGATCACCTCGCGCTGATATTCGAAGGGGATCGAGAGCGAACGGACCCAATCGCGCCAGTAGTCGGTGGTCTTGTCGAGGAACTCGCGGGACGTGGTCTCGATCTCGGCGCGCAGCGCCTCGTCGGAGCCGATAAAGAAGGAATAGGACTGGTCGACGGCGAAGGGCGTGCTCTCCACGACATAGGAGAGCGGTGCGTTCGTGGTCAGCCGGATGGTCTGGTCGGCACCGACGAAGCGGACATGGTTGGAGCCGCGCGTGAATTCGTCCGGCTCCTCGCCGATGCCGAGGCAGGGCTTGACCAGGACGCGGATGCGCGGGCGGCCCGAAATCCGCCGCACGCGGCGCACGAGCTGCGGCGGACGGAAGGAGCGCTCGTAGCGCACGAAGCGCGGCGCGAAGTCGAGAATCTCGATGGCGTTGCCCTGGTCGTCCGAGAGCACCGAGGAGAGGATCGCGGTGTTGTCGAGATAGCCCTGCTCGCAGCGGGTCATGCCGACGAGTTCGATGCCGAAAAAGCCTTTCTCGGGCTCGGCGTTGCCGTCATTGGCCTGGTTGTCGATCAGCGAGCAGAACACCGGGTCGCGGTCGAAGCGCGGAAAGCAGCCCCACACGATGCGGGCGCGCCGGTCGATGAGCGCGGCGATCGAGCAGTTGCCGATCACGCCAAGGTCGAGCGAGGCGGAGTGCTGCCCCGCAGCCGAAGTCGTTACGGTCATGATCAGTCCTGGGAAAAGCTGGAGGCAGTGAGGCCGCCGTTCTCGGCAGCCTCGAGAAGGATATGCCGCAAGGCGGTGGGCGAAGCGAGCCGGATTGCCGCGAGGCTTTCCCGGTCGGCGCCGATCCGGATCGAGAGGCCGCCCATGGCGTTGACAGCCTCGAAGCCGTCCTCGTCGGTGATGTCGTCGCCAATGAAGACGGGGCGCCGCCCCGCATAAGCCGGCGTCGCCATCAGCCAGGCGATGGCGTTGCCCTTGCTCGCCCCGGCCGGAACCAGCTCCGCCACGGACTTGCCTTCCTGCAGGCGCACGCCCGGTCCGAGCTTGGCCGCGGCCTTGCGCATCAGATCGAGCGCCTCGTCCTTCAGTTCCGGCGCGAGCCGCCAATGCAGCGCAGCCGAGATGCGCTTGTCTTCGACGATGATGCCGACATGGCTGTTGGCGAACCGGACGAGGTCGCGCACGGCCTCGCGCATATTCTCCGGGACATCGGATTGGGAGCGGATCTCGTCGCCCTGCCTTATCTGCGCCCCGTGCAGGCCGGCGATGTCGAACCGATACGGCGTGAGCATCTCGTCGAGGAAGGCGATGGGGCGCCCGGAGACGAGCGCGAGCGCTCCGCCGAGCTGCTGGCGCAAGGCTTCGAGCGCCGGAGCAACGCGCCGATCGAGCTGAACGTCCTCCGGCGACGGCGCGATTTCGACGAGCGTTCCGTCGAAGTCCAAAAACAGAGCGATCTGCTGCGCCCCCGCATCGATATCGCGGGTGCCGGGAACAGTTTCCGTTTCGATCAATATCGTCATCGTTCTCTATCTGGACAGGGAAGACGGCAGAAGAACGGCTGCCTTCGCTGGCAATCCTTTCGCTCTGCGCCGTGCGGGCCCACGGCGCGGAAAAAACGTCCTTGGGGTTGCCTCGCTCTACTCATCGCCTGATAGTGGCGACCACGATTTCACCGCAGGGCTGCCCCCGCTTCGCCATGCGGCCAGCTCTGCACCCCGGAAACATTACGCCTTTGCGGGCGTTCTGTTCCTGCCGCCGATGGCGAAAATCGGGCGGCCCCCCTGGAGAAATTCGTCGCTATGCGCCTGATCGTCGTTTCGAACCGCGTCACCATCCCTGATCGTCACGAAAAGGCAACGGCAGGCGGGCTCGCGGTGGCGTTGCGCGAGGCTCTCGAGCAGCGCGGAGGGCTGTGGTTCGGCTGGAGCGGCAACATCAGCGAAACGGCGACGAACGAGATCAAGCAGGTCCAGCGCGGCAACGTGACCTACGCCGTGACCGATCTCAGCGAGGCGGAGCGGCAGAGCTATTATCTCGGCTTCTCGAACCGGGCCCTTTGGCCCCTGATGCACTACCGGCTCGGGCTGACTGATTTCCGGCGCAGCGATTACATGGGTTATCTCGGCGTCAACCGCCGCTTCGGCAAGGCGCTGGCGGCCATGATCCAGCCCGATGACATCATCTGGATCCACGACTATCACCTCATCCCGCTGGCCGCCGAGCTGCGCCGGCGCGGCGTCAACAATCGGATCGGCTATTTCCATCACATCCCCTGGCCGTCGGCCGACGTGATCGGGGCCTTGCCGTTCAGCGCGACGCTGATCCGCACGCTCGCCGCCTACGATCTGGTTGGCATGCAGACGGAGGTCGATGCCCGCAACCTGATCGGCGGGCTGGTGTCGTTGTGCGGCGGCCGCACCGACGGGCAGCGCGTCCGGCTCGGCACACGCGAAACTGCGGTGCAGGCGTTCCCGATCGGCATCGATGTCGAATCGTTTCGCCGCCTCGCCGCCGCCTCGACGCGGCAGGCGCCGACGCCACTGCGCGCCACGCGGGAATCGCTCGGCGAGCGCAAGCTCGTCGTCGGCGTCGACCGGCTCGACTATTCGAAGGGCATAGTGCAGCGCCTCGAAGCCTTCGGCGATTTCATGCGCAGCCACCCCGAGCATCGCGGCAGGGTCAGCCTTTTGCAGATCGCGCCGCCTTCGCGCAGCGACGTGCCCGAATATGCCGAGCTCGACCGACTTTCGGATGAGGTCGCGGGGCGTTTGAACGCGCAGCTCGGCGAGTTCGACTGGACGCCGATCCGCGTCGTCAAGAAGGCCTATTCGCGCAGTGCGCTCGCCGGTTTCTATCGCCGCGCTCAGGTCGGGCTGGTCACGCCGATGCGCGACGGCATGAATCTCGTGGCGAAGGAGTATATCGCGGCGCAGGATCCAGCCGATCCGGGCGTGCTCGTGCTCTCGCGCTTCGCCGGCGCTGCTCATCAGATGCGTGAGGCGCTGATCGTCAATCCCTACGACACCCATGAAGTGGCGGAAGCGATCCGCACGGCCCTCGCCATGCCGAAATCGGAGCGCATACGCCGTTTCGAGGCGCTCTACGCGACGATCGCCGCCACGGATATCGATTGGTGGACGCAGCGCTATCTGGCCGTATTGGCGGGAGACGGCAACGTGCCGATTGAGGAAGCCGAGCCCAGGAAAGCGAAGGCGGGCGTGCGGCGGGGCGTACGCGGGGACGCGGCCATTGTCCAGCGGCCGCCGCAAGTGGCCAAGGGGCGCAAGGTCTCGGCAGCATCACGGCGGAAAGGAACGGCGGCGGCCGCTCCTCATCTGGCGCTGGTGCAGTCATGAGACCTTTGCCCAACCATCGCAAAAGCGGTCGAAATCTTGGGGTGATGTTTCACAGCCTGCTCGCGGCTCTTGCCGAATAAGGTCTTTGGTCGCTAGAAGGCAGCAGGACCGGGTTGGGCGACTCAGGTCTGGACAGGCATCGTATCGTCGATGGCTGAGGAGGCGGGCGGAGGGCTGAGATCGATGCGAGGTGCTCTCGGAGGACCGGGCGTTCTGTTGCGCCGCCTCCGCGAGGTCATGGCGGCATCGATCAGCCCGCAGGAGCGGCTCGACAGGCTCGTCGTCCTGATCGCCGGCAATCTCGTCGCGGAAGTCTGCTCAGTCTATGTCCTGCGAGAGGACGGCTCGCTCGAGCTCTACGCCACCGAAGGCCTCAATCGCGAAGCCGTTCACCTCACCACCATGCGCGCCGGCGAGGGCCTCGTCGGCCTGATCGCGAGCGAGGCGGAGCCGCTGGCGCTCTCGGACGCGCAGGCGCATCCCTCCTTCTCCTACCGGCCGGAGACGGGCGAAGAGGTCTATCGCTCCTTCCTCGGCGTGCCGATCCTGCGCGGCGGCGCCGTCATGGGCGTGCTCGTCATCCAGAACCGGGCCACCCGGATCTACTCGGAAGAGGAGATCGAAACTCTCCAGACCACCGCCATGCTGATGGCGGAGATGATCGCGGCCGGCGGGCTGAAGTCCCTGGCCGCGCCCGGTGCCTCCATCGGCCTCGACCGGCCGATCCATGGCGTCGGCGTCGCGCTGGCGGATGGTGTCGGCCTCGGTCATGCCGTGCTGCACGAGCCGCGCGTCGCCATCACCAACCTCATCGCCGAGAATCCGGCCGCCGAGATCGGGCGCCTGGAAGCCGCGATCGGCGAGATGCGCGCCTCGATCGACGAACTGGTGGAGCGCGGCGACGTCGCCCATACCGGCGAGCACCGCGACGTGCTCGAGACCTTCCGCATGTTCGCTCATGACCAGGGCTGGCTGCGCCGCATGCGCGAGGTCGTCGTGACCGGCCTGACCGCCGAGGCCGCCGTCGAGCGCGTCCAATCCGACACCCGCGCCAAGATGCTGCGCCAGACCGATCCCTATCTGCGGGAGCGGCTGCATGATCTCGACGACCTCGCCAACCGGTTGCTGCGCACCCTCGTCGGCAAGGCGAACGGTGTCGCGCGCGAGAACCTGCCGGAAAATGCCATTCTCGTCGCCCGTTCGATGGGGCCTGCGGCGCTGCTCGACTATGACCGCTCGCATCTGCGCGGCCTCGTGCTGGAGGAAGGCGGCCCGACCAGCCATATCGCGATCGTCGCGCGGGCGCTCGGCATTCCGGCGGTCGGCGAGGTCGTGAACGCCACCGCCCTCGTCCAGGTCGGCGATGCCATCATCGTCGACGGCCAGGCCGGCGAGGTGCAGATCCGCCCGCAGCCGGACGTCGAGAACGCCTACAAGGACAAGGCCCGGCTGCGCGCCCGCAAGCAGAAGCAGTACGAGAAGCTGAAGCAGCTGCCGTCCGCCACCCGGGACGGCATCGAGATCACGCTGCAGATCAATGCCGGCCTGATCGTCGACATGCCGAACATCGAGGCGACCGCCGCCTCCGGCATCGGCCTTTTCCGCACCGAGCTGCAGTTCATGGTGGCGCAGCACATGCCGACCACCGCCGAGCAGCAGGCCCTCTACGCCGCGGTGCTGAACGCGGCGGGGGAACTGCCCGTGACCTTCCGCACGCTCGACATCGGCGGCGACAAGGTGCTGCCCTATATGGAGCGCGTCGAGGAGGAGAACCCGGCGCTCGGCTGGCGGGCGATCCGCATCGGCCTCGACAAGCCGCGGCTGCTGCGCGCGCAGCTCCGCGCGATGCTGCGCGCCGGCGCCGGGCGCGATCTCAAGATCATGCTGCCGATGGTGGCGACGACGGACGAGTTTCGCCGCGCCCGCATGATCATCCGCCGCGAACAGGCGATGCTGGAGAAGCAGGGCGTTGCCCCGCCGCGCGATCTGCGCGTCGGCGTGATGGTCGAGGTTCCCTCATTGCTGTTCGAGCTGCCGGAGATCGCGCGCGAGGCCGATTTCCTGTCGATCGGCACCAACGACCTCATGCAGTTCCTGTTCGCGGCCGATCGCGAGAACAAGCGCGTCGCGGATCGCTTCGATCCGCTCGGCGTCGGCGCACTAAGGGCTCTGCGGCGGATCGTCGAGGCGGCGTCGGAAACCGGCTGCCCGGTGACCGTCTGCGGCGAGATGGGCGGCAAGCCGCTTGAGACCATGGCCCTGATAGGGCTGGGCTATCGCGGCTTCTCGATGTCGGCCGCGTCGATCGGCCCGGTCAAGGCGATGCTGCGCGTGCTCGATGTCGGCAAGCTGCGCGAGCGCATGGACTGGATGCTCGCTTCGCCCGAGGGCGCCACCAGCCTGCGCCCGCATCTCGCCGCCTTCGCTGCCGAGTTCAAGGTCCCGGTCTAGCGACGCTCGCTTTCGCTCCGCGGCCTCTTCTCCATCGTTTCAAGAGTTCTCCATGTCCCTTCAGCTTCCCCAGGATCGTCTCGACGGCATCGTGGCGCGCCATGCCGCTGCGACCGAGGAGATCAATCACGCGAGCGATCCCGTGCGGACTGTCGAGCTTGCCAAGGAACTCTCCGAGCTCGATCCGGTCGTCGCGGCGATCGCCGCCTGGCGGCAGGCTCAGCTCTCGCTCGACGAGGCGGAGTCCCTGATCGCCGACCCCGCCACCGATGCCGAGTTCCGGGATCTCGCCTATGAGGAGCGCGACGCCGCCCGGGTCGAAATCGAGGCGCGCGCCCGCGAAATCCTGATCGCGCTGCTGCCGAAGGACGCCGCCGACGAGCGCGGTGTCATCCTCGAGATCCGGGCCGGCACCGGCGGGGACGAAGCCTCGCTCTTCGCGGGTGATCTGCTGCGCATGTACCAGCGCTACGCCGCCCAGAAGGGCTGGAGCGTCGATGTGCTGTCCGAGAGCGAAGGCACGGTCGGCGGCTACAAGGAAGTCATTGCCGAGATCAACGGGCGCGGCGTCTATGCCCGCCTCAAATTCGAATCCGGCGTCCATCGCGTCCAGCGCGTGCCGGACACCGAAACGAGCGGGCGCATCCATACCTCGGCTGCGACGGTGGCGACCCTGCCGCTCGCGAGCGAAGTCGATGTCACGCTCAACGACGCCGATATCCGCATCGACACGCTGCGTTCGGGCGGTGCCGGCGGCCAGCACGTCAACAAGACGGAATCGGCGGTACGCCTGACCCACATCCCGACCAACACCGTCGTGCTGGTCCAGGACGAGCGCTCGCAGCACAAGAACAAGGCAAGGGCCTATGAGTTGCTGCGCGCGAAGCTCTTCGACATGGAGCGCATGCGGATCGATGCCGAGCGGTCGGCGGACCGGCGCTCGCAGGTCGGCTCGGGCGATCGCTCGGAACGCATCCGGACCTATAATTTCCCGCAGGGGCGGGTCACCGACCATCGCATCAACCTGACGCTCTACAAGCTCGACGAGATGATGCAGGGTCTGGTTCTCGACGAGGTCGTCGATGCGCTGACCGCCGAGCATCAGGCAAGGCTGCTGGCGGAAGAAGGGTCGTCGTGAAAGCGTGGCGATGAAACCAAATCGCCCTGCCGGCGTTGATGTCGTATCGACACCAGCAAAGGGGGGACCCTCCCATGATCAAGACGATTTCGACAGTCGCGATGGCCGGCATGATGGCGCTCGCGATGAGCGGCGCCTCGCAGGCTCAGGAAAAGACCTTTCAGAAGATGACCTCCGGCCAGCCGGCAGCGATACAGGGTGCTATGACCCAGTCGCAGGCTCGCAAGGCTTGCCAGATGGAGATGAAGGGCGCCCACGAAAGCAAGGCTTCCATCAACACCAAGATGAAGCTGTGCGTCGACCAGAAGATGCAGGGCAACAGCTGATAGGCGATTCGGATCCGGCGCGCGGTTCGCCCGCCGGCATCGATTGGTCAGGGGAGGGCGCCGTGCCGACCGTAAGGGAGGCGCGGCGTCTTCTTGTGCAACGTCTCCTGCGGGCCGGCTCGGCGACCCCGGGACTGGACGCTCGTCTTCTCGTCGAAGGCAGCCTTGCCACCGAGAACCCCGATCCCGACATGCTCTTGCCGGTTGAGGCACTTGCGCGGCTGGATGGCTTCGCAAGCCGGCGCCTCGCAGGCGAGCCGGTCTGGCGAATTCTCGGCGAGCGCGAATTCTGGGGCCTACCGTTCCGACTCTCGCCCGCGACGCTGGAACCGCGGCCCGATAGCGAAACAATCGTCGAAGCGACTTTGAAGCAGCTGGCCGACCGCCGCCACGAACCCCTGTCGCTTCTCGACCTCGGCACCGGCACGGGCTGCCTCCTCATTGCGCTCCTGAGCGAGTTGCCGCGTGCGACAGGGCTCGGCGTCGATCTGTCGGAGGAGGCCGCGCTTACGGCTGCCGGCAATGCGGCCCTCAATGGCATGGCGGAGCGTGCGACGTTCAGGCAAGGCGACTGGACGGAGGGTCTGGCCGGTCGCTTCGATGTGATTCTTTCCAATCCGCCCTATATCCCGTCGGCCGAGATCGCCACCTTGTCCGTCGAGGTGCGCGAGCACGACCCGCTTCTGGCGCTCGACGGCGGAAGTGACGGTCTGAAGCCCTATCGAATCTTCGCCCGGACCTTGCCTGCGTTGCTTGCGCCGGGCGGCATCATCGTCTTCGAGATCGGGGCCGGGCAGGGCACGGACGTCGTCGCTCTGATGCGCGAAGGCGGGCTCGAATTCCTGGGCAGCAGGAGCGATCTCGGTGGGCATGAAAGGGCGCTGATCTTCACGGTCGCTTGAGAATGCACAGGCTTTTGGTCGATTTCGCTTGGAGAGGCCGCCAAAAGCAGCTATGCAGCATTCAGCCGAAGCTGGTGGCGTCAGTGCCGAGCCTCTGGGCAGTTCCCGATCGTACAGGATTTGCTCGAACTCGGCATCGTTTGCAGGCGTCTTCCTGGAACGATGTAGCTGACAAGCCGGATGGAGCCCCGAAGGCGTTGTGGCGCCGATCGGCTCATGGGGTTAAGGCCCCTTTTTTGGAAAAGAGCGCGTGAAGACCAGAAACGGCGTATCGCCCCTTCGGGTCAACTCAAGCCGACGCAGCGTCGCAACCCGCTGTGTGTCGCAACGCGCATGACGGCACCACGGTTGCTTTGAGCAAAGAGCGCGAGACAGACGCGAATGAGACCAGGTCAGAACCGGCGTATGCGCGGCCGTAACAATAATAGTGGCAACAACAATAACGGTAACCGCAAATCTCCAAATCCACTGCAGCGTAGCTATGAGTCGAACGGTCCGGACGTAAAGGTCCGGGGCACGGCACAGCATGTCGCAGAGAAGTATCTGCAGCTTGCGCGTGACGCCCAGTCTTCGGGCGATACGGTCGCGGCTGAGGGTTATTTCCAGCACGCCGAGCATTATTATCGCATCCTGCTCGCCGCGCAGGAGCAGATGGCCCAGCAATTCGGCCATTCCTTCCCGCCGAACCGCGCCTTCAACGAGGATGCGGAAGAGGGCGACGAGGAAGGCGACGATGACGGCCAGTCCTTCCAGCCAGGCGCGTTCCAGCCCGGCAGCGGGCCGCAGCCTGATTTCCGCGCGCCGAACGGGCATAACGGCCAGAATGGCTACAACGGCCACAGCCAGCGTGTCGAAGGCGAGGCCGGCGACGGTCAACAGCAGGGCGGCCAGCGTTTCGACCGGCCGAACCGCCGCGAGCGCTTCAATAACAACGACCGCAACAACACCAACACCAACAACAATAACGACCGTCGCTTCGATCGTCAGGATCGTGGCGAGCGCCGCTTCGATCGCAATGCCGAAGCGGGGCAGGGTGGTGTTCCCGGCGGTTACGCGCCACGTCCCGATGCGCCGCGTTCCGATATCCCTGTCGGTGGCGACGCTCCGGCCGAGGCTGCTCCCGAGCAGATCCAGAGCGAACGGCGCCCCGAGCGTCCCCAGCGCGAGCGCCGTCCGCGTCGCGAGCGTGAGGTCGAGAGCGATGCGGGCGATGACGTCGCCGCCGCGCTGCCGTCCTTCCTGACCAACCCTGTGCGGGTCGCGGCGCCGGTCGAGACTGCTCCGGCCGAGCCGGTTGCTGCTCCGGCAGAACCTGCGACGGACGTTGCGGGGGAGGCGGCGCCCAAGCGCACGCGTCGCCGCCGTTCGCCGCGCGAGGTCATGGATGCACTCGGTTCCGAGACGGATGGTTCGGCCGAGTAAGCCGGAACGACTGATCGATACGTTTGGAAAGGGGCCCGCGAGGGCCCTTTTCTGTTGGGCTCTTGCTCAGGCGATGCCGAGTTCGGCCGGCACTTGTGCCGGCGCCAGCACGTCGCCTTCCTGCAGCGTCCCGCCGGCGACGATGCGGCAGTAGATGCCGCAATCGACATGGCCGTAATTCTTCATCAGCGCCTTCGGGATCTGCATGTCGCGCGCGCCGGTTTCGGGGTCGACATTGGTGGCGGCGCAGCGTTCGATCCGCTTGATCACATGCAGTTGCAGGCCGCCCGGGCCGGAGAGGTCGCGGCCGACGAGATCGTTCTCGGCCCAGGGTGCGAGCCCGCTCACCATCAGGTTGCCGCGAAAGCGCAGCGGATCGACGGGTCGGCCGAGGCGCTGTTCGAGATCGGCGACGCTGGCGAGGTTGATGATCGAGACGAAGCCCGAACGGGAATCCGTGAAGCGGTAGGTTGCCGGCGCCGTCAGCAGCTTCGGCTCTCCGCGCAGCTCGTCTGGCATGAAGCCCTCGAAGAAACGGGTGATGGCCGTGTGGCCGGCCTCGCTTCCCGTCGCGGCACGCAGGACCTCCTCGCCATCCTGACTGATGACGAGATCGGCGCTCGCGTCGTCATAACGGCTGCGCAGCCGGGCCAGTGACTCGTTGCGCATCAGCATGAGGTACTTGATCTTCGGCTGGTGCACCGGCTCGGCAGGATCGAAGCCCGATACTCCGTTCTCGATGGCGAACAGTCGGTCGCCGGGGAAATACCCCTCCGTCGGCAGCTCGGCGCGCTGGAGCCGTTCCGGCGAGAGCCCCTTCACGGGGTAGCGATAGAGCGTTTCGATGCGCATGGTCGAACTCGGCAAGACAGGGTGGCGGACCATAGCCTCGCCGGCCGGCCCTGACAGATCAATTCTTGTATCCGTTTCGATCAATCCGGCTCGTCCTCTGCGTCGCTGACCGAGCGCTGGCAGCCCCAGCCGGCAAGCGCTGCATCGGTCTCGTCGGCGACGAAGAAGCGGGCGGCGTCGCGATCGTAGCCTTCGGCCAGCAGGCGCTCGTAGTCGGTATGGACGTGGCGGACATGGCTGCCGAGCGCCAGCCAGAGCGCGGTGGACGGCGGCAGGCCCTTCATGTGCCGCCGTTCCGCCAGCGTGACCACCGCCTCGGCGTCGGACAACGGGATGCCGGGCGCCAGCGCTCTCAACGCCCGACGAATCGCCTGCTGTCGCTTGGTCCCGGCCATGCCCGATCTGTGCCTGCCGCATGCGCCAGGTCAATTGTGCGGAGGCCCTCTTCCGTTGCGCCAATGTCACACTATCTTGGAGGGCGAAGGGCGGCCCATCGCGGCGCCCTATCCTGATGAAAGGCAGCAGGTTCGCGTCGCCACGGGGCGCAGCCTGCGGGCGGAGTGATCTGAATGAATATCGAGAAATATACCGACAGGGCGAAAGGCTTCCTGCAGGCGGCCCAGACCATCGCGTTGCGCGAGGGGCACCAGCAGTTCACGCCCGAGCATTTGCTGAAGGCGCTGCTCGACGACAACGAAGGCATGGCGGCGGGTCTGATCGACCGGGCCGGCGGTCAGGCGCGCGTCGCGCTGCAACTCGTCGACCAGGCGCTGGCGAAGCTGCCGAAGGTCTCGGGCGGCTCCGGCGGACTCAACCTGACGCCAGGCCTCGCCCGCGTCTTCGACACCGCCGAGAAGGCGGCAGAGAAAGCCGGCGACAGCTTCGTCACGGTCGAGCGGCTCTTGCTTGCTCTTGCGATCGAGAAGGACACCGAGGCCGGCAAGGCGCTCTCCAAGGCCGGCGTCACGCCGCAGGCGCTTAACGCCGCAATCGAGGCGATCCGCAAGGGCCGTACCGCCGATTCCGCGTCGGCCGAGCAGGCCTATGATGCGCTGAAGAAATACGCGCGTGACCTGACCGCAGCGGCCCGCGACGGCAAGCTCGACCCGGTCATCGGCCGCGACGAGGAGATTCGCCGCACCATCCAGGTTCTCTCGCGCCGGACCAAGAACAACCCGGTCTTGATCGGCGAGCCCGGCGTCGGCAAGACCGCCATCGCCGAGGGCCTCGCGCTGCGCATCGTCAATGGCGACGTGCCCGAGAGCCTGAAGGACAAGGAACTGCTCGCGCTCGACATGGGCTCGCTGATCGCCGGCGCGAAATATCGCGGCGAGTTCGAGGAGCGGCTGAAGGCCGTGCTGACCGAGGTCTCCTCCTCGGATGGCGGCGTCATCCTGTTCATCGACGAGATGCACACCCTCGTCGGCGCCGGTAAGACCGACGGCGCGATGGATGCGTCGAACCTGCTGAAGCCGGCGCTGGCGCGCGGCGACCTGCATTGCGTCGGCGCGACCACGCTCGACGAGTACCGCAAATACGTCGAGAAGGACGCCGCATTGGCGCGGCGCTTCCAGCCCGTCTTCGTCGACGAGCCGACGGTCGAGGACACCATCTCGATCCTGCGCGGCCTGAAGGAGAAGTACGAGCAGCACCATCGCGTCCGCATCACCGACTCGGCGCTGGTCTCGGCCGCGACGCTGTCGAACCGCTACATCACCGACCGCTTCCTGCCGGACAAGGCGATCGACCTTGTCGACGAGGCCTCGGCCCGGCTGCGCATGCAGGTCGATTCCAAGCCCGAGGAGCTGGATTCGATCGACCGCGAGATCGTCCGGCTCAAGATCGAGCAGGAGGCGCTGAAGAAGGAAAGCGACGCGGGCTCGAAAGAGCGGCTGAAGCGGCTCGAATCCGAGCTGGCCGATCTGGAGACGCGCTCCGACACGATCACCACCAAGTGGAAGGCCGAGAAGGACAAGCTCGGCAAGGCCGCGGAGATCAAGACGAAGCTCGACAATGCCCGCAACGAGCTCGCCCAGGCCCAGCGCAAGGGTGAGTACCAGCGCGCCGGCGAGCTCGCCTATGGCGAGATCCCCGGGCTCGAAAAGCAGCTCGCGGAGGTCGAGGCGAAGGGCGACGATGCCGGCATGGTCGAGGAGGCCGTAACGCCGGACCATGTTGCGCAGGTCGTCAGTCGCTGGACCGGTGTGCCGGTCGACCGCATGCTCGAAGGCGAGAAGGAGAAGCTGCTGCGCATGGAGGAGGTTCTGGCCTCCCGCGTCGTCGGCCAGCGCGAGGCGGTGGAAGCGGTCTCGACCGCCGTCCGCAGGGCGCGTGCCGGCCTGCAGGATCCTAACCGCCCGATCGGTTCCTTCATGTTCCTCGGCCCCACCGGCGTCGGCAAGACCGAGCTGACCAAGGCGCTGGCTTCGTTCCTGTTCGACGACGACACGGCGCTCGTGCGCATCGACATGTCCGAATACATGGAGAAGCACTCGGTCGCCCGGCTGATCGGCGCGCCTCCCGGCTATGTCGGCTATGAGGAGGGCGGGGCGTTGACCGAGGCGGTGCGCCGCCGGCCCTATCAGGTCGTGCTCTTCGACGAGGTCGAGAAGGCGCATCCGGACGTGTTCAACGTCCTGTTGCAGGTCCTCGACGACGGGCGCCTGACCGACGGGCAGGGTCGCACGGTCGATTTCCGCAACGTGCTGATCATCATGACCTCGAACCTCGGTTCGGAGTATCTGGTGAACCAGCCCGAGGGGCAGGACAGCGACGCGGTTCGCGACGAGGTCATGGGCGTGGTCCGCCATGCTTTCCGACCGGAGTTCCTGAACCGGATCGACGACATCATCCTGTTCCACCGCCTGCGGCGGCAGGACATGGGCGCCATCGTCGATATCCAGATGGCGCGCCTCGCGAAGCTTCTGACCGATCGGAAGATCACGCTCGAGCTCTCCAAGGAAGCGCGCGAGTGGCTGGCGGAGAAGGGCTACGACCCGGCCTATGGCGCGCGTCCGCTTAAGCGCGTGATCCAGAAGTCGGTACAGGACCCGCTGGCGGAAGCGATCCTCGCCGGCGACATCGTGGACGGCGAGACGGTCCCCGTCACCGTCGGCCCGGGCTCGCTGATGCTGGGTTCCGTTCCCGGCGTGAAGGAGAAGCGGCCGGCGGGTGTGGCGTTGAACTGAGGATCACGGCGCCGGGGCGGACACGCTTCGGCGTATCCCGCTCCCTCGTCGGGATCGCGGCTGTGAGCGCCGCCGGCTCGGAGCTTGGCGGCGGCGGCCCTTCTCTGCTAACGCCTTGCGGCGGCTTTGAGCGCGAAGAGGAGAGTTCTTGCTGCGGGAAACCTTGAAACGGCTGGAAATGCGGGTGCGTACGCGCCTGCCGGCTCCGGTGCGCCGTGCCTATCGCGTCGCGCGAAGCCTCGGTGATGTGCCGTGCTCGGGGCCGTTGCCGGACGCACTGCTCGCCGATTGTCGTTTCTGTGCCTCGCGCGAGGCGATGCTCGATCTTTTGCCGAAGGGAGGGCGGATCGCCGAGCTCGGCACCTATCGCGGCGATTTCGCCCGCGATATCCTGGCCCGCAGCAACCCGGCCGAGCTGCACCTCATCGACATCGATGATTCCTGGTTCGATCCGCGAAGCCTGGCCGGGCCCGAGGTCATCCGCCATCTGGGCTTGACCCACGAGGTGATCGCGACCTTTCCGGACGGGCATTTCGATTTCATCTACATCGACGCCGACCATTCCTACGAAGGCTGCCACCGCGATGCGCTCGCCGCGGCACCCAAGGTCAAGCCGGGCGGCTATCTGGCCTTCAACGACTTCGCCCATATCGACCCGTGGCTCGGCCGATACGGCGTCCACCGGGCGGCGACCGATTTCGCCCGCGCGGCGAACTGGCCCATGGCCTTCTTCGCCTTCCAGCCGGCCGGGCTGTACGATGTCGCGTTCCGGCGTCCGTCTCAGGCTTGACGGGAGCGCTTCAGCAGGAACACCGCCTGCGCGCCGAACAGGTTCCAGAACCACCAGGGCGCGTTGACGCCGACCTTGCCGCCGGCGGCATCGAGCGCCACGGCGCGCTCCTTCTTGGCGCCGATCACGTCGCAGAGCGTAACGAAATCGCGGATCGTGCAGAAATGGATGTTGGGCGTGTCCCACCACGTATAGGGCAGGGCGTCGGTCACCGGCATCCGCCCCTGGAAGAACACCTGGCTGCGCATCCGCCAATGCCCGAAATTCGGGAAGGAGATGATGGCGTGCCGGCCGATCCGCAGCATCTGTTCCAGCACAAGCCGCGGATTGCGCGTCGCCTGGATCGTCTGGGAGAGGATGACGTAGTCGAAGCTGTCGTCCGGGTAGTCGGCGAGGTCGGTGTCGGCATCGCCCTGGATCACCGAGAGTCCGCGCGTCACGCAATCGGCCACGCCCTCACGCGAGAGCTCGATGCCGCGCGCATCGACGTTGCGGGTCTCGGCCAGCAGAGCGAGCAGCGCGCCATCGCCGCAGCCGACATCGAGCACGCGTGTGCCTGGCTGCACCATCTCGGCGACGAGCTTAAGGTCGATTCGGTTGGTCTGGGTGTCGGGGAGGGTCATCCGGAAAGGCTTTCTTGCGCGCGGGATCCGCCCCCGTCATTCCGGGGCGCCCCGCCGGGGCGAGCCCGGAACCCAGAACCGCGGTTTCCGGTCATCAAGCCGCCTGCCGGCCGACGCCCTCTGAATGAACGGCATCGGTTCTGGGTTCCGGGCTCATCGCTGCGCGATGCCCCGGAATGACGGAGTTTCCGCATCCTCACAGTCCGCGTGCCCGTGCCGCCGCGCCGATGAAGCCGCGTGTCGTCGCGAAAAGATTGGGCTCTTCCAGCAGGAAGGCGTCGTGCCCCTTGTCGCTTTCCAGTTCGACGAAGGAGACCGAGGCGCCGGCCGCATTGAGCGCATGAACGATCGCGCGCGAGTCGGCAGTGGGGAACAGCCAGTCCGACGTGAAGGACGCCACACAGAAACGTGTCTTCGTGCCCGTGAAGGCGCGCGCCAGCACGCCGTCATGGTCGTCGGCGAGGTCGAAATAATCCATCGCCCTCGTGACGTAGAGATAGGAGTTGGCGTCGAAGCGCTCGACGAAGCTTAAGCCCTGATGGCGCAGATAGCTCTCCACCTGGAAGTCCGCGTCGAAGGAGAAGGTCGGCGCCTCCCGGTCCTGCAGCTTGCGGCCGAACTTGCGGTGTAGCGCCTGCTCCGAGAGATAGGTGATGTGCGCGCCCATCCGCGCCACCGAGAGGCCTTTGGAGGGTCGCGTGCCCTCTTCGAGATAGCGCCCCCGCCGCCAGTCGGGATCGGCCATCACCGCCTGCCGGCCGACCTCGTGGAAGGCGATGTTCTGGGCCGAATGCTTGGCGCCGGTCGCCAGCGGCAGCGCCGAGAACACGCGGCTCGGATAGCTCGCCGCCCATTGCAGCACCTGCATGCCGCCCATCGAGCCGCCGGCGACGCAGAACAGCGTCTCGATGCCCAGCGAGTCGACCAGCGCGGCTTGCGCCCGCACCATGTCGCGAATGGTGACGACCGGGAAGGAGAGGCCCCAGGGCTGGCCGGTCTCTGGGTTCGTAGAGGCAGGCCCGGTCGTGCCGGTGCAGCCGCCAATGACATTGGCGCAGATCACGAAGAAACGGTCGGTGTCGATCGGCTTGCCCGGACCGATCATCGCGGTCCACCAGCCGCCCTTGCCGGTGATCGGATTGCGGCTCGCGACATACTGGTCGCCGGTCAGGGCGTGGCAGACCAGGACCGCGTTCGTTTTGTCGGCATTCAATTCGCCATAGGTCTGGTAGGCGATCTGCCACTGGTCGAGCACGACACCGCAATCCATCAGCAGCGGCGTGTCTGAACCGAAACGAGCGACCGGGCTCGAAGGCTCGTTGGCCTCCTTTTGCGGATCGGCCAGGCTGGGGGAGAGATCGCTCATTTCGTCCGCATCGACAGTCTGATTTGTCTTGCCGGTCCAGGCGTTCGGAAAATCGAACTCTAGCGATGCCGCGCCGGCGCGCCGCTGTCAACGCGGGACTGCGCAGCCGGCTTTGCCAAGGCCGCGCCGGGGCGCTAAGGAGCGTGGCCTTGCCGGAAAGCGCGTCCTTGCCCATGACCGAAGCCGCCCCCACGACCCTCGCCGACCTGCGCGCCGGGATCGACCGTATCGACAGCGAGATGCATGCGCTGCTGATGGAGCGCTCGCAGATCATCGAGACGCTGATCTCGGTCAAGAAGACCCAGGCTTCCGGCTCCGCCTTCCGCCCCGGCCGCGAGGCCGACATGATGAAGCGCCTCGCCTTGAGGCATAAGGGGTTGCTGCCGCTCGACACGGTCGAGAGTATCTGGCGCATCATCATCGCGACCTTCACCTATGTGCAGGCGAACTACTCCGTCCATGCCGACGTCTCCGGCGGCGATGCGGCGATGCGGGATTCCGCCCGTTTCCATTTCGGCTTCACCGTGCCCTTCGTCCCGCATGAAGATGCGCGTGCGGTCATCCGCACCGTGGCGGAGTCGGCCGGCGATCTCGGTATCTTCCGCATGGACCAGGGTGCCAGCGCCGGCATCTGGTGGCGCGACCTGATCGGGCCTGACCGGCCGAAGATCATCGCGCGCCTGCCCTTCATCGAGCGGCCGGACCATCCGGCCGGCACGCCGGTTTACTGCATCGCCAAGCCGCTGACCGATGCCGCCGTACGCGAGATCGTGCTCTACGCCGCCCGCGTCGAGCGCTGGTCGGAGGCGTTGCGACACGGCCTCGCCGAACATCTGGCCGAGGTCTCGGCCTCGGCCGCCGATGGTTCGCATCTCTCGCTGCTGGTGGCCGCCTCCGGCGAGGTCGACCAAGCCGTTATCCGCAATGCGCTGGCGCCGGCCGGTCTCAGCGACTTCTCCGAGGTTGGCAGCCACGCCGCCCGCTTCGCCGTCAAATCCGCCCGCTGAGCGGGCTCGGTACTGCTTTCCGCTGCAAGGTCCATCACCATGACGAGCGCTTCCCGCCCCGTTCCCCGTCCCGGCGTCCTCGACATCGAGGCCTATGTTCCCGGCAAGTCGGCCGCGCCTGCCGGCGTGAAGCTGCACAAGCTTTCCTCCAATGAGACCCCGCTCGGCCCGAGCCCGAAGGCGATTGCCGCTTTTGAGGGCCTCGCCGCCAAGCTGGAGCTCTATCCCGACGGCACGTCGAGCAAGCTCAAGCAGGCGATCGCCGGCCGCTATGGCCTCGATCCCGCGCGGATCATCTGCGGCAACGGCTCGGATGAACTGCTGGAGCTCGTCACCAAGGCATATCTCGGCGCGGGCGACGAGGGCATCTACAGCCAGTACGGCTTCCTGGTCTATCGCATCGCCATCCTTGCCATGGGCGGCAAGGCGGTCGTCGTGCCCGAGAAGAACTACATGGCCGATGTCGACGGCATCCTGGCGGCGGTGACGCCGAAGACGAAGATCGTCTTCCTCGCCAACCCCAACAACCCGACCGGCACCTATCTGCCCTTCGACGAGGTCAAGCGCCTGCAGGCCGGCCTGCCGCCGCATGTCCTGCTCGTTCTCGACGCGGCCTATGCCGAATATGTCCGCCGCAACGACTACGCCTCCGGCATCGAGCTCGTCGCTGAGAGCGAGAATGTCGTGATGACCCGCACCTTCTCGAAGATCTACGGCCTCGCCAATCTCCGCATCGGCTGGATCTATGCCCCGGCCCATATCATCGACGCACTCGAGCGCATCCGCGGCCCCTTCAACGTCAACGGCGCCGCTATCGAGGCGGGAGCCGCCGCCGTCGCCGACGAGGCCCATGTCGCCGCCGCGCTCGAGCACAACGAGAAGTGGCTGGCCTGGACGACGGCCGAGTTGGAGAAGCTCGGCCTCACCGTCACCCCCTCGGTCGGCAATTTCGTCCTGATCCATTTCACCAAGACGCCCGGCAAGACCGCGAAGGAGGCCGACGCCTTCTTGACTCAGCGCGGCCTCATCCTGCGCGCCGTCGGCGGCTATGGCCTGCCGGATGCGCTGCGCATGACCATCGGCTCCGAGGAGGCGAACCGCCTCGTCGTCGCCGCGCTCGCCGATTTCCTCAAGGCTTGATCGAAATGGCGGAAAGCTTCGCGCCGCGTCGCTCCGAACCGGTCTTCGCTCGTCTCGCCATCATCGGTATCGGGCTGATCGGCTCCTCGATCGCGCGCGCGGCGAAGGAGCTGAACCTCGCCGCCACGATCGTGCTGGCCGATCGCGACGAGGCCGTCCGCAAGCGGGCGCGAGAGCTCGGCCTTGGCCATGCCGTCACTGACACAGCGGCGGAGGCAGCCCGCGATGCCGATCACATCATCTTCTGCGTTCCCGTCGGCGCATGTGGCTCGGTGGCTGCCGAGATCGCATCCGAGCTGAAGCCGGGCGCGATCGTCTCCGATGTCGGGTCGGTCAAGGGCTCGGTCGTCGACGCCGTGCTGCCGCATCTGCCGGAAGGCGTCTCCTTCGTCCCGGCCCATCCTGTCGCTGGCACGGAGAATTCCGGCCCCGATGCCGGCTTCCCCAGCCTCTTCCTCAACCGCTGGTGCATCCTGACCCCGCCCGAGGGAACCGACCCCGCGGCAATCGCCAGAACGCGCCAGTTCTGGGAGGGGATGGGCGCGCTCGTGGAGGTGATGAGCGCCCAGCATCATGATCTGGTGCTCGCCGTCACCAGCCACCTGCCGCATCTCATCGCCTACAACATCGTCGGAACGGCCGAGGATCTGGAGGCGGTGACCCAGTCCGAGGTGATCAAATTCTCGGCCGGCGGCTTCCGCGATTTCACCCGCATCGCGGCCTCCGATCCGACGATGTGGCGCGACGTTTTCCTGCACAACAAGGAGGCGGTGTTGGAGATGCTCGGCCGCTTCAACGAGGACCTGGCGCTGCTGACCCGCGCGATCCGCTACGGCGACGGCGAGACGCTGCACAAGCATTTCACCCGCACCCGCGCCATCCGCCGCGGCATCGTCGCGCTCGGCCAGGAGAAGCCGGAGACGGAGAAGCTGCGCAAGGACTGAAAAGACCGCGGATGGCTGCGCGGGAGTGCCGGTCACGGCTTGCCAAGCACCCCGCCGGCTGGTACAGCGCCACCCGTTGCCGCAATAGCTCAGCTGGTAGAGCACCTCATTCGTAATGAGGGGGTCGGGGGTTCGAATCCCTCTTGCGGCACCATTTGCCCCTCCGAGACCGTGCAACAATGGCCGAACCATCCGATCAGATCGGATGTGATAACCGGTTCGCGCGCTTGGCTGTCCGGGCCGGTCCATTGGCCTCCAAACCCATCGTCGGTAGATTGCGTCGACCGCATGGCTCGGCAGAGAACCTTGCCTGGTTGGTTCATGAGCGTGGGATCCAGCCGCATATCCCGACCTTCGACAAAACGCGGCGCAGCGATGGCACCTTCAGGCGCTCCGAGTTTGCCTGCGGCCACGACCGCGATCTCCACACCTGCGCAAGGGGAGCTTCGGCAGTTCCGCCGCCCGTTCGGCGTGCCGCGCGACAGCGTCGATCGCGAAGGTCCGATGCGCTGCCCAGCGTCCGCCCTGTCCCTAAGGTCAATTGTCGCCCGGATTGATCGCTGCTCTGATCACGCGCTGAATGGCCCCTTTATTGGGGCGCTGCCGGCGGCAGTTCCTCCCAAAGAAATCCTCGCCGGCGGCGACGCTTGGCCCTGCTGGCATTTGGAGGTGTCCGTGTCGGCTTAGCTTCCGTCTCGATCCATTCGCTCCGGTTTCCCGCCGGCCCACCTCGGCGGCGACCATCTGGACCGCCTCGCTCGTGAGATACTGAAAACGATTGATTGACCAGGCGGCGGCCGCGGAGTCGGTCAGCCCATTGAAGCGGGAGCAGGCCTATGTGGATTCTGATGTATGTCTTCTCTTACTCGGTCAATCCTGCGGCTTCCAACGACAGGGCGGAATGGAGGTTGATGCCGACTGTCGTATTTCAGGAATTCTCGAGCGAAGATCGATGCAAAGTGGCCAAGTCAAAGCTGGAAGAAAGCTTGAAAGAAGCAGGCACCAAACTGAAGAGCGGCTTGGAAGACCTGAGAAGCATCGGCAAGGGCGGCCCCGGCGAAATCATCATCGCCTATAATGTCGACTGCCTTCCCAAGTAGCGTGGGTTCAGCAGCTCGCCGCCCAGCGGATTCCCCCGGATGCGGTGGGCCTCATGACGACGCTCGGGCTGGCGGCCTTCGTGGGGCTCACCGGAATCCAGGCGGGACCCAGTTTCGTTTCGGCGCTGCGTGAAGCGGGGATAGGTCTGCTGCGCTTCAGCAACTTCGACGGGATGAGAATTTCTGAGACGACAGTTGGGTGGCACATGATCGAAATCGAACTGCGACGCGACGAGGGAATTGCCATTCTGTCGCCGCATGGACCGCTCGGACAATCCGATTTTGAGAGACTATCGGAGGAGATCGACCCGTATATCGCAGCCAGTGGTCGACTTACCGGGCTGATGCTGCTCGCGAAGGCTTTCCCGGGTTGGGAAAGCTTCGGCGCATTGGTATCGCACCTTCGTTTCGTAAAGGATCATCACCGCAAAATCGCTCGTATCGCCATAGTTACGGACAGCGAGCTCCTTCAAATCATGCCGCATATAGCGAAGCACTTCGTAGCGGCAGAAATTCGGCAATTCCCGTCTGGGGAAAAAGCGCAGGCCTTGGTGTGGTTGGCGGCCGGCTAGATAAAGTGGCCCCGCAACGCCATCGTTTGTCGCCTGACCTTTCGTCAATCTCACGCGATCAGGAACTCAGATCAGGACTCATCAGAGTAAACACTCTATAACGAGGCGTTAAGGATTTCATCGAGATGCCGCGCGGATCAGGTCCGTCAGCCGCGCGACAGCGATCTGGTGGCGGGCTTTGTAAAGGTGAAGCTATGACCAAGCTGCTTCCCATACATGTCGCCGCCTTAATCGGCCTTGGTTGTTTTGCCCTCACATCGAGTGACGCCGAAGCCCAATACCGACGTGGTATCGGGGTAGGTTATTACGGAGGTTACCGAGGCGGTTATTATGGAGGTTATCGAGGCGGGTACTACGGCGGATACCGAGGTGGTTACTATGGCGGCCGGGCCGTCGCAGCCGGGATCGGGTTCGTGGCGGGGGCGCTCGCAACAGCGCCTGCCTATGGTTATGGCTACGCAGCACAGCCTACCTACGGCTACTATGGCAATGGCGGCTACAGCACCACCTCCTACCGCACCATCTATAGCGGCAGCGAATACTGCCAACCCGCAACCGTCACCGGCTATCCGCAAGCCGTCTACTACAACACCTCGGCTCCCACCTATTATGGAGGTGGCGGCTACTATGGCCGCGGCTACTACGGCCGAGGCTATTATGGCCGGCCGGTCGTTCGGCACTACGCCTATCAGAATCGGCGTGCCGCCATCGGTCGCGCCGCATATTACAATAACCGACCAGTTGTCGGGCATTATGGTCGGCGCTGGTAAACCTCCCATCCGTGCAGGGCTGCTCGGCACGCTCGCAGCCGATACCATCGGCGGAGCAGCGTCAGCATTGTTTCGGGAGATGGGGCGCTGGTCGTCTGCATCGCGCATGTGAGCGCTGTAGCAGTTCGATGGCGATCCCGAGCCACTGCTGCCGCCCGCATTTTCGTGAGCCGCTGATCGAGCAGTCTTTTTGACTTTGGCTCTGACGTTGGTGCGCTGGGCGGAAGGTGAGTGCATCTGCCGATAGGAAAAACGGGGCTGACGGGACCACTCCTCGGAAGCCGCCTTGGGCCTAATCCCATCGCCAGGCACTGTCCTTCAAATGCCTTGGATGGACCCGCTCACGTCCTGACCCGGTCGCGCAGCGCAGGTCTGCTTTTGGGCGGCGTTCCAAGTGCCGCTCATGGCGCAGTGCTACCTTCGAGCAGCCGGCTGACCCGGCTGCTGACTTCGACGGGGAACAGAGGCGAGCCTGCCGTTCGTAAACCTGATCAGGTTGCCAATCCGAGCGCTGGCGTAAAGTCGTCTTGCCTTGCCGCTATTATGTCGATAAGTCTCGACATATGGAAAATGAACACGTCATCCTTTCGCTGGCCGCCCTGGCGCAGGGCACCCGCCTCGATGTTTTTCGCCTGTTGGTAACGGCCGAGCCTGAGGGCCTGCCTGCCGGCGAGGTCGCCCGGCGCCTGAATGTCCCGCACAACACGATGTCGTCGCATCTCGGCATTCTGAGCCGAGCGGGGCTTATCCGTTCAGAGCGCTTCAGCCGCTCCGTCGTCTACCGGGCCAACCTCGATGGCCTGCGTTCCGTCGTCGCGTTCCTCCTCAAGGATTGCTGCGGCGGCCGCGCGGAGATCTGCGCGCCACTGCTGGCCGAACTCAGCCCTTGCTGTCCTACAAAGGTCACAACCGATGCCTGACCGCGTTCACAACGTGCTCTTTCTCTGCACTCACAACTCCGCGCGCTCGATCATGGCGGAAGCTCTGCTCAATCATCTTGGCGAGGGTCGCTTTCGCGCCTTTTCCGCCGGTAGTGAAGGTGGTCCCGGTCCGAAGCCGTTGGCGCTCAAGGCACTCGAGGCCGAGGGCATCGGGACCATGGGCCTGTCTTCGAAGACCTGGGACGTGTTTGCGGCGGCTGACGCACCGGTCATGGATATGGTCATCACGGTTTGCGACCAGGCGGCCGGCGAAGCCTGCCCTTTCTGGCCGGGGCAGCCGATCACCGCACACTGGGGCATCGAAGACCCCTCGAATGTCGAAGGCACCGAGATCGAGCGCGAGCGCGCCTTCGTGACGGCGCTGCGCTACCTGCGCAATCGCATCAATGTGCTTCTCGCACTGCCGGTCGCCAGCCTCGACGCGATGGCGTTGGCACAGCGCATTCGGCAGATCGGCGCGCTGGAAGGCGCCAGCAACCGCGCAAACGGCGCCTGAGGCCACATGTCTACTTTCGAACGCTACCTCACGGTGTGGGTCGCACTGTGCATCGTCGTCGGCATCGCGCTCGGGCATGTCATGCCCGGCTTGTTTCATGCGATCGGTGCGGCCGAGATCGCCAGGGTCAACCTGCCGGTGGCCGTGCTCATCTGGTTGATGGTCATTCCCATGCTGCTGAAGATCGACTTCGCGGCACTTGGACAGGTTGGCAGGCATTGGCGCGGGATCGGCGTCACGCTCTTCATCAACTGGGCGGTGAAGCCGTTCTCGATGGCTGCGCTGGGCTGGCTCTTCATCGCCTGGCTGTTCCGGCCCTGGCTGCCGGCCGACCAGATCAACAGCTATATTGCCGGGCTCATCATCCTGGCGGCGGCGCCTTGCACCGCCATGGTCTTCGTCTGGTCGAATCTGACGAAAGGCGAGCCGCATTTCACGCTCAGCCAGGTCGCGCTCAATGACGCGATCATGGTCGTCGCCTTCGCCCCGATCGTCGGACTGCTGCTCGGCCTGTCGGCGATCACGGTGCCGTGGGGCACGCTCATTCTCTCCGTCATCCTCTACATCGTGATCCCGGTGATGGTTGCACAAGTCGTCCGCAGTCGTGTTCTGGCGGGCGGCGGGCAGGCGGCGCTGGATCGCCTGCTCGGCCGGCTTGGCCCGGCCTCCCTCGTGGCGCTGCTCGCCACCCTCGTCTTGCTCTTCGGTTTTCAGGGCGAGCAGATCCTGGCGCAGCCGATGGTGATCGCGCTCCTGGCGGTGCCGATCCTGATCCAGGTCTATTTCAATGCCGGTCTCGCCTACCTGCTGAACCGGGTTGCCGGCGAGCAGCACTGCGTCGCCGGTCCATCGGCGCTGATCGGCGCGTCGAACTTCTTTGAGCTGGCGGTCGCTGCCGCGATCAGTCTCTTTGGCTTCAACTCTGGCGCGGCGCTCGCCACCGTCGTTGGCGTGCTGATCGAGGTTCCCGCCATGCTCACCGTGGTCTGGATCGTGAACGGGTCGAAAGGCTGGTACGAGCGCGGAAGCAGAGTTCGAAAGGCGCAGGCCGCCGAATGATTCGATAATTGTCGAAATATGGCTTGACGGCTTCTCAAGAGCGGCGCAGTCTATTTCCATGAAAGTCGAAGAAGCAGCAAAACAGCTTGAGGCGCTCGGTAATCCGACCCGCCTTGAACTCTACCGGGTCCTCGTCCGTGCCGGCCATGGCGGCCTGCCGGTCAACCAGGTGCAGGAGCGTTTGGGCATTCCCGCCTCGACCCTCTCGCACCATCTTCAGCGCCTCGTGCACAACGGATTGGTCTCACAGGAGCGGCAGGCCACGACATTGATCTGCCGAGCCGAATACCCTGCAATGACCGCCTTGCTGGGCTTCCTCGCGGACGAATGCTGCGCCGATGAAGCCTGCTTGCCATCCGATCGGGCCGCGTGAGCGGCTTTCTATTTGCCTTATAATTCCGTCCTTCTAGAATAACGGGATATAGTGTCATGATGAAACTGCCTGTGGCCGTCATCGGCGCCGGCCCTGTCGGCCTTGCCGCCGCGGCCAACCTCATCGCTCGCGGCCTTGCCGTGAAGGTCTACGAAGCCGGCGCTGCGGCTGGCGCGAGCGTCAGCGATTGGGGTCATGTTCGGCTCTTCTCGCCGTGGGCCTACAATGTCGGTCCGGCTGCGCGTTCGCTGCTGGAGAAGGCAGGATGGCGGGAGCCTGACGCAACGGTCTATCCGACGGGCGCCGACCTCGTCGGCGAATACCTTGCTCCGCTTTCGCAGACGCCTGAGCTGGCGCCGGTCATCGAGTATGGAGCGCGCGTCAAGGGCATCGGGCGGCGCGGCGTCGATAAGGTGGTCAGCCGTGACCGTGAGCTGCGCCCCTTCCAGCTGACGATCGTCGACGCCGAAGGGCGCGTCCGCCGCGAGCTCGCGAGGGCGGTGATCGACGCCTCGGGGACCTGGACGTCACCAAACCCGCTCGGAGCAGGTGGCATCGCTGCTGAAGGCGAGGAGACCTTTGCCGATCGGATCGCCTACAGCATCCCGGATGTGTTCGGCCGCGACCGGGCACGCTATGCCGGGCGCACCACGGTCGTCGTCGGCGCCGGGCATTCCGCCGCAAACGTCCTGCTCGACCTGACCACGCTCGCGGCCACCGAACCTGCCACCAAAGCGATCTGGCTGACCCGCGGCAACAACCTGTCCCGTGTCTATGGCGGCGGCGCCAACGATCAGCTCGCCGCACGAGGCGACCTGGGGCAGAGGCTGCGGCAGCTCGTCGAAGGGGGCAGCATCGAGCTCGTCGCCAGTTTCGCAGTCACCGCGGTGCGCGAGGCGAGCGGCCAACTCGTTCTCGATGGCGAGACGCCTGATGGCCTTCGCACGGTCGGGTCCGTCGACCAGATCGTGGTGTGTACGGGGCAGCGTCCCGATCTGGCATTGACCCGTGAATTGCGCATCGAGCTCGATCCGTGGCTGGAGAGCGCAAAGGCGCTCGGCCCGATGATCGATCCAAACCTGCACTCTTGCGGTTCGGTGCCCCCGCACGGGCATCGCGAGCTGTCCCACCCGGAGCCGGGCTTCTACACCGTGGGGATCAAAAGCTATGGCCGCGCGCCGACGTTCCTGATGCTGACCGGCTACGAGCAGGTCCGGTCGGTCGTTGCCGCAATCGCTAGCGACATGGCGGCGGCCGACGATGTCCAGCTCGTTCTGCCGGAAACGGGCGTATGCACGGCTGCGCCTGAAAGCACGGGCGGTTGCTGCGGAGGTCCGGCTCCGGGCGGCTCGGACGCCTGCTGCGTCGACGACGCTTCCGCCAAAACGCAGGGCAAGGCGGGTTGCGGCTGTGACAGCTCGTCGAAGATCGGCGAGGCCGTTCAAACGCAATAACGACACTTGCCGATTCGGAAACGAGCCCGGTCCCTGCTGCAAGGATCGGGCTCATCCTCGCTCGGGCGTTACCCAGGTTCTTTGCGCTACGGCAGGATCAGGAGGCCGGCCCTTCAGCTTGCGATGTCGCCGAACTGCGCCGACATCGCAGGCGTCGATACGCGGACGCTTCAACGCGATCTGCCGTCCGTCGGATTGGTGCCGCTGCCCCGATCAGCGGCCGAAGCTCTCCTTCAGCAAGTTGCGGCCCATCATCAAGGCGCTCAGGCTGATAGCGGCTGCCAGCATCACGTACCAGGCCGGCGCGAGGGCGCTTCCCGTCTGGACGATCAGCCAGGTGGTGATGAAAGGCGCGAACCCGCCGAAAACGGTGACTGCGAGATTATAGGCGATGGACAGGCCGGTCGGGCGCATGGCGGGCGGGTAGAGTTCGGCCTCGTCGGAGACGAACACCACTTGCTCGTGATCGGCGAAGGACTCATGGGAGAAGACGGTCATGATTTGAGGGCTCCGGAGGGGCGGGAGGCGGAAGGCCGGCCGCTGGTCGCCGCGAGGCCGAAGCCGCACAGGATCAGCGCGGCGCCGACGAAGTGGAACGGACGCACGGGCTCGCCCAGCAGCAGGAAGGCGAGCACGGCGGTGAACAGGGCGACGAGGTGGAAGGAGGCCCCGGTGACGCTCGGCCCCAGCGTTGCGACGCAGCGGTTCCAGATGACGAAGGCCAGCAGCGAGGCGAAGATGCCGATATAGAGCACGGCGGCGAGCGGGCCGGGCCCGGTCGGGATTGTCGCGCCCCGCGCCAGTTCCCAGATCCAGAACGGCAGCAGCACGAAAAGCCCCGCCACCATCGTCGCCGCCAGGAAGACGAGCGGATCGAGATCGGCGGCGCGGCGGCGCAGCAGCACCGAGTACACCGCGTAATTGGCGACCGCGACCAAGACCAGCGGCTCGCCGCCGCTGATGCCCAGCCGCGACAGGGTCGACGGCTCGCCGCGCGCGACGATCCACGCCACACCCGCGAAGGAGATGGCGACGCCGGCGAGCGTGCGGGCCGAGACGCGCTCGACCCCGAGCGCGAAAGCCGCCAGCGGCACCATCAGCGGCAGGGTCGAGTTGAGGAAGGCGACGCTGGCAGCGGGGGCGCTCTGCAGGGCGAGATAGCCGAGCGCATTGTAGCCGGCGATGCCGAAGGCGCCGCAGGCCAGGACGAGCCAGCGGGCGCGAAAGAGCGCTTGCCGTTGCGCACTGAGCGCGCCGAGCACGAAGGGCGCCAGGCAGGCGAGCGCGACGAGCCATCGTCCGACCGCGAGCGAGACCGGCGGGAACGAGTCTGCGAGCGCCCGTCCGAGCGCGAGGTTGCCGGCCCAGAACAGGGGCGGCAAGGGAAGCAGCAACAGCGGCTGGCCCCAGAGGCGCCCGAGGATCGACATCGCCGGCCTCACGGAGTGCCTGCGAGGCCAATCCGCAGGCGCCGGTTGTGGCGGCCTTTGTTGTCGATCTTCAGGATGCGGATCGGCGGCGAACCGCCGGTCGTGGCGAGATGGGTGCCGCCGCAGGCCTGACGGTCGAGCCCGACGATCTCGACGATGCGCACCTGCCCATCCGCGGTCGGCGGCGGGGCGACCGAGCGCGAGCGGATCAACCCCGGTTCGGCGAAGGCCGCGGCCTCGGGGAGATAGTCCTGCCGGACGGCGAGGTCTTGCCGGATGAGCGCGTTGACCGGCTCCTCAATCGCGCGCAGGCGGTCGTTGTCGGCATCCGGCAGGTCGAAATCGATGCGCGCCGTGCCGTCCTCGTTCATCTGGACGCCGGTGACGAGCGCGCCGTCGAAACCCTGGAAGACCACCGCGTTGACGATGTGCAGATCCGTGTGGAGCGCACGCATCAGCTTGCGAAAAGCCGGGTCGACCCGGGCTTCCACGGGGCCGGCCGGCAGTTCGACGGGGTCGGCGAGCAGGTGCCGAAACCGGCCTCCCTCGTTCTCGAAGCCGGCGACCGCCACCTCGCCGCCGGCCCACGCCAGCGCGCCGCGATCGGGCAATTGCCCGCCGCCGCCCGGATAGAACGGGCTTTCCGCGAGAACCGCCCAGCCCGGCCCCGCCTCGACGACATGAGTCGCGAGTGTCGGGACCTCCGGATTGTCGAGGCAGAAATAGCGGGACATGCGTCTCATCCTTTCCGCAGTGCCGACAGGGCATCTGCTCGAGGACGAGATTGGCGCGTTGAACCGCGCGGCTATTGGCGAAAATTGAGAAAGGGGATCAGCCGGCGGTCGCGCGCACCCATTGCAGCGGGGTGATGCCGTAGCTGCGCTTGAAATGCCGCGTCAGCGCGCTCTGGTCGTAGAAGCCGGCATCGAGGGCCGCGGCGGCGATGTTCGTGCCGCGGCCAAGCGCGGCGATCGCAGCCCTCAGGCGCAGTTGTGTCAGATATGAGTGCGGCGTCAGGCCCGTGGTGCGCTTGAACACCGCGATCAACTGGAACGGAGTGAGGCCGACCGAGGCGCCGAGCTCCTCCAGGGTGAGCTCCTCCATGTGACGTTCGCGCATGACATCGCGGACATGGGTCACCTTGCTGGCATCGCGCGCCGGCAGCGAAAGACTGGGCTCGCCTGCGGCGTGGCGCCGGATCAGGGTTCCGAAACTGCGCAGCAGCAACTCGCGCTCCTCGAAAGGATCGTTGCCGTCGTCGAGAACGCGGTGCAATCCGAGGAAGGCCTCGATCAGATCGGCGTCGTGAAAGGTGTTGCGGCAGAAATAGGCCGTCGCGTCGAGCCCGAGCGCGGCATTGAGCGTCTCGATCGCGGATGGTGTCAGATAGAGCCCGCGATAGAGCCAGCGTTCGCTCCGGCCCACCGTCCGGAATGAGGCTCGTCAGGGTTGAACACGAGCAGCGTCGAAGTTCGGGCTTCGTCGCTCCGTCCCCGGCTCTTGAACTCGGCGCAGCCGACCTCTGTCACCGCAACGACGAAGGCCTCGTGGCTGTGGGGCGCGTAGTCGTGGCTGGTGAAGTCGGCGACGAGACAACTCAGGCCCGGAACCCGAGGGTCGCGCCAGTAGCGGGACGAATTGCGCAGGTCCGTACGGGCCAAGATCCGATCCGGTCGTCAGGAGAGCCTCGATCGTGCAACGATCGTGCCGAGATCGCAACGCTGGAGGATTACCAAGGGCACGATGGGCAGCTTCAGGCGCGGGGCGATGAACGCGCCGGCATGTCGCTCTGGCAGTGGCAGCGAGACCATCGAGAGTGCCCCATGCCGTCGCGGCCGAACGCGCTTCGTTCCCGATTCCATCTTGCGCGACATTTCACATTTGCAGCGTCGGCGCCTCGATCGACTGTCCGATGTCAGGGGTTGATCATCGTGGCAGCGTCCTTTCGATCCGTGCGAACCGGCGTCTGCTAATAGACATCGGCCTGGTAGCGCCCCAGCTTCCGCAGGGACGCGACATAGGCGACGGCTTCGTCGCTCGAGCGCCCGCCATGCTCGGCGACGATATCCACCAGGGCGCGCTCGACATCCTTGGCCATGCGCTTGGCATCGCCGCAGACATAGAAATGCGCGCCCTGTTCCAACCAGGCGAAGAGTTCCGCCCCGCGCTCGCGCATGCGATCCTGGACGTAGATCTTGTCGGTGCCGTCGCGCGACCAGGCAAGGGTGAGGTTGGTCAGCACTCCCTCCTGCTTCATTGCGTTGAGCTCCTCCTCGTAGAAGAAATCGCTGGCGCGGCGCTGATGGCCGAAGAACAGCCAATTCCTGCCAGAGGCTTTCGTCGCCTTGCGGTCATGCAGGAAGGCGCGGAACGGCGCGACGCCGGTGCCGGGGCCGCACATGATGACGGGGGTCTCGGGGGTGGCCGGCAGTCCGAAGCCATGCGCCCGCTGGACATAGACCGGCACCTTGTCGCCGGGACGCACGCGCTCGCCCAGGAAGGTGGACGCCACGCCCCAGCGCGGGCGGGTGCCGATCTTGTAACGCACCATGTCCACCGTCAGCGTGATGCGGCCGGGCGTCGCGACATGCGAGGATGAGATCGAGTAGAGTCTGGGCTGCAGCGGATCGAGCGCCTCGACGAAGGCTTCAGCAGAGAGCCTGGCTTGCGAGAATTTGTGCAGCGTGCCGAGCACGTCGAGGCGGTCGAGATCGCCATCGGGATCCTCGCCGGTCGTGAGGCGCTTGGCCTTGGTGCGGGTCTCTCCGCCGGTGACATAGGAGATCAGCTGGAACAGCGCGTCGGGCGCGGGGCCGAGGGCGCGGTCGGCGATCAGGATGTCGCGCAGGCTCTTGCCGTCGATGATCGCGTCTGGCCGGGCGCCGAGCAGCGCGATGACCGCATCCGCCAGACGCGGATCGTTCTGCGCGACAATGCCGAAAGCGTCGCCGACGATGTAGTCGAGCCCGCATTCGGTGAGATCGAACTCGACATGCCAGGTCTCCTTCTCGGAACCCTCGCCATTGAGCTTGCGGCGCGACAGGAAGGTGGCGAAGGCCGGGTTCTCGCGGCAGCGGCCGAGCGGGCCGAGCGGCTCCGCCGGAGCATCCTCGGCCGGAGCGGCGGCAGGGGCGGAACCCGCCTCCTCCGTCAGCGTCTTCAGCATCCGCAGCGTATCCTTGCCGCCGGGCGCGCAGAGGTTCAGCCGCGGCTCCTTGCCGTCTGCGATCGCAGCCGAATAGGTCTCGCAGACATAGCCACACTGGCCGCAATCCTGCTGCGCCATCGCGGCAAAGAGCTTGCGTGGGAATGGCTTGCCCTCGGCCAGCTTCATGCGCTCGGCCATCTCCATCGACGGATCGTGCCAGGGCGCGCCGTCATCGGCCTCGCCCATCACGGCGGCATTCTCGGCCGGCGACAGCGCGGTGACGCCGGCATTGTCGAGCGAGAGCAGGCCGGCGAAGAAGCCATTCAGCCAGGAGCGCTGTTCCTCGCTGAAGGGCGCGGTCTCCGGCAGGACCTGGACGATCGGATTGGCAGTCTGGACGGTCATGCCGCTTCTCCCGTCTGCGCGACCAGCGCCTGTAGCGCCTCGATCTCGTGGCGGCGGGCGAAGGCGACGAAGCTCTCGTCGGGCGCGGCACGATGCGTCTGCCAGGCACGCAGGATCGACTCGACCAGCGCCGGCGCGTCTTCCGCCTTCACATCGGTGCGGAATTCGCGGCCGATGCCGCCCTCGACGCCGAAGCCGCCACCGACGAAGACGTGATAGCCCGGCACCGTGTCGCCCTCGTCGCTGACCGGCACCTTGGCGCCGATCAGCCCGAGATCGCCGATGTAATGCTGGGCGCAGGAGTTGTGGCAGCCGGTCAGGTGGATGTTGACGGGCGTATCCAGCGTGATCCGCGGCTCGCAATGGGCGGCGATCGCCAGCGCATCCTCCTTGGTGTGGGCACCGGCGAATTTGCACCCCGTGGCGCCGGTGCAGGCGATCAGCCCGGCACGCAGGATCGAGGTCTCCGCCGAGAGGCCGATCGCCTGGAGATTGGCGATGACGTCCTCGACCTTGCTGTCCGGCACGCCCGAGATCAGCAGGTTCTGCCAGACGGTGAGGCGGATATCGCCATCGCCGCAGGCTTGCGAGATCGAGGCGATGACACGCATCTGCTGGACGGTGAGCTTGCCGACCGGCAGCGCCACGCCGATCCAGTTGCGGCCGGCTTGCGCCTGCGCATGCACGCCGATATGGCCGAGCCGATCATAGACCGGGCGCGGCTTGACGAAGGCCGTATCGAGCCGGACCAGCTTGCGGCCGAGCTTCTCCTCGACCGCCTTCAGGAAGGTCTCGAAGCCCCAGGCGTCGAGCACATATTTCAGACGTGACTTGTTGCGGTCGGTGCGGTTGCCGTTGGCGATGAAGACGCGGACGATCGCGTCCGAGACCGCGATCGCGTCGGACGGGGCGACGATGACGCCGGTATCGCGGGCGAGGTCCTTGTGGCCGGTGATGCCGCCGAGCGCGAGGCGATACCAGATGCCGGGCTCGACCGGCTGGCCCTCGAAGACGGCGCCCTCGCCGACCTCGATCGCCTGGAAGCCGATGTCGTTGGTGTCCTCCAGCGTCGCGATCGAGCCGGCGCCGTCGAAGGCGACGTTGAACTTGCGCGGCAGCCCGTAGAGCGAGCGGTCGTTCAGGATGTGGTGGTGCCAGGCGCGGGCATGCGGCCGGGTATCCAGCAGTTCGAGCGGGTCGATGCCGGCCGTGGCCGAGCCCGTGACGTTGCGGATGTTGTCGGCGCCCGAGCCCTTGGCGGTGAGGCCGAGATCGGCGAGGCCTTCCAGGAGCGCAGCCGCGTTCTCGGCCGGGATCTCGCGCACCTGCAGATTGGCGCGGGTGGTGACATGGGAGTACGGGCCGCAAAGCGTCTCGGCGAGATCGGCGACGCCCGCAAACTGCCAGGCCTTGAGGATGCCGTTGGGGATGCGCAGGCGGCACATATAGCTGTTCTGCGCCGGGGCGACATAGAACAGGCCGTGATAGCGCCAGCGGAAATTGTCCTCAGGCTTCGGATAGATGCCGGCATTCGCCTGGTCCTTGAAGCGAGCATAGGCATCAAAGGGATGCTCGGCCGCCTTCCACTTCTCCTGATCGACGAGCTTCCCGCCGGCCGCGACGGTCTTTGCCTGCGCTTCCTGATGCTCCTTATCCGGCCCCGAGGGCGCGGCCTTGCCGCCCGCGCCGGGCGTACCGCCGAGCGGCCCCAGCCCGCGCGCCGTGCGGGCCGACTGCATGCCGCTCGTGAAACCTTCGAGATAGCGCTTCTGGTCGGGGGTGAAATCGTCACTCATCATTGTGCTCCGGCTGACGGATCAGGCCGTTGTGTTCTGGCCGGCAGCCGCGATCATCGCGCCGGACAGGGTGCCGTAAGCATTCGTCCAGGCGTCCCTGACGGCAGGGGTGAAGCCCTCGCCGAGCCCCTGCTCCAGCGTCCAGAGCAGCGCCGCGCCGACCGGCGCGTAATGGGCCGCGGTCACGCCATAGCCGTTGTGCTTGACCGCCAGCGCATTCACCGCCGGCATCAGGGCGGGCAGGTCGTCGAGCCCCTTCACCACGACGGCGAGCGTGCCCATGAGCTTGCGGCCCTGCTCCTTCATGTCGCTCGCTTTGAACAGCGGGCGGACTTCGGGCGCGATCTCGAACAGGCGGCCGTAGAACAAGGCGGCGGCCTGTTCGGCAATGGGGGCGACCTTGGAGAAGCTCGCCCTGATCTCGGAAACCTGGTCGGGGGTCATGACTGGCTTCCTCAGGCGGCTTCGACGAAGCGGTGGCGCTCGTAGAGGAACCTCAGCACCGCCTCGCGAGCGGCGATGTAGGTGCGGTCGGAGACAAGCTCGAGGCGCTTGCGCGGCCGGGCGAGGCGCACGTCGAGCACCTCGCCGATGCGGGCGGAGGGGCCGTTGGTCATCATCACGATCCGGTCGGAGAGCAGCACTGCCTCGTCGACGTCATGGGTGATCATGATCATCGTGTTTCCCAGCGCGGCATGGATCTGCATCACCGAATCCTGCAGATGCGCGCGGGTCAGCGCGTCCAGCGCGCCGAAGGGCTCGTCGAGCAGCAGGATCTTCGGCTCCATGGAAAGTCCGCGTGCGATGCCGACGCGCTGCTTCATGCCGCCGGAGATTTCGCCGGGCCGCTTGTCCTTCGCATGGGCCATCTGGACGAGATCGAGCTTGTGCATGATCCAGTCATGCCGCTCGGCCCGGTTCTTCACGCGGCCGAAGACCTTGTTCACGGCGAGCGCGATGTTGTCGTAGACGGTGAGCCAGGGCAGCAGCGAATGGTTCTGGAAGACCACGGCCCGGTCCGGCCCCGGCGAATTGACCTCCTTGCCTTCCAGCAGGATGCCGCCGGTGCTCGCGGGGGTGAGCCCCGCGATGATGTTCAGCAAGGTCGACTTGCCGCAGCCGGAATGGCCGATGATCGAGACGAACTCGCCCTTGTCGATGACGAGGCTGATGTCCTTCAGGACCTCCGTCGTGGCGGTGCCGCGCTGGAAGCGTTTGTCGACATGGTCGATCTTGAGATAGCTCATCGTTTCGCCCTCAATTCGTCGCGGTGCCGCGGGTGACGACATGGCCGACGAGAGCGACGAGGCGGTCGAGCAGGAAGCCGACCACGCCGATATAGACGAGGGCCACGATGATGTCGGACAGGCGCGAGGAGTTCCACGCATCCCAGATGAAGAAGCCGATGCCGACGCCGCCGGTCAGCATCTCCGCGGCGACGATGGCGAGCCAGGACAGGCCGGCGCCGATCCTCAGGCCCGTGAAGATGTAGGGCGCGGCCGAGGGCACCATGATCTTGTAGAAGAACTCGATCTGGTTCAGCCGCAGAACCTTGGCGACGTTCCGGTAGTCCTGCGGGATGTTGCGGATGCCGACTGCCGTGTTGATGATCACCGGCCAGATCGCGGTGATGAAGATCACGAAGATCGCCGAGGGCTGGCTGTCGCGGAAGGCGGCCAGCGAAAGCGGCAGCCAGGCGAGCGGCGGCACGGTGCGCAGCACCTGGAAGACCGGATCGAGGCCACGCATCGCCCAGACGGATTGACCGACCAGCGTGCCGAGCAGCACGCCGACCACGGCTGCCAGGCTGAAGCCGATGGCGACACGCTGCAGCGAGACGAGGATGCGCCAGCCCAACCCGATATCCTGCGAGCCCGCCCAGTAGAACGGCTCGGTGATCAGGTCCTTCGCCTCCTCCCAGATCTTCGTAGGCGGCGGCAGCGAGGATTGCGGCCCGTGCGCGGCGAGCTGCCAGAACAGCAGGATCAGCGCGACCGTGATCAGGGGCGGCAGCAGGTTGACGAGGGCGCTTTTTCCCCATGGAAGAAGTTTCGCCGCGAAGGGCTGTGAGCGCCCGGCCGGCAAGGCCACCACGTCCGGCGTCTTGCCCGGGAGCGCGACCACCGTCGCGCCCGCGATCGTGCTTTTCAAGGCAGGCTGAGCCATGTTCCAGTCTCTCCTCTGACCGAGCTGTTCCGTCGCGTGCGTCATGCCGCTTCGCTCGCGCGTGCCTGCGCGCCGATGCGGCCGATTTCGGGAAGGCAGGACCCGCAATTGGTCCCCGCTTTGAGCTGAATTCCGATCTCTTCGGCCGTCGCGGCGCCGGCCTCGAAGGCAGCGCGGATCGCATTCAGGCCCACGCCGAAGCAGGCACAGACGGTCGGTCCGGGGTCAGGCCCGCCGGGGCGGCGCCCGGAGAGCAGGGCGAACCGGCTCTCCACGGTCGCTGTCGGATCGGCGAAGGCGGTCTTGACCGTGTCCCAGAGCGGTGCGCAGCCCGTGGGCGCAAGGAAAAGCGCGGCCGCGAGCCGGCCCTCGCGCAGCACGGCGCAGCGATAGCTGCCGCCGTCACGGTCGATCAGCTCGGTCAGCCCCTCGGCGCCGAAACGGTCGCGTATGAGCGCCATTATCGTGTCGATGGCGGCGTCGGTGGCGAAAAGCCGGCCTTCGCCGCCTTGCACGGCAAGCCGTGCCCACCAGCTCCCGGCCGGCAGGGCAAAGGGTTCGCGCGACAGGACGAAGCCCTCGGAGCGATAGGTGACCGGCGCCATGGAAACCGGGGTCGCCTTCATCTCGGGCTGGCCGGAGAAGGGATCGCAGAGCGGCTGCGTCAATGCCCCGATCCGGGCGTTGGAGGCTGTTTCCCCGGACCAATGGATCGGCGCGAAAAGTGATCCCTGGGCGACGCCCTTGTCCGCGACCACCTTTAGCACTGCGTTGCCCTGCACTCCGGCGATGCGCGCGAAACCGCCCTCATTCAACCCGAAGCGGGCGATGTCGGCCGGATGGACCGAGACGGAGGGCTCGGCGATATGGGCACTGAGCCGGGGGCTCAGGCCCGTGCGGGTCATCGTGTGCCAGTGGTCGCGGACGCGGCCGGTGTTGAGCAACAGCGGGAAGGCCTCGCTGGTTTCGGAGGCGAGCTTCGGTACCGCGAGCCTGCGCATCTGCGCGCGGCGTGCGGGGCCGAAGAAGCCTCCCTCCGCGAAGAGCCTTGCCGTGCCTTTGGGTCGATGCGCCGGCACGGGCCATTGTACCGGCTGGAGCGCATCGTAATCCGCGTGATCGAGGCTGGCATGGGCGCCGATGTCGAAGTCGCGCGTACCGTCGTTTTCGAAGGCTGAGAGGGCCGCGTGCTCGGCATAGATTTCGTGAGGCCCTGCGTAAGCGAACGCCTCGCCGAAACCCAGCCGTTTCGCGACCTCGCAGACGATCCACCAATCCGGCTTCACCTCACCCGGCAGCGGCAGGAAGGCACGCTGACGGGAGATGCGGCGTTCGGAATTGGTGACGGTGCCGTCCTTCTCGCCCCAGGCCGCCGCCGGCAGGATGTAGTGCGGCCTGGCTGATAGCGTGTCGTTCGAGAGCACGTTCTCGGAGACGATGAAGAGGTCGAGCCCGGCGAGCGCGGCGCGCACCTTGTCGGCCTGCGGCAGGGAGACGGCGGGGTTCGTCGCCATCACCCACATCCCGCGGATGCGGCCTTCCGCGACGGCATCCAGCATCTGGACGGCTTTCAGCCCCTCGCGGCGGGCCATGTTCGGCCCCCTCCAGAAGCGGCGGATGCGGTCGATCTCCTCGGGCGCGTAGCCCATATGGGCGGCCAGCATGTTCGCGAGCCCACCGACCTCGCGCCCACCCATCGCATTGGGCTGACCGGTCAGCGAGAAGGGGCCGCAGCCGGGGCGGCCGATCCGGCCGGTGGCGAGATGGCAGTGCAGGATTGCCGCGACTTTGTCGGTGCCCTGTGCCGACTGGTTGACGCCCTGGCTCCAGGCGGTGACGACATGCGGCGTGCTGGCCCAGAGGTCGTAGAAAGCTGCGATCCGCTCCTCGGAGAGGCCGGTGGCGGCGGAAACGGCGGCGATGTCGGGCGCGATTTCTTGCGCATTGGCTAGCGCCTCGTCGAAGCCCGCGACATGGCGCGTGACGTAAGTGCGGTCGATGAGGCCACGATCGGCGAGATGGACAAGGAGCCCCGCGAAGAGCGCGGCGTCGGAGCCGGGCTTCAACGCCAGCACCATGTCGGAGTCATCAGCCGTGGCGGTGACGCGCGGATCGAGCACGACGAGGCGTGCGCCGCGCTGCCGCCGATTGTCCTGCATGCGGCGGAACAGGATCGGATGGCACCAGGCGGTGTTGGAACCGACGAGGACGATCAGGTCGGCGCTGTCGAAATCCTCATAGGCGCCGGGCACCGTGTCCGAGCCGAAGACCCGGCGCTGCGCGGCGACGGTCGAGGCCATGCACAGGCGCGAATTGGTGTCGACATGGGGCGAGCCGATGAAGCCCTTCATCAGCTTGTTGGCGACGTAATAGTCCTCGGTCAGGAGCTGGCCGGAGAGATAGAAGGYGATCGCCTCGGGGCCGTGCTCGTCGGCGATCGACCGCAACCCCGCGGCGACGGCGTCGAGCGCCTCACCCCAGCCGACCCTGTCATAGTCCCCGGCGGCGTTCCGCTTCAGCGGATGCAGCACCCGGCTGCCGAGCCCCAGCGTCTCGCCGAGGGCCGAGCCCTTGGAGCAGAGCCGTCCCCGATTGGCCGGATGATCCGTGTCTCCCGCGATGGCTGCGCCTCCCAGCCCGTCCGGAGTCGCCAGCACGCCGCAGCCGACCCCGCAATAGGGGCAGGTCGTGCGTACGGCGGTTGGGGAGAGGGGAGCGTCGTGGCGCATCAGGCGGCTTCCCCGATGCAGTAGCCTTCTCCGAAGGGCAGTTCGGCGCGGATCGCGCTGATGTCCTGCCCCGAGCGGATCAGGCCGAGATAGAACAGCGCGCCCTGCGTATCGCCGACGAGCACGCAGCCGGCGAGCCTGCCATCGCGCAGCACGAACTTGCGATAGACCCCGGCAGCGGGATCGCGCAGCACCACCGTCTCGGTGCCCACGCCACCCTCGAACTCGCCGGCGGAGAAGACGCCGACGCCGGACACCTTGAGATTGGTCGAGAGCAGCGAACCCCGATAGGCGCCCTCGCGGCCGGCAAGCCGCAAGGCGAGCGCCCGCGCCTGCTCATAGGCCGGCTCGACCAGCCCGTAGGCGAGGCCGCGATGCTCGGCGCATTCACCGATGGCGAAGATGGCGGGGTCGTCGGTGGCGAGGCCGTCATCGACGAGGATGCCGCGATTGGTGCCGAGACCGGCAGCGCGGGCGAGCCCGGTATTCGGACGCACGCCGATGGCGATGACGACGAGATCGGCGGCGATCGTCGTGCCGTCAGCCAGCTCGACCGCCTCGACATGGCCGTTGCCGGCAAAGCCCTTCGTCTCCGCCCTCAGGCGCACATCGATGCCCCGCGCCGCCATCGCGGCGGCGAGCAGCCCGGCGCCCTCATGGTCGAGCTGGCGTTCCATCAGCCGATCGACGAGGTGCAGCAGCGTGACCTCGCCCCCGGCCTGCGCCAGACCATAGGCGGCTTCGAGCCCGAGCAGTCCGCCGCCGATGACGACGATGCGCGCGCCGCTTTCGGCATAGGCTCGCATCGTCCCGACATCGGCGGTGTCGCGGAAGGTGACGACGCCCTTGAGTTCGCCCCCTGGGAACGGCGGTCGCAACGGTGTCGAGCCGGTTGCGAGCACGAGCTTGCCATAGGGCAGCGTCGGCCCGCCCTGGAGCGTGACCGTCCGCGCCGCGCGATCGATCGCCTCGACTGGCCGGCCGTAGAAGGTCGACACCCCGCGCGCGCCCCACCATGCGGCCGGCTTGAGTTCGATGTCCGGCTCGCCGATCTCGCCCGCCAGCAGCGGCGAGAGCAGGACCCGGTTATAGGCAAGCCGCGGCTCGTCCCCGATCACCGCGACGGAATAGCGGCCGAGCGCGCGCTGGCTGAGCTCGTCGACCAGCCGCGTCGCGGCCATGCCGTTGCCGACGATGATCAGGGGCTCGGCCATGGTTCAGGCCACCCGCTTGATCTTGAGTGCCTTGAGGTAGTCGAGCGGTGCGGCGGGATCGAATGTCACGCCGTCGAAGAAGGTCTCCACGCCGCGGGAATCCGCGGTCGGCGCGCCGGCGACGCCGAGCGTCTTCGCGGCCTCGCGCCAGAGATCGGCGCGGTTGGTCTTGTCGACCAGCGCCTTGATGTCGATCGTCGGCTCGAACTTGCCCCAGCGGATGTTCTCGGTGACGAACCATGTGTCGAGGCTCTTCCAGGGATAGGAGGTCGAGCCGCCTTCGCCCCAGAACTTCATGTAGAGATTGGTGCCCTTCGCCTCGCGCCCGTTGCCGTAGTTGATGTCGCCGAGCAGGCGCTTGTTGATGTCGCCGGTGGGGACGTTGAACCACTGGCGCCGGCCGACGATCTCGGCGAGCTCCTGGCGGTTCTCCATCTTGTCGGCCCACATCTGGGCCTCCATCACGGCCATCAGGATCGCCTGCGTCGCCCTCGGATTGGCATCGACGAAGTCGGCGCGCATGCCGAGGATCTTCTCGGGATGGCGGGACCAGAGCTCACCGGTCGTCAGCGCGGTGTAGCCGATGTTCTGGTTGACGAGCTGTTCGTTCCAGGGCTCGCCGACGCAGAAGCAATCCATCGTGCCGACCTTCATGTTCGCCACCATCTGCGGCGGCGGCACCGTGATGACCTTGATGTCGGTGTCGGGATCGATGCCGCCGGCGGCGAGCCAGTAGCGAATCCAGAGGTCGTGCGTCCCGCCCGGGAAGGTCATCGCGGCGGTGAGTTCCTTGCCGGCCGCCTTCTTGCGCTCGAAGGCCTGCTTCAGCGGCGAGGAATCCTTCTGGACGTTGAGGTCCTTGTACTCGTTGGAGACCGAGATCGCCTGCCCGTCCTCGTTGAGGTTCAGCAGCGTGTACATCGGCAGGGGCTGGCCGTTCTGCATCACCTTGCCGGTCGAATAGAGATGCGTCTTCGGCCGCAGGATGTGGCCGCCGTCGATGCCGTTGTTCTTGAAGCCGAGCGCCATGTTGTCGCGCGTCGCGCCCCAGGAGGCCTGCTTGGAGATGTCCATGTCGGGCAGGCCGTATTTGGCGAAGAGGCCCTTCTCCTTCGCGATGATCAGCGGCGAGGCATCGGTGAGGGCGATGTAGCCGAGGCGCGTTCCCTTGACCTCGGGACCGGCTCCTTGCGCGAAGGCGCCGGAGGGCAGGGCGGCCTTCGTCGCCGCGAGCAGCCCGGCCGTGCCGGACAGCTGCAGGAAACGGCGGCGGCTCGGGCTGGCCTGCTTCGAAGCGGCCTGGCTGATGCCGGTATCGGTGGTGTTCGTCATCGGTCGCCTCTCGGTTGCTGGAAAGCCACTCGTTCCGCACCAGCCCGAACGCGAAAAACGCCGCGCGAAAGACGCCTTGGCAGGCGCATTCCGACAGCGACGTTGCTGTATCTTCCGGATCAGGGGCGGCGCGGGCAGCATTGGCCGCGTCGCAGTAAGCCTTACAAGGACCGTGCCAACTGGCTCACCTCAGCTGGAGCTTTGAATTGCAACAGCTTGCGAGTTTCCGGCTCGCCGCTCCTCCCGCACGAGCGCCTTGTTGCGTCGCACAAGAGAGGCGCACTCGCCTATTCTTTGGGCATGATCCGATTGGCTGCCAGAATGCCTTCGAAAGAGGCGGGGAGGAATACGCCTCGGGCGATCTCCTGCATCTGCGGCTGCGCGACGATCTGGCCTGCGCGCTCCATGCCCGCGAGCACCCAGCCGGCATCGTCCGGATCGGGGCGCAGCGCCTCCCGGTCGAAGCGGATGAAGCGGTCGATAAGGCGCGGTGGCCGATCGGCGCCCTGGATCAGTTCCCCATGCAGGATGCGCTCGATCAGCGCGGCGGGGAGGGCGAGCCGGTCTTGGGCCGAGAGGTGATGCGCCATGCGGCCGAAATTCTCGGGGTGACAGGCCCAATCGCTCGCCTTGAGAAGTGCTGTGCCGAGCTTTGAGACCGCCGCGAGGCGTCGCTCCACGTCGTCGGCACGCCAGGCCAGGACCTTGTCGTGACAGTTGCGCCGTAGATCGACGCTGGCATGCACCATCGCGCCGACACCCGCGGCCACGGCAGCCGAATTCCAGGGCGCGCCTGCGCAGAATCCATCGACCCGGCCGCTGGCCAGTGCTTCCACGGTCTGCGGCGGCGGCACCACCTCGAAGCGGATGTCCTCGCCGAGCTTGAGCCCGCCCTTCTCCAGCCATTCGCACAGAAGGTAGATATGCATCGAGAAGCCGAAGACCGCGGCGAATGTCAGGGGAGGCAGGCCGGAGGCCTTGCGGCGCGCGACCATGGCGGCGAGCGCCCGGGCCGAGACGGCGGTATCGGCCAGGTCGCCATCGGCAAGGCGCGACAATTCCTCGAAACGCCGCAGCGACAGGGTGATCGCGGCGCCATCCCGGTTGAGCGCGATCGGAACCGCCATCGGAGCCTTCACCCCGCCGATACCCAGCGTCGCGGCAATGGCGGCGGGTCCGAGCATATGGGCAGCGTCGAACAGCCTTACGTTCAGCTTGTCGCGGAGGTTCGACCAGGAGACCTCGCGGACCAGTTCGAGATTGAGCCCTTCGGCCTCGGCGAAGCCCTCGTCCTTCGCCAGCACCACCAGCGCGCAATCGACCAGCGGCATGAAGCCGACCCGCAGGTGCAGCGTCGTCATTTGAGCATCTCCGCGGCGGTGATGAGGGAGCGGGCGATGTCGACGAGTTTTCTCTTCTCGTTCATCGCGGTGCGGCGCATCAGCGCGTAGGCCTCTTCCTCCGAGAGGCCCTTCAGCCGCATGACGATGCTCTTGGCGCGATCGATCGTCTTGCGGTCCTCCAGCTGCGAGCGGGCGTCGTCGAGTTCCTCGCGCAGCTTGCGGAAGGCGTTGAAGCGGCTGATGCAGGTCTGCAGGATTGGCTGCATCCGCTCCTTCTTCAGCCCGTCGACGATATAGGCGGACACGCCGGCTTCCACCGCCGCCTCGATCGACGCGGAGTCCGACTGGTCCACGAACATGGTGATCGGCCGCCGGATGTGCTTGCTCACCAGAAACATGTCGGCCAGCGCGTCGCGGCTGGGGTCCTCCAGGTCGATCACGACGACATCGGGATCGTGAGCCTCTATCGCCGCGACCAGCCCGGTGGTCACCGAGACGCGGATGAGGTGCTGGTAGCCTGCGTCCCGCAGGCCGTCCTCGATGATGGCGGCCCGAACCTGGTTTGCATCGACGATGAGGATCCGCAGATTTGGCACCATGCCTGTTCAGTGGTTCCCGGTGGACGACCCGGAATCATGCCAATCAGGAATCGTGCCACTGCGGTCGGAACCGGCCAGTGTACGAGGCTGTGCCGGTTGACCATGAGTTGGCTGGGTCAGGCGAAACGCTTGGCCCCGGCGACGCAGAGCACCACCACGCCCGTTGCGGCGATCATCGTCCAGGCGACGGGCTCGTGCAGCAGCAGGCCGGCGAGCATCAGGCCGAAGAAGGGCTGGAGGAGCTGAAGCTGCCCCACCCCGGCGATGCCGCCGAGCGCCAGCCCGCGATACCAGAAGACGAAGCCCACCAGCATGCTGAAGACCGAGACATAGGCGAGCCCAAGCCAGGCCGGCGTCCCGATCCCTTGCCAGGAGGCCGGCAGGAATAGCAGCGCGAGCAGGCCCATCGCCGGCAGCGACAGCAGCAATGCCCAGGAGATCACCTGCCAGCCTCCGAGCCGTCGCGAGAGCCCGGCACCTTCGGCATAGCCGAGCCCGCAGAGCAGGACGGCGGCGATCATCAGCAGGTCACCGGTCAGTGAACCGCCCTCGCTATGGACGAGAGCGAAGCCGGCGACGGTCGCCGCGCCGACCACCGAGAACAGCCAGAAGGCCGGTTTCGGTCGCTCGCCGCCGCGCAGCACGCCGAAGAGTGCGGTCGCCAGCGGCAGCAGGCCGATGAACACGATCGAGCGCGCGGCATTGATGTGCTGCAGCGCCAGCGCCGTCAGTAGCGGAAAGCCAAGGACGACGCCGATCGACACGATGGCAAGCGGGCCGAGATCGGAGCCGCTCGGCCGCTTTTGCCGCAGCAGGACGAGGAAGGCGCCGCCCAGCAGCGCCGCGATCACGGCGCGGGCGGAGGTGAGGAAGAGTGGCGAGAAGCTGCCGACGGCGACGCGCGTCGCCGGCAGGGAGCCGCTGAAGATCAACACGCCCAGAAGGCCGCTGCCCCAGCCCTTGCCGGCCCATCCCTGCTGCATCGTCGTCATCCAGTCCTGTTCCGTCGACGGCTTAGGCGGCTTCGGACCACGACGATAGCGACAGTCTGATACAATCATGGCAAACTGTATGGCTATGGACAGCATGACAGTTGTGGCAACGGAAGAAACGACGAGCCGGCCCGGACGCACGGCGGCCGTCATGGCGGCCGTTCGGGACAGGCTCGCGGCGCGGTCGCTGGCTCCCGGCGACCGGCTGCCGTCGATCCGCCGTTTCGCCGCAACGATGCGGGTTTCGCCATCGACCATCGTCGAGGCCTATGACCGGTTGGCGGCCGAAGGCCTGATCCGTGCCCGCCATGGCTCGGGTTTCTATGTCACCGGCAATGGCCTGCCGCCCTTGACGCTGACGCAGGCCGCATCGCCGCGCGAGCGCGCTGTCGATCCGTTCTGGGTTTCCCGGCAGTCGCTCGATGCGGAGGACACCGCCCTCAAGCCTGGCTGTGGCTGGTTGCCGGCCGACTGGATGCCGGGGGAGGCGCTTCGTCGGGGCTTTCGCGCGCTGGCACGGGCCCCGGATGCGCTGCTGTCCGATTATGGCAGCACGCGCGGGTCATCGGATTTGCGCCGCCATCTGCTCGGCCGCTTCGTCGAGCAGGGGCTGGCAGTCGGCCCGGAGCAGTTGATGCTGACCGGCTCGGGCACGCAGGCTCTCGATCTGGTCTGCCGTTTTCTGCTGCGGCCGGGCGATACGGTCCTGGTCGACGATCCCTGCTATTTCAATTTCCAGGCCCTCTTGCGGGCGCATCAGCTCCGCGTTCTCGGCGTGCCCTATACCCCGTCCGGGCCCGATGCCGTCGCGTTCGAGGCGTTGGCCGCTGCCGAGCGACCGCGTCTCTACATCACCAATTCCGGGCTGCACAATCCGACCGGCGCGAGCCTCTCGCCGCAGACGGCCTTCCGCATCCTGCAAGCTGCAGCTGCTCATGGCCTGACGATCGTCGAGGATGAGATCTTCGCCGATTTCGAACCGGAGCCTTCGCCGCGCCTCGCTTTGTTGGATGGACTCGATCGGGTCATACGGATCGGTAGCTTCTCGAAGACGCTCTCGGCCTCCGTGCGTTGCGGCTACATTGCCGCAAGATCCGACTGGATCGAAGGCCTCATCGATTTCCAGCTCGCCACGAATTTCGGCGGGCCGAGCCCGGTCGCGGCCGATCTGATCGCGGGCGTCCTCGCTGGAGGCGGTTACCGCAAGCATATGGAGGAGGTGCGCCGCCGCCTCACGCAGGCACGGCGCGAGATCGCGGGCCGGCTGGAGGAGCTCGGCATCCGGCCCTGGCTGATGCCGCGCGGCGGCTTCTATCTCTGGTGCAGCCTGCCCGAAGGCGTCGATTCCGCCGAGCTGGCCCGGCTGGCCGTGGCGCAGGAGGTCGTTCTGGCGCCCGGCAACGTCTTCAGCGTCTCGCAGAGCGCCGGTGGCTTCATGCGCTTCAACGTGGCCCAATCGCGCGATCCGCGCGTCATGGAAGTGCTGCGGCAAGGGTTCGAGCAGTTGCGGCAGGGCGGAGCCGCCACAGGCTGAGCCGGCGCAGCGCTTGCCTGCATGAGTCGCTCTCGTCAGCCCGCGGCCCCCCTGTTATAGACCCCGCAACCGGCCCGGCCGGATAGGATCGAAAGTTTCAAGGCATGCATCTGAGGATCGGCACGCGCCGCAGCCCGCTGGCGATGGCCCAGACCAACCACGTCATGGGGCTGATCCGGGAGAAGTTCCCGGAGACGGAATTCACCCTCTGCCAGATCGCGACGATCGCGGATCGCGACCGCGTCTCCGAATTCCATCAATTCGGCATGGTCGGCGTCTTCGCCGTCGAGCACGAGCAGCAGCTCGTGCGCCGTGAGGTCGATTTCGTCGTCCATTCGCTGAAGGATCTGCCGACGACCCTGCATGATGGGCTCGTTCTCGCTTCCGTGCCGCCGCGGGAGGACCCGCGCGATGCGCTTTGCGGTGTGACGATGGCCTCGCTCCGCCAGGGCGCGCGGGTCGGCACCGGTTCGCTGCGGCGCCGCGCCCAGATCCTGAATCTGCGGCCCGATGTCACCGTCGTTCCCATTCGGGGCAATGTCGGGCCGCGCCTCGCCAAGATCGGGGGCGAGGATGCTCTTGATGCCGTGATTCTCGCCCAAGCCGGCCTACGCCGCCTCGGACTGGACGAGGCTTCGTCGGAGGTTCTGGCCTCGTCGCTGTTTCCCTATGCCGTGGGGCAGGGAGCGCTTGGACTTGAAGCCCGCGCCGACGATGCTGCGGTGATCGAGATCCTGCAGGCGATCCAGTGCCCGAAAACGCGTGCCGAGGTGGAAGCCGAGCGCGAGATGATGCATGCGCTGGGGGCAGGCTGCAGCCTGCCGGTCGGCGCCTGCGCGAGTTGGGAAGGCGATCGCCTGACGCTCCACGCGCAGGTCACCTCCGTCGACGGCGCGGAACGCGTCGTCGCCAGCGACAGCGCCGCGCCTGAACAGGCACGGGAACTCGGCCTCGCCGTTGCAGAAATCCTGAAAGAGCGCGGCGGCGGAGCGATTCTCGAGAAGAGCTATCGCGGCTACTATCCGACCTTCAAGACGCTCTAGAGCGTGCTGGTTTTGTCCGGAACCCAGGCGTCATCCCGGGCTTGACCCGGGATCCATGCCGGAGCGCGTCCGGTCGAGGTTCAACATGGATCCCGGATCTGCGCTTCGCTCCGTCCGGGATGACGAGCCTTTCCACGAAAATGCAGAGGCTCTCGTTCCGGCAACGCGAGAGCAGCTGTTGCCGACAGAAAAGGCCCGGCCTCCTGATCGGAGTACCGGGCCTTGTCATGGCCACCTTCGCCTGCAGGCGAGCGACCGCTTGGGGTTTTCTTAGAGCCTTACCGCGACATCGCGGTGACGGGCGGCAAACAGCGCCGCCTCCTGGCGGAACAGCATCCAGGCCGGCTGCGGGCTTTCATAACCGGGTTCCCGCATCGAAATCGTATAGGGCCCCTTGTTGCCGGCCGGCTTGTCGGGGTCCAGGCGCGCTGCCCGGCACATCGCACGAGCGATCCGCTTGATTCTGTCTTTGTCCATGTCCGTCTCCGCCGCGAAGATTCAGCGGCGACGGAACGTCGAATCGGCCCGGCAGGTTCCCCAAAAATGCGAGAAATTTAATAACGTCGCGATCTCAAGTGCTTAGATCGGGTCACGCGGATCGTCGGCGCCGGGCTTGTCGAGCATGGCCGCACCGGGCCCGCGCGAGCGCGCCCAAAAGGCTGAGAAGCCGATTCCAAGCGGAATCGCGATTACGACGATCCAAACGATGAAACTCCAGTCTCCCGCCATGGAACTCATCTCCGCTGCGTTGTCCCGACGGGTTTTTGCGAACCGATGAGGTTGGCCACGTCATTCTCCTCCGCTGCCGCTCAGACCTTGGGCGGAAGCGAGCCGCGATCGAAAACCGGCACCGACTCGGTCGGTCCGCTGGGCGAGCTGCCGGTCGGGATGTCTTCGGCGGCCTGCCGAACGGCCTCTTCCGATTCCGTCAGCCCGTCCGGCGTGTCGTTGGCGTCGCTGCCGGCATCATGGACATTTGTCCGGTCGCTGACGCGGTGGCTGGCTGGATCGGTGTCGATGCCGGCCTCGGCCGGATTGGAGACCTTGCGCTCATCGTCGAGCAGGGCAGGGTTTTCACGCTTTCTGTCGGGCTCGGCCATGTCGGCTCTCCTGTGGAAGGGCTTTCCCGACCAAGCCCCGAGCCGCGGCATTGTTCCCGGCAGGTCAGGCCGCGAGCAGCCCGAGCGCGCGCTCGATCCGCGAACAGCCCGGCCGGGCACGCGCCTTCGCGTAGCTGCGCTGCAGCCGGCCGCTGGCATAGGCCTCGATGACGATGGCGTGGACATAGCTCTTGCGGACCACAGCAGGCGTGTTGACCAGCCGCTCCGAGATCGCGCGCATGATGTCGGCGAGCTGGCGCTTGCGCCCGGTTTCGGTCGCCATCACTTCGCCGGCCAGCAGAAGCTCCGCCGCGGCGGCGTTGGCGGCGAGCATTCGCAGGTCCTTGCTGCTGATCGGGAGGCTGCAGGCGGTCTTGAGATAGGCGTTGATATCGGTCGCATGGATCGCCGCCACCGAGCCGTCCTCGCGGCGATATTGCAGCAGCCGCCGCCCCGGCAACGCGGCGATGCGCGCCAGCGCTCGCGCGAGCGGCGCCTCGTCGATCGCGCAGGCGATGTCCTTGCCGCTCTTGCCGCGGAAATGGAGCGCGACCCGCGTCCCCGTCAGCGTCACATGCCGCTTGAGCAGCGTCGAGGTGCCGTGGCTGCCATTGGCCTTGGCGTAGGCCTCGTTGCCGACGCGCAGATGGCCGCGGTCGATGATGGCCGCGGCGCAGGCGAGGGCTTTTTCCTGCGATAGCGTGCGCGCCTTCATGTCGGCTACGATCCGGGCGCGCAGCTTCGGCAGGGCCGCGATCAGCTGGGCGAGGCGTTTCAGTTTGCGCCGCTCGCGCACCTTCTCCCACTCCGGGTGGTAGCGATGCTGAATACGCCCGGCTTCGTCATGGCCGACGGCCTGCAGGTGCGCGCGTGGATCGGCGGCGATGCGGACACCCTGATAGGCCGGGGGAATGGCGAGGGAGCGGATGCGGGCCAGCGTGCTCTCATCCGTGATCTTCGCGTCGTCCTCATCGCGATAGCCGAAGGAGCGGCCATGCCGGACGCGCCGGATCGTCAGTTCGTCCGACGAAACACGCCGCAGTCGCGTCGAGGGCGGGCGTGGTTTAGCGTGCTGGGAAGCCGGCATGGCGGTGCTCGCAGATTTCTGCTGCGGAGAATGCGCCATCGCCGGGTTGGTTCCGCCAAGTCGAGCATATTCACCACAATTCGGCAAGCGCTCCCGCCAGAGGACGCATATGCGCGGAAATCGGTAGAAATGGCCGGGCGGCTCGCCAAGAGTGTCAAAAAATTTGAACGGGGAGTCTGAGGGGACAATGGCGCGGCGCGTACTGATCGCTGAGTTCATGCACGAGACGAACACCTTCAGTGTTCAGCTCACGGACGAGGCCACCTTCCGGGCGCATGGCGTCTTTCTGGGCAACGCGATTCCCGGGGCTTTCCGCGGCACGCGTACCTCGATGGGTGCTGCCTTCGAGGCAGCCGACAAGTTCGGCTGGAGCCTCACGCATCCGCTCGTGACCGGCGCCAACCCTTCCGGCCGCGTGACCGATGCCGCCTTCGATGTCTTCGCCGCTCACATCGTCGATGCCGCCGATGGTGTCGACGGCGTGCTGCTGCATCTGCACGGCGCCATGGCGACGGAAAGCTCCGATGATGGCGAGGGCGAATTGCTGGCGCGCCTGCGCAAGCGCATCGGCCCTGATGTGCCGGTCGTCGCGGTGCTCGACCTGCACGCCACGGTCACGCAGCTCATGGCGGATAATGCCAATGCGCTGATTTCCTACCGAACCTATCCGCATATCGACCAGTACGAGCGGACCTGGCAGGCGGCGGAACTGCTGGAGCGCGCCATGAAGGGTGAGATCCGGCCGAAGGTCGCGCTTGCCCGGCGCCCGATCCTCTATGCGCTCGATGGCGGGCGCACCACCTCGCCGCCTTTCCTGGAGTTGCTGCGCCGTGGCGATGTGCTGGAAGCCGCGGGAGACGCGCTCGTGGTCAGCGTCCAGGCCGGCTTCTCTTCTGCCGATGTTCACGACATCGGCCCTTCCATCGCAGTGACAGCCGATGATCGCGGCAAGGCGCAGGCCATCGCCGAAGAACTGATGGACTACGCCTGGGAGCAGCGCCGCTTTTCCTCGATCCATTTCACGCCGCTCGCGGAAGCCATCGCTGCAGCCAAGGCCGGCGAGGCCGATGCCGGCAAACCCGGCTACAAGCCGCTGGTGATCTCGGACTATTCCGATAACCCCGGCTCCGGCGCCTATGGCGACGCGACCAACCTGCTGCGCGCTGTTCTCGACGCACGACTGAAGAATGTCGGCTTCCATGCGATCTGCGACCCAGAAGCGGCGCTGGCCGCGCAGGCGGCCGGTGTCGGCAACCGCGTCAAGCTCAGGCTGGGTGGCAAGGTCGATCCGAGCATGGGCGGCGGTCCGCTCGATCTTGACGCCCATGTCGTCGCGATCACGGACGGACATTTCATCTGCTACGGCCCGATGGCAGGCGGCGTCTGGCGCAACTACGGCCTCTCGGCGCTGCTGCGGGTCGATGATGTTGAGATCGTCGTCATCACCCATAACGGCCAGGCGACCGACCTCGCCCAGTTCACCTCGCTCGGTGTCGATCCGACCCGGAAATCGACCGTGATCGTCAAGTCGATGCAGCATTTCCGAGCCGCCTTCGAGCCGATCGCGCACGAGGTGCTGGAGGTCGACACCGGCGCGCTTTCGACCCGCAATTTCAAGGAGCGGCCCTACCGCAAGGTGCGCAGGCCGATCTTCCCGCTCGATGATATCTGACGCCGGGCTGCGAAAAGCCGGCGACGACAAGACTGGATGAGGAGAGAAACCATGGCGGTTCATGCCGATATCGTGCTGCGCAACGGGCCGATCTGGTGCGGGCGCGAGGATGGCGTCGTCGAGGCGCTGGCGATCTGGCAGGGCAGGGTGCTGGCGGCCGGGCCGGATAGCGAGATCGCACCTCTCGTCGGGCCGCAGACCCGCGTGATCGATCTGAAGGGCCGGCTGGCGACGCCGGGTCTCAACGACTCGCATCTGCATCTCGTCTCGCTCGGCATGACCATGGGCTGGGTCGATTCCAAGCCTGAGGCGGCGCCGACGCTGGAGGCGCTGCTCGGCGCCATCTCGGCCCGCGCCGCGACGCTGAAGCCCGGCGAATGGATCCTCTCGCGCGGCTACGACCAGACCAAGCTCGATACCGGCCGCCACCCCTATCGCGAGGAACTCGACCGCGCGGCCCCGAACAACCCGGTAATGCTGGTGCGGGCCTGCGGCCATATCGCGATCTGCAACTCCGAGGCGCTCCGTCTCGGCGGCATCGACGAGAAGTCCCCGACACCGCAGGGCGGGCTGATCGAGCAGCAGAACGGCCGCCTGACTGGCCTGCTTGCCGAAAATGCCCGCGCTCCGGTGCAGGCTGCGGTCCCCGCCGCGACCGAGGAGGACATCATCGCCGGCATCGAGCGCGGCGGCCGCTATCTGCTCTCGCTCGGCATCACCAGCTGCATGGATGCCGCTGTCGGCCAGAAGGGTGGTTTCCGCGAGATCGCGGCCTATCATCGTGCCAAGCGCGACGGGCGCCTGCCGGTCCGTACCTGGCTGACATTGCTGGGCGATGACGGCCGCTCGATCGTGCCCCAATGCTACGACGCCGGGCTGATCTCGGGCACCGGCGACGACATGTTGATGGTCGGTGCGGTCAAGCTCTTCCTCGACGGCTCGGCCGGCGGGCGCACCGCCTGGATGACGGAGCCCTATCTCGGCGAGGACAAGACCACCGGCGTGTGGATGTGGGACGATGCCGAGCTCGAGCGCATGGTGCTCGACGCCCACAGGAAGGGCTACCAGCTCGCCTGCCACGCCATCGGCGACGCGGCGATCGAGCAGCTCATCACCGCCTATGAGAAAGCGCTTGCCGCCTATCCGGACCCCGACCGGCGCCACCGCATCGAGCATTGCGGCTTCTCGACGCCGGCCCAGCACGAGCGCATGGTCAAGGCCGGCATCTATCCCTGCCCGCAGCAGGTCTTCATCCATGATTTCGGCGACGCCTACGTCAAGGTGCTCGGCCCGGAGCGCGCGCTGCCGAGCTATCCCTTCCGCACCTGGTTTGATCTCGGCCTGAAGCCTGCGACCGGCAGCGACGCGCCGGTCTGCGACCCCAATCCCTTCCCGAACTTCCACACCATGCTGACCCGCCAGACCTGGAAGGGCACGGTGATGGATGAAGGCCAGCGCGTCTCGATCGAGGAAGCCCTTCAGGCCTACACCGAGTTCGGCGCCTTCTCGCAGAAGCAGGAGAACGTGAAGGGGCGTCTCGCTCCGGGCTTCCTTGCCGACGTCGCAGTGTTCTCGCGCAACCTGCTCGAAGCCGATCCGGCCGACATCCTCAAGGATACGCGCTGCGATCTGACCATCCTCGGCGGCGAAGTGGTCTACGAGCGTTGATGGAAGTCATGCCAAAAAATTGAGCGGACGGGGAAGACATGCGCGGCTCAGCCGCTATGGTTCCACTTGGAAGCAAAAAACTCCGGATCAGCCGGAGCGGATAAAACGGGAGGAATAATCGTGTTGTTGAAGAAACTTGCCTTCGCCACAGCGCTGACGCTGGCGGCCTTTACGGTGCAGGCGCAGGCCCAGGAGCCGCGCCGCGGCGGGACGATCCGCTTCACGGCGCCTTATGGCGCGTCCTTCGTCAGCAATGACAGCCACGTCTCGAACCAGATCCAGGACGAGATCTACGGCTACGCGCTGCATGGCATGCTGTTCCGCTGGGATTCGAACGCCGGCAAGCCGATGCCGGAAGTCGCGGAAAGCGTCACGGCTTCGGCCGACGGCCTGACCTATACCCTCAAGCTGCGCGAGGCCTTTTTCCATAATGGTCGCAAGCTCACTGCTGACGATGTGATCTGGTCCTTCACCCGCATCATGGACGGATCGAAGAACTATCCGGGCGCCCTCTACGTCGCCCGTATCAAGGGTGCGACGGAGGTTCAGAAGGGCCAGGCCAAGGAGATCTCGGGCCTGAAGAAGGTGGACGATTCCACCGTCGAGATGACGATGACCGACAAGGTCGATCCGGGCTTCCTGTTCTACAGCGCGACCACTGCGATCCTGCCGGCCAAGGAGGCGCAGGAGCCGGACTTCTTCAACAAGCCGATCGGCCTGGGGCCGTTCAAGTTCGTCGAGCACGTGCCCGGTTCGCGCATGGTCTTCGATCGCTGGGAGAAGTACTACAAGCCCGGCAAGCCCTATGCCGACAAGCTGGTGATTTCGCCGATGGGCGAGGCAGCTGCACGCGACGTTGCCTTCCGCAACAAGGAGATCGACGTCTCGATCCTCGGTTCGACCCAGTATGTCGCCTACAAGGCCGATCCGAACCTCTCCAAGGGCATCCTGGAGGTCGCCGAGGTCTTCACCCGCAACATGGGCATGAACCCGGAGTTCAAGCCCTTCTCCGACAAGCGGGTGCGCCAGGCGATCAACCATGCGATCGACAGCGAACTCATCATCAAGCGCCTCGTCCGCGACAAGGCCTATCGCGCGGTAAGCTGGCTGCCGAGTTCGGTCCCGGCTTTCGACAAGGACGCCAAGCCCTACGCCTTCGATCCCGAGAAGGCCAAGAAGCTGCTCGTCGAAGCCGGCTATCCCGACGGTTTCGAGTTCGAGTGGACCGCGACGCCGAACGAAAGCTGGGGTATCCCGATCGTCGAGGCGACGATCCCGATGCTCGCCAAGGTCGGCATCAAGGTGAAGGTCAAGCCGGTCGAGACCTCGGCGCTCGGTGGCGTCGTCGCGAAGGGCGATTTTCAGGCCTATATCTGGTCCAACACCTCCGGCCCGGATGCGTTGACGCGGCTGAAGTGCTTCCATTCCGCCACGCCACGTTCCTCCTGCAACTACACCACCTTCAAGAACGCCGAATACGACAAGCTGATCGACGCGGCCGCGGCCGAGAGCGATCCGGCCAAGCAGCTCGGCATGCTCAGGAAGGCCAACGCCATGCTGCAGGACGAGGCTCCGGTCTGGTTCTTCAACTACAACAAGGCGGTGCTGGCCTATCAGCCCTGGCTGCGCGGCCTGCAGCCGAACGCGACCGAGCTCGCGCTCCAGCGCTACGAGGATCTCTGGGTCGACGCGTCTTCGCCCGCGGCGAAGTAAGCGCCTCCGCGGAGGTTCCCGCCAGCTCGAAGACATCCGTCATCCCGGATCGGTGCGGCCTCGCCGTCCGTCCGGGGTGACGGAGACTTTCGAGCCTTGACCTGAGTCCGCCTTGCGGCGGCGATCAGGAGTTGATCATGCTGCCCTATGTCGTCCGCCGTCTGCTGCAGGCCATCCCGATCCTGCTTGCGGTAGCGGGGCTTGTCTTCGTGATGTTCAGCGTCATTCCCGGCGATTTCGCCTCGACCCAGATGTCCGATGGCCGTTCGGTCGTCGATGCAGAGCAGGTCGCGCGCATGAACAAGCAATTCGGCCTCGACGATCCCCTCCATGTGCGTTTTGCGAAATACGCCGCGAAGCTTGCGACTCTCGATCTCGGCACCTCGTTCCGCACCCGCCAGCCGGTGATCAATTCTCTGCTCGAGCGGATCTGGCCCAGTCTGCAGCTGGCCGTCGCCGCAATGGTGTTCGCCATCGCCCTCGGCATTCCGCTCGGCTTCCTGGCTGCGCTGAAACCGGGCGGCTGGCTCGACATGCAATCGATGTTCGTCGCCGTGTCGGGCCTGTCCCTGCCGCAGTTCTGGCTCGGGCTGATGTTGATGTATGCCTTCGCGCTGGTTCTCGGCTGGTTTCCCAGCTTCGGCTATGGCGAAGGCAATCCGCGTTACATCGTGCTGCCGGCGGTCGCGCTCGGCGTGGCGCCACTCGCGCTGCTGGCCCGCACGACGCGGGCTGCCGTGCTCGAGGTCATGAACGCGGACTTCGTCCGCACTGCTCGCGCCAAGGGCAACAGCGAGGTCCGGGTGATGCGCTGGCATGTGGCGCGCAACGCGATGGTCATCGTGCTGACGACGCTGGGCCTGCAGTTCGGCTCGATCATGGGCGGCGCCGTCGTGATCGAGAAGCTTTTCGCTTGGCCGGGCATCGGCTCGCTGCTGGTCGACAGCGTGTCGCTGCGCGACATTCCCGTTGTCCAGGCCTGCATCCTGCTGCTCGTGCTTTTCTTCCTCGTCGTGAACATCATCGTGGACGTGCTCTGCGCTCTGATCGATCCGCGCATCAAATATACCTAGAGGTTGGGCAGCAGATGAAATTCCGAGCCAATCTCTGGATCGGTGGCGTGCTCTTCGCCGCCGTCGTGGTCGGCGGGACGCTGGCGCCCTGGCTGGCGCATACCGATCCCGTCATGGATGCCAATCTGATGAATGCCGAGGTTCCGCCCGGCGCCGAGTTCTGGTTCGGCACGGATGCGCAGGGTCGCGACATCTACAGCCGGGTGCTCCACGGCGCCCGCATCTCGCTGACGGTCGGCATCGTCTCGCAGATGATCAACACGGTGATCGGCGTGGCGTTGGGCATGTCGGCGGGGTATTTCGGCGGCTGGTGGGACGATTTCGTCAACGGCCTGACCAACCTCATGCTGTCGATCCCCTCGCTGGTCTTCGCGCTCGCCATCATGGCGATCCTCCAGCCGGGCCTGACCAGCCTTCTGATCGCGCTCGGCCTGACCAACTGGTCCTATACCTGCCGGCTGTCGCGGGCTGCGACGCTGTCGATCAAGCAGCAGGGCTATGTCGAGGCGGCGCGCTCCTTCGGCTCGAGCAACCTGCGGATCATGCTGCTGCAGATCCTGCCCAACATCGCCGGCCCGATCATCGTCATCGGCACGCTCGGCATGGGCGGCGCCGTGCTGGCGGAGGCCGCGCTGTCCTTCCTGGGACTCGGCATCCGCCCGCCTTTCCCGAGCTGGGGCAGCATGCTCTCGGATGCGCGCGACCAGATCACCACCGCGCCCTGGATCTCGGTTTTTCCGGGTCTCGCCATCTTCATGACCGTGCTCGGCCTCAACCTTCTGGGTGACGGTCTGCGCGACATCCTCGACCCCCACTCGCAGCTTCGCAAAGCCTGATAGCAGAGCCTATGACCACGCCAGACCTGATCGATCCGCCGCTCGAGACCATTCGCTTCCATGGGCTGAAGGCCGGGCCGAAGCTCCTCGTGCTCGGTGCCGTCCATGGCAACGAAACCTGCGGGCCGAATGCGATCGCCCGCGTCGTCGAGGATTGCCGTGCCGGCCGCGTCTCGATTCAGCGCGGCGAGGTCACATTCCTGCCCGTCGCCAATCCGAAGGCCTATCGGCAGGATACCCGCGAGGGGGATCGCAACCTCAACCGCGACCTGCGCGAGCGGCCGCAACCGGTCGACAACGAGGACCGGATCGGCAATCGCCTCTCCGCCATCCTGCGCCAGCACGACATCCTGCTCGACGTCCACTCCTTCACCGGGGAGGGCGTGCCCTTCGTCTTCTTCGGACCGGAGGACAATCGCGGCGATCTCGAGCCGTTCCGCCATGGCCCGGCCGAGGCAGCCTTTGCCGCCAGCCTCGGCGTCGACCTGATGATCCATGGCTGGCTCGACATCTATGTCCGCCTGATCGCGGCGCGCGAGCGCCTGAACCTGCCCAGGCTGGCCGTGACGGAAGGCTACGGCACCACCGAGTTCATGCGCTTTGCCGGCGGCTATGGCGTGACGCTGGAATGCGGCCGCCATGACGACCCGACCTCGGTCGATGTCGGTTACAAGGCGATCCGCAACGTGCTCGCGCATGTCGGGCTGACGGACGAGGCCGCTCCGGCCGCCGAGAAGCGCCTCGTCGTCCATATGGACGATCTCGTCATCTGCGAGGCGGAGGGCGATCGCGTCGAGGGAACGTGGAAGACAGGCGACCGGGTCGCGAAGGGCACGCCCATCGCCCGCCGCGCCGACGGCAGCATCGTGGCGATGCCGCGCGACGGTTTCATCATCTTCCCCAATCCCAAGGCCAAGCCCGGCGAGGGCATCTGCTATCTCGGCAGCGCAAGCCACCGCCGGCCGTGAGATCAGGTCGCGTCGGTCACTGGACGACGCCGCGCTTCTGTCCGAAGCCGGGATGTAGCAGCCGCAGCCTGCGCCATAGGGCAGCGGCGGCGTCGGGCATTCTCCCCGGCCGGTGACGCAAATATTGCCGTAACGCGGCCTGTAGCGCGGCCGGTCGTATCCGTAACCGTAGGATGGCGGAGGCGGCCTGTCGTAGCCATAGGGCGGTGGCGGCCGGTCATAGCCGTAGGGCGGCGGGGGGCGATAGGGGTCGTAATACTGAGCGCCGGCCGGAATGGCCGACAGCAGCATGGCCCCGGCGAATGCCGAGAGGACCAGCCCGTGGCGCGACATGGTCTTCCCTTTCCATTGTCTCGCCGCGGCCAGTGGCCGGCGACGAGAGTGCGGCCGTTCTAGCCTGCGAGCGATGAACGGAAGCTGAGCCGCTTTCCGCCGGATCGTTAAAAGGCCCGGGATCGGGCTGACGGAGTCTTAGGCCCGTAGAGCTATTAAATAATACTATGCACCTGCTGATGAGGCCCCGCAGGCGAGCGACGCGGTTGCCCGCCGAAATCGAGATCGAGATCATCTCGCGTCTCTTCGCCGCCTTGCCGCAAATCCTCTGCATCGCGGCCGGCCTGATCATCGGCTCCGCCATCATGGCCGTTCAGACGGCCGAGCCGATCTTCTGGTGGCTCACCGGCGCCGGCGTGCTGACGACGATCGCGCGCATCGTCAACATCATCGGCTTCAAGCGTCGCGACCCCGCGCAGAAGCTGACGCTGGAAGAGGCGCGGCGCTGGGAGAAGGGCTACGCCTACACGGCCTTCGCGTTCACCGGCGTCATCGCGACCTTGACCATCACGGCCGCCTATCTCGGCCATCCCGGCGGCTTCGTGCTCAGCCTCGGCCTCAACATGGCGCTGACGGCCGGCTCATACCTGCGCACGCTGCGCTACTGGATCTGCGCCGGGCTTTCCTCGCTCGCCATCGGGGCTCAGATCGCCGCCTTCCTGCTCTCGGGCGATGCGCTGTACCAGGCGCTCAGCATCCTGCTCGCCGTCTATCTCTATTCGATCTTCGAAAGCTCCGATCACATCATCGGCCAGTTCGAGGAGCTGATGATGGTGCGGCGCGAGCTGGATTTCGCGGCCAGCCACGATCCGCTCACCGGGCTCGCCAATCGCAGGGGGCTGGACCGCGTCCTCGACGAAGCCTGCGCCGGGGGACAGGCGCTCGGCCTGCTCCTGCTCGATCTCGACGGCTTCAAGCAGGTCAACGACCGGCATGGCCATCATGGCGGTGACGATCTGCTCAAGCAGGTCGCTGCGCGGCTCCAGGGCGTCACGCGGCCGGGCGACGTCGTGGCGCGCCTCGGCGGAGACGAATTCGCGATCGTCGTGCGCGGAACCGACGATGTCGCGGTGCTGTCGGATGTGGCCGACCGGGCCTTGTCCGTTCTCCAGGCGCCGTTCACGGTGCTCGGCCAGTTCGCATCTGTCGGTGCCAGCGTCGGCGTCGCGGTCATGTCGGCGCAGGATTCGGAACGCTGGACGGTCGAGACCCTCAAGCGCTCGGCCGATCAGGCCCTCTACGGCGCCAAGCGCGCCGGCAAGGGGCGCAGCATGATCGCTGCCTAGGACGATGTCGCCCTGACCGGTGACGTCAGGCGGCCGATCAGGCAGGGTCTAGCGCGATCAGCAGTTCGCCGGCTGCCGCCGTCGCTCCCGCCTTCGTCGCGATGCGGGCGACCGTTCCGGCTATCGGGCTCTTCAGCTCCATGAAGAGCTTCATCGATTCGAGCACGGCGACGACCTGACCGGCGATGACGCTGTCTCCTTCGCCGACATGGATGGCCGCGACGGTGCCGGGCATGGTCGCACGGATGGAGTCTCCGCCATGTCCCTGCGCATCGCGCGCGGCTGCGGCGGCCACTACCGCGAGCATGATGTCGATGCGCCCCTCGAAGGTGCCGTGACGCAGGAAAATCCCGGTGCGATCGAGCACCGCATCGATCGACCGGCGCTGGCCGTCGAGCAGCACGGATCGCGATGTTCCACCGGCCGCGTCGTCGATGACGGCGATATCGAACTGTCGTTCGCCGATCGTCATGCGGAAGCCGCTGTGAAGCGCCTCTGCGCGCAACGGTCGTGCCTCGCCCGCCGACGTCAGTACGAGATGGCAGGCGCCAAGCCTGCCCGCCGGAGCGAGGACGCGGAAATTCGTCAGCGTGCCCCACGGTCCGGCCGGAACCTGCCCCCGGGTCGAAAGCCAGATCGCGGCGGCGATGGCGTCCCGTTCCGCGGCGTCGCCGGCCGAGGGCTGCCAGCCGCCAGGCCAGGTTTCCCCGATGAAGAGCGTCGTCGCCTCGCCATCCGCGAAAGCCGGCTCCCTCAACGCGTCGATCAGGAAGGGCCGGATCGTCGCCGGGCCGAGCACCGTCATTCGCTCGAGGCCATCGGCGAGCAGCCGCCGGGCGGCGTCACGGTCGGGGCCGTAGGCGATGACCTTGGCGAGCATCGAATCGTAGAAGGGCGAGACGGTGCTTCCGGTCTCGACGCCGCTGTCGACGCGCAGGCCCTCCGGCTCGCGCCAGAGCGCAATCGTGCCGGTATCCGGTCGAAAGCCTTCATCCGCCCGTTCGGCCGTCAGCCGCGCCTCGATGGCGTGGCCGGCGCAGGTGATCTCCTCCTGACAGCGCGGCAGGGTTTCGCCGGCCGCGATCCGGATCTGCCATTCGACCAGATCGAGCCCCGTGATCGCCTCCGTCACGGGATGCTCGACCTGAAGCCGCGTGTTCATCTCGAGGAAGAACACCTCCTGCGTCACGGCATCGACCAGAAACTCCACCGTGCCGAGATTGTCGTAGGAAATGGCACGCGAGAGTTTCAGCGCGTGCGCATGCAGCGCGGCGCGCGCCTCCGGCTTGAGGTTCGGCGCCGGCGCCTCCTCGAGCAGCTTCTGGTTCGAGCGCTGCACCGAGCAGTCGCGCTCGAACAGATGGACGATGTTGCCGTACCTGTCGCCGGCGACCTGCACCTCGACATGGCGCGGCCGCGTCACGAATTTCTCGATCAGCAGGCGCCCATCGCCGAAGGCGGCCTCTGCCTCGCGGCTGGCGGCAATGATGGCGTTGTCCAGCTCGGCTTGGCTCTCGACCTTGCGGATGCCCTTGCCGCCACCGCCGGCCGAAGCCTTGACCATCACCGGCAGGCCGACGCGCAATGCCTCGCGCTTCAGCGTCCCGGGCGCCTGATCGGCGCCGTCATAGCCGGGAACGCCGGGCGCGCCGGCTTCGCGCGCGATCTGCTTGGAGCGGATCTTATCGCCCATCGCCTCGATGGCGCCAGCCGAGGGGCCGACGAAGGCGATGCCGTTCGCCTCGCAGGCGGCGATCAGGTCGAGACGCTCGGAGAGGAAGCCATAGCCCGGGTGGATCGCCTGCGTGCCCGTCGCGAGCGCCGCTTCGATGATGCGGTCGGCGCGGAGATAGGAATCGCGCGCCGGAGCCGGACCGATACGCACGGCCCGATCGGCGAGTCGCACATGCAGCGCATCCTTGTCGGCGTCCGAATAGACCGCGACGGTGCGGATGCCGAGCTTGCGGCAGGTCCGGATGATCCGGCAGGCGATCTCGCCGCGATTGGCGATGAGGAGGGTGTCGAACATCAGATGCCTCGCCGGAAGCGCGCTGGAGCCGCATCCGTCATTCCGGGGCGCCGCGTAGCGGCGAGCCCGGAACCCAGAACCGATGCGGGAACAAGAAGGAGCGACGGGCCGATAGGCCTCGTTCTGTGAAGGCGTCGATTCTGGGTTCCGGGCTCATTGCTATGCAATGCCCCGGAATGACGGCGGAGGTTCCCGAGCATCGTCATCACATCCGGTAGACCGGCCGGGGGCCGGTGTCGCGGGCCTCGCCCGCCGAAAGAGCGAGGCACAGGCCGAGCACGTCGCGCGTCTGCTGGGGCTCGATGATGCCGTCGTCCCAGAGCCGGGCCGTGGCGTAATAGGGATCGCTCTGCTCCTCGAACTGCGCGCGCGTGCGCTTGTCGAGTTCGGCGATGGCGGCTTCGTCGCCCGAGCCCTTCAGGGACTGCCGGCGCAGCTCCGTCACCACCGTCGCCGCCACCTCCGGGCTCATCGTCGCGATGCGGGCATTCGGCCAGGAGAACAGGAAGCGCGGCCGGAAACCGCGACCGCACATGCCGTAATTGCCGGCGCCATACGATCCGCCGATCAGCACGGTGTATTTCGGCACGCGCGCATTCGAGACGGCATAGACCAGCTTGGCCGAGTGCTTGGCGATGCCGCCACGCTCGGCCTCGGTGCCGACCATGAAGCCGGTGATGTTCTGCAGGAAGAGGATCGGGATCTGGCGCTGGTCGCAAAGCTCGATGAAATGCGCGCCCTTGATCGCGGACTCGGAGAACAGCACGCCGTTATTGGCGAGGATGCCGACCGGGTAGCCGTGAATATGGGCGAAGCCGGTGACGAGCGTTGCACCGTAATCGGGCTTGAAGGCGCTGAAGGCGCTGTTGTCGACGATGCGGGCGATGACCTCGCTGATGTCGTAGGGCCGGCGCAGATCGGTCGGCACGATGTCGACGAGCTCCGCCGGATCGAGCCTCGGCGCGGCGGCCGGCTGTGGAGGCGGCGCGATGCGTCCGATCTCGCTGAGCGCACCGACGATCTCGCGCAGTTTGGCGAGGCCTTCCATCTCGCTCTCGACGAGATGATCGCTGACGCCGGAGACGAGCGTGTGCATCTCGGCGCCGCCCAGCGTCTCGCCATCGACGATCTCATGGATCACTGCCTTCACGATCGGCGGGCCGCCGAGGTGGATGCGGCCGGTGCCCTTGACCATGATGACCTGGTCGGACAGCGCCGGGATATAGGCGCCCCCGGCCGTCGCGCCGCCGAAGACGATCGATATCTGCGGGATGCCCGCTGCCGACATCCGGCACTGGTTGTAGAAGCTGCCGCCGAAATGGTCGCGATCGGGGAAGACACGGTCTTGCTCGGGCAGGAATGCGCCGCCGCAATCCACGAGATAGAGGCAGGGCAGCCGATGTTCCTCTGCGATCTCCTGCGCGCGCAGATGCTTGCGGACCGTCTCCGCAAAAAAGGAGCCGCCCTTCACCGTCGCGTCGTTCGCGATCAGCATGCAGGCGCGCCCCGCGACTATCCCGATCCCGATGACGATGCCGGCGCCCGGTACTTCGTTGCCATAAAGGCCGTGGGCCGCCAGTGGCGACAATTCGAGGAAAGGCGTCTGTGGATCGAGCAGCAGATCGATGCGCTCGCGCACCATGATCTTGCCGCGAGACTTGTGGCGGGCGCGGAGCTTCTCGCCGCCGCCTTGGGCAACGAGGCTATGGCGCTCGCGCAATGTCTCCAGCATGGCGGAGAGCGGGGGAGGGGCCGTTGCAGCTTGCGATGCTGTCTCAGACATGGGCGCACTCCTCCAAAGCCGCCGTCATTCCGGGCGCAGCGAAGCGGAGACCCGGAATCCATCGAAGGGCATCGTGCTCTATGATGGATTCCGGATCAGCGCCGCTGTCGCGGCTTGTCCGGAATGACGGGTTTCCGTCGATCCAAGGTAGAATGGGCGTCTTGATCTCGCTGCGACATTCACCTACCGTCCGGTAGGTAGTCAGATCGCGGCGCCGCGGTCAAGCAGGAGGACGTGATGTCGGCAGTCGAGAAGCTTGCAGGCGAAGGCGCCCGTCGTTCGCCCTATTTCACCGAGGAGCACGAGGCGCTGCGCGATCAGGTCCGCCGCTTCGTTGAGACCGAGATCAAGCCGCACGCCCTGCAATGGGAAGAGGACGGCTTCGTCCCGCGCGCCGTGCTGCGCAAGATGGGCGAGCTCGGCTTCTTCGGCATCCGCTACCCCGCCGAATATGGCGGCTCCGAGATGGACACGATGGCGACCGTCGTGCTGGCGGAGGAACTGGGACGCTCGACCTTCTCGGGCGTCGCCATCACGGCGCTGGTCCATACCGACATGGCCTCGGTCCACATCGCCAATGCCGGCAGTCAGGCGCAGAAGGACAAGTACCTGCCCGCCATCATCGCCGGCGAGAAGATCGTCGCTGTCGCCGTCACCGAGCCCGATGCCGGCTCGGACGTGAAGGGCATCCGCACCACCGCGCGGCGCGAGGGCGACCACTACGTCCTCAACGGCGCCAAGATGTTCATCACCAACGGCGTCCATGCCGATCTCTACTGCGTCGCCGCCAAGACCGATCCGCAGGGCCGGCCCTCGCAGTCGGTCTCGATCTTCCTCGTCGAGAAGGGCACGCCCGGCTTTTCTGTCTCGCGCGCGCTCGACAAGCATGGCTGGCGCTCGTCGGATACGGCCGAGCTGTCCTTCGTCGATTGCCGCGTGCCGGCCGAGAATCTGCTCGGGCAGGAGGGGCGCGGCTTCTACGCGATCATGAGCAATTTCCAGAACGAGCGCACCGTGATCGGCGCCATGGCGATCGGCGAGTCGCAGGCCGCCCTCGACCTGACACTGGACTATGTGAAGACGCGCAAGGCCTTCGGCGCGCCGCTCTGGGAGAAGCAGGCGATCCGCCAGCGCCTTGCGGAACTGGCGGGCAAGGTCGAGGCCGGCCGCCAGCTCGTCTACCATGCCGCCTGGCTCGATGCGCAGGGCTTCGATGCCACCCGCGAGGTTTCGATGGTCAAGGCCTACTGCGGCGAGCTGGTCAATGAAGTCATGTATGACTGCCTGCAGTTCCACGGCGGCATGGGCTATATGCGCGAAAGCGCGATCGAGCGCATGACCCGCGACGCGCGCGTCCAGTCCATCGGCGGCGGCGCGACCGAGGTCATGCTGGAAGAGGTCGCGAAGCGGCTGTGAGCGAAGCCCAAATCGCGCGGGCAGCACCCGAAGGTGGCTCGCGCCGCCTGATCCTCGACCATGCCGCGCGCCTGCTGCGCAATGGCGGCTACCATCAGACCACGTTGCGCGAGATCGCCGAGGCCGTCGGCATCCGCAAGGCGAGCCTCTATTACCATTTCGCCTCAAAGGAGGAGATCGTCGAGGCGGTGGTGAATGACGGCGTCCGCTTCGTGCACGAGGGCGTCGTCGCGGCGCTCGTTGCGACGGAGGGTGCGCCGCCGCGGCAGAGGCTGGAGGCGGCCATTCGCGGTCATCTCGCGGCGCTGCACGGCCATGGCGACTACACCACCGCCAGCATCAAGGTGTTCAATTTCGGCGCCGCGCCGGCGCCGGCGAGCGTGCGGGCCGTGCGCCGCGCCTACGAGGAGGTCTGGAGCGAGTTGATCGCCGAACTGCAGCAGGCCGGCACGCTGCCGGTCGGGCGCTCGCCGGACGTCCTGCGCAATTTCCTGCTGGGCGCGCTCAACGGCTCGACCGACTGGTACCGGCCGGAGCGTTTCGAGATCGATGCGCTCGCGCGCGAGTTCGCGGCGTTGTTGTCGCCGATCTCATGAACGGGCCGTTCCGCCGCCAACGCAGAGGCGGATCGCACCGACGCTGCTGACGGGCGCCGCTGCCGTGCTAGCATCGCGCCGCGAGGTCGTTGGTTGCCTCGTTGTCTGACGAGGATGCTTCGCCTGATGCGCGCCTTCTACCACCCCGATCAAGCTCTTCATGATCCCCAGCAATATATGCGCTTCGGCAAGGTCGTCGCTCCCAAGGACCTGCCGGAACGGACCGAGCGGCTGCTCGGCGCGCTGGCGAAGCATGGCATCACGCCGGAGCAGCCGGCGGCTCATGGCGTCGATCCGATCCTGAAAATCCATGACGAGGGCTTCGTGCGCTTCCTCGAGGGACTGTGGGACCGCTGGAAGGACCTGCCCGAGCGCGGCCCTGAAGCCTGGCCCAACACCTTCCCCTATTGGAGCGGCCGTTCGGACGAGGATGTCCGCCCGCCCTGCCGGCCGACCGGCATCGTCGGACAGATGGGCTGGTATCTCGGCGATCTCTCGGTGCCGGTCGGCGAGCATTGCTGGCATTCCACGCTGCGCTCGGCCGAGACCGCAGTCTCCGGTGCCGATGCGGTCCTGGCGGGCGAGCGCGCGGTCTATTCGCTGTGCCGGCCCTCAGGGCACCACGCCCGTGCCGACCGGGCCTCGGGCTTCTGCTACATCAACAACTCGGCCGTCGCCGCCCAGCGCCTGCGCTCCAAATTCGGTAAGGTCGCGATCCTCGACGCCGATGCCCATCACGGCGACGGCACGCAGCAGATCTTCTATCGCCGCGACGATGTGCTGACGATCTCCGTCCATGCCGATCCGGTGAACTACTATCCCTTCTTCACCGGCTATGAGGACGAGCGCGGCAACGGGCCGGGCGAGGGCTTCAACTTCAACCTGCCGCTGGCGCACGGAGCCGGCGGGGCCGAGATGCAGGCTGCCGTCGACCGCGCCGGCAAGGCGATCCGCGATTTCGGCGCCGAGGTGCTGGTCGTCGCGCTCGGCTACGACGCGCACAAGGACGATCCGATCGGCGTGCTGAAGCTGGAGGCAAGCGATTTCGGCACGATCGGCCGGCAGGTGAAGGGCCTGGGCCTGCCGACGCTCGTCGTGCAGGAAGGCGGCTACGCCATCGAGGCGATCGGCGACTGCCTCGATGCATTCCTGGGTGGGTTCAAGCAATAGGGCTTCGGCGTCACTCCGCCAGGTAGTCGTGCAGCACCCGGCCAAAAGGCAGGGTGAAGTCGACGACCTGGTGGCGTGCGCTCACGATCCTCCGCACCGGAAAATCGGCGACCCGGCAGTTGACATGCGGGATGAGGTGCAGTCGCGCCTCGCCCTCCCAGGCGCCGTGGACCGTGATGTCGGTGAGGTTATAGCCGACGAGTTGCGCCACCTTTGGCGAGCCGTCGACATCGGGCAGCAGCTTCAGGTTGACGTTCAGCCCGGCAATGCCGTCGCGGACCTTGTCGAGCTGGTCCTCGAGGCTCCGATGCTTGTAGGTCATCGTGCCCATCGCCACGCGTTCGCCGTCATAATGCAGCGTTCCGGTCAGGGTATCTTTCATCACGCCGAGGCGCGGCACGCCGTATTTCTTGGGAAAGCCCCAGATCTCGCGTCCGCCGGTGATGGGCGGCTCGTCGTCGAGATACATCTGGACGGAGAAATTGCAGGGCTCGCCGTTGTAGATCGCCCGGATGCCGGTGCCGCTTTCCTCGTAATCGCCGAAGCCGGAAGAATCCGGCATCTTCATCCATTCATAAAAGACGAGGTTGCCGGGTGCGGGTTCGAGTGGCTCCGGCAGCGCGGCGCGGATGATCTCGAGGTCGGTCTCGTAGGTGATGATCAGATATTCCCGCTTGATGAAGCGGTTTGGCGGATGCGGGTAGCTCGGGCTGAAGACCGGCATCGACGGCGCCTTGAGGATCTCGTCCCGATTCATGCTGGTCGCTCCTTCTGGAAATCAGCCGCAACTCTGGCAGGGGCCCCGATACAGATTGATGGGGACCGGATGAATAGGGAAGCTTCTCCTCATGGCTCGCGCAAAGATCACCCTCCACCCGTGTTCCTCGGGTGGAGGGTGCTTTGTCCCGAACGGCTTCTCAGATCACCGCCTCGATCAGGAACGGCCCCTTCTTGGCCAGCGCCGCCTTGAAAAGGCTGGTGAACTCCTCGGCCGTCGTGGCACGCGCTGCTTCCACGCCCATGCCCTTGGCCATAGAGACCCAGTCCAGCGCCGGCTCGTCGATGTTCAGCATCAGCGTGGCGTTGCGGCCGAAATCGTTGACGCCGACGGCGCGCATCTCGCCGTGCAGGATCTGGTAGGTCCGGTTGGCGAAGACGACGGTGACGATGTCGAGGTTCTCGCGCGCCTGCGTCCAAAGCCCCTGCACCGTGTACATGCCCGAGCCGTCGGCCTGCATGCCGATGACCTTGCGGTCCGGGCAGGCCACGGCCGCGCCGATGGCGAGCGGGATGCCTTCGCCGATCGCGCCGCCGGTGAGCTGGATGTAGTCGTGCTGCGGCGCGCTGTGGCAGTCATAGTAGAAGCTGCGGCCCGAGGAGACCGACTCGTCGCAGACGATGCAGTTCTCCGGCAGCAGCGCCGAGACGATGGCGCAGGCCTTGTCGGCGTCGAGCTTGCCGGTCGGCAGCGCCGGCTGCTCCTTGCGCGGCGGGGCGATATAGGCGGGGGCGATCTTCGTCGCGCCCATCTCCTCGGCGAGCGCGGTGATCGATGCCGGCAGGTCGTCACCGGGGCTGGCCAGCGTCGCGACCTCGCAGCCGTCATGGATCAGGCGGCCCGGCTTGCCCGGATAGGCGAAGAAGCCGACCGGGGTCTGCGCGCCGACGAGCACGAGATAGTCGATGTCCTTCAACTGCTCGAGCGCCTTGTCGATCGGATAGAAGACCTTGGGCATGGCGACGCGGCCGGCGCCGCGCTGGATGCGCCCGTTCGACATCTGGCTGAAGACCTTGGCACCCGTCGAAGCGCAGATGCGCGCCGCCATCTCCATCGGCTTCTCGCGCAGGGCAAGGCCCGTCAGCATGATCGCGGCGCGCGCGCCGTGTTTGCGCAGGCCGGCTGCGACCGCGCGGATCGCGGCGGAATCGACGCTCTTCAATGCCGGCAACGTCGTCGGCTTGAGATCGGCCGGCTCGACGCTGCCCCAGGCGCAGTCGGCCGGCAGGATCACGGTGGTGACGCCCGGCAGCGTCAGCGAGGCGACATAGGCCTCGCCGATTGCCGGGCCGACGTCCTCCGCCGTGGCGATGCGCCGGACGAAATGCGACATCGGATGCGCGAGGCTCTCGATGTCGCTGGTCAGCGGCGCGTCATGGACGAGATGGTAGGTCGCATGGTCGCCGACGACGTTGATCATCGGCGTGCGGGCGCGCCGCGCATTGTGCATGTTGGCCAGCGCATTCGCCATGCCCGGCCCGCAATGCAGCAACGTGGCGGCGGGCTTGTCGGCCATGCGGGCATAGCCGTCGGCTGCGCCGGTCACCACGCCCTCGAACAGGCCGAGCACGCAGCGCATCTGCGGCTTGCGGTCGAGCGCCGCGACGAAATGCATCTCGGACGTGCCGGGATTGGCGAAGCAGGTATCGACGCCGTTGATCAGGAGCGTGTCGCAAAGGCGGTCGGCGCCGTTCATACTGGAAACCTCGACTCGAAAGGGCGCCCTTGCGCCAGCGGGCGAGAGGGGAGGAAATTCCTCCCGCCCTGTCAAACGAGAGAATGTCATGGCTTTCCCAAGCGACGCTGATCGGCCGCTTGACGGATTTGCATATGCATTTAACCTGATTTGGAACGAAGGTTGCATCCCGCCGCGAATGACGCTGTCTAGCGTCCTGAGTGGCGCGTTCGCCGCAAAACAGGGGAAGGGTTTCGATCATGGCAGCATTCAAGCGCATGGGCGCCGCAGTCGGCTTTGGCCTTGCCGCGCTCCTGGCGGCGGGCGGCGCTCAGGCACAGACCAAGGTGAATATCGGCATCTCCGGCTGGACCGGCTTCGCGCCGCTGGTTCTCGCCAAGGAAGCCGGCATCTTCGCGAAGAACGGCCTCGACGTGACGATCAAGAAGATCCCGCAGAAGGATCGCCACCTCGCCATCGCCTCGGGCGACATCCAGTGCGCCGCGACGACGGTCGAGACCTGGATCGTCTGGGATGCCGCTGGCATCAAGACCAAGCAGATCTTCCAGCTCGACAAGAGCTACGGCGCCGACGGCATGGCCGTGCGCAGCGGTGTCGGCTCGATCAAGGACCTCAAGGGCAAGACGGTGGCGGCCTCGGCGCCCGGCACCTCGCCCTATTTCGCGCTGGCCTGGTTCCTCAAGGAGAACGGCCTGTCGGTGAAGGATGTCAGCGTCGTCAACATGGAGCCCGGCCCGGCCGCGCAGGCCTTCATCGCCGGCCAGAACGACGCCGCCATGACCTATGAGCCCTATCTCTCCTCCGTCCGCGACAAGCCCGATGCCGGCAAGATCATCGCGACCACGCTCGAATACCCTATGGTGATGGACACCTTCGGCTGCACGCCGGCCTTCCTCGTCAACGACAAGGCCGCGGCAGCGCTGACCCAGAGCTATTTCGAGGCGCTGGAGATGATCAAGAAGGACCCGGCCAAGGCCTATGAGATCATGGGCGCGGATGTGAAGCAGACCGGCGAGCAGTTCGGCAAGTCGGCCGCGTTCCTGCGCTGGTCCGATGCCGAGGGCAACAAGGCGTTCTTCGCCGGCGACTGGCAGGCCTTCTCGGCCAAGGCCGCCGACCTGCTGCTCGAGATCGGCCTGATCAAGGCCAAGCCTGATCTCGCCTCGCTGGTCGACACGAAGTTCGTCGCCGGCAAGTGAACGCCGACGCGTGACGGAAGACATCCTTCCGGACGTCCTCGAACCCGGCCTGCGCGTCGTCTTCTGCGGCACGCAGGCCGGGGCCGTCTCGGCCCGGCGGAGAGCCTATTATGCCGGCCCCGGCAACAAGTTCTGGACGGTGCTTCACCAGACCGGGCTGCTGCCGGTGAAGCTGGCGCCGGAAGAGTTCCGGAGCCTGCCGCGCTACGGCATCGGCCTCACCGATGTCGCCAAGCGAACCTCCGGCCCCGACTCGGCGCTGCGAGGCGGCCATTTCGACGTGGCTGGCTTCACGGCGCGGATTGCAGCCAGCACGCCCGGTATCGTCGCCTTCAACGGCAAGCGCGCCGCGCAGGCCGCGCTCGGAATTCGCGAAGGCCGTCTCGCCTACGGGCTTCAGCCCGGAAAACTGGCGGGCGCCAAAATCTATATCCTCCCCTCGACCTCCGGCGCTGCCGCCGGCTTCTGGTCGATCGAACCCTGGAAGCAACTGGCCATGGCCGTGACCGGAACGACAGCGCGATGAGACCTTTGCAACCCGTCTCCGCCACGGCCCGCATCGGCTATGGCCTGGCCTTCTTCGTACTCTTCGTCGCGCTCTGGTCGGTCGCGACCTTCGGCGGCTACGTCCAGCGCCTCTTCCTGGCCGATCCGCTGACCATGGTCGCCGAGGGCTACAACCTGCTGGTGCGCTACGGCTTCAGTTTCGACATCATGATGACGATCTGGCGCGTCCTCGGCGGCTTCATCATCGCCGTCATCGTCGCCCTGCCTCTCGGCATCCTGATGGGTGCCTACAAGCCGATCGAGGCGTTCCTGGAGCCGTTCGTCTCCTTTGCGCGCTATCTGCCGGCCTCTGCCTTCATCCCCTTGCTGATCCTGTGGGCCGGCATCGGCGAGACGCAGAAGCTGCTCGTCATCTTCATCGGCTCGGTCTTCCAGCTCATCCTGATGATCGCGGTCTCGGTCGGCTCGATCCGGCGCGATCTCGTAGATGCCGCCTATACGCTGGGCGCGACCGACAGCTCGGTGGTGCGCCGCGTGATGTTGCCGAATGCGGCGCCCGAGATCGCCGAAATCTTCCGCCTCGTGCTCGGCTGGGCCTGGACCTATGTCATCGTCGCCGAGCTGATCGGCTCCTCGTCGGGCATCGGCCACATGATCACCGACAGCCAGGCGCTGCTGAACACCGGGCAGATCATCTTCGGCATCATCGTGATCGGCCTGATCGGGCTGGTCTCGGATTTCCTCTTCAAGGCGGTCAACCAGCGCCTCTTTCCATGGGCGCGCGCATGAGCAAGCTAGTCATCGAGAACGTCGGCAAGGTCTTCCCGGGCCAGCGCGGCGGCGAGCCGACGCGCGCGCTGATGCCGACCTCGCTCACCGTCGCGGACAACGATTTCATCACCATCCTCGGCCCCTCCGGCTGCGGCAAGTCGACCTTACTGCGCATCATCGGCGGGCTGGAGACGGCGAGCGAGGGGCGCATCATGCTGGACGGCGCCCCGGTCTTGGGGCCCGGCGCCGATCGCGGCTTCGTCTTCCAAAGCTACACGCTCTTTCCCTGGCTCACCGTGCAGCAGAACATCGCCTTCGGCCTGCGCGAGAAGGGCGTTTCCGAAACGCAGCGGCTGAAGATCGCTCGCGACTGGGCGGCGCGCGTCGGGCTTTCCGGCTTCGTCGACCATTTCCCGAAGCAGCTTTCGGGCGGCATGCAGCAGCGCACGGCGATTGCCCGTGCGCTCGCCAACGACCCCAAGATCCTGCTGCTCGACGAGCCCTTCGGCGCGCTCGACAACCAGACGCGTGCGCTGATGCAGGAGATGCTGCTCGGCATCTGGGAACGCGAGCAGAAGACGGTGCTCTTCGTCACCCATGACATCGAGGAGGCGATCTTCGTCGGCTCCCGCGTCGTGGTGATGAGCGCGCGTCCGGGGCGGATCAAGGCCGACATCCCGGTCAACCTGCCGCATCCGCGGCCCTACACGATCAAGACCACGCCGGAATTCGTCTCCCTCAAGGAACGGCTGGTCGAGGAAATCCGGGCCGAGGTCATCGCCGCCGACCACTAAGCCGGTTGACAGATTGTCGCACCTTTGTTTCCCTCGCCTGAATTGGCCTGACCACATGGCCAAAACGACCCCGGCACGAACCGGGGTCATCGAGAGGGAACCGGGGAGCCGTCCGTGCCGATCGAGGCCGTCGAGACGTCACGCCTGTATCGTCAGATAGCCGACCAGCTTCGCCATCTCATCGAGAGCGGCGAGTTCCCGGTCGGTAGCCGGTTGCCGTCCGAGCGCGAGCTTGCCGACAAGCTCGGCGTCTCGCGCCCGTCGGTCCGCGAGGCGCTGATCGCGCTGGAGGTCGAGGGCCGCGTCCGCATTCGCATGGGCTCGGGCGTCTATGTCGTCGATCCGCCGGTTCAGGCCATCGCCCGGCTCTGGAGCGACCGGGCTCCCGAAGGCCCGTTCGAGGTTCTGAAGGCGCGCGAGCTGATCGAGAGCGCGATCTGCTCGGACGCCGTGGGCCTTGTCGAGCCCGCCGATATCGCGGCTCTCGACATGGTCCTGGAGCAGATGGCCGCATCGGGACTGAGCAGCGACGATCTCGTCGCACTCGACCGCTCCTTCCACGTCGCGCTGGCCGGCATTCTCCGCAACGGCGTATTGGTCCGTTGCGTCGGCGATCTCTTCGACCAGCGCATCAGCCCGTATTTCCGGCAGCTTGCCCGCTATTTCGAAAGCCCCGACTCGTGGCGCCGCGCGGTGGCCGAGCACCGGGCGATCCGCGACGCTTTGGCGCGGGGCGACGGGGCGGCGGCGCGCGAGGCGATGCGCCGGCATCTGCAGAACTCACAGGAACGCTTTTCGCAGAGCTTCGGCGATGCTGGAAAGAGCAACGGGCCGGCCGGCGCCAAGGCCGACCCGAACAAGAAGAACGGGCGCATCACGGGATTGAAACGCAAACAGGGAGAAGCCCGATGAAGACCTATCTCACCGTGGCCGCGCTCGCCGCCGGCCTCGGCCTGCTCGGCGCGCCCGCGCAGGCGCAGACCAAACTGAAATGGGCCCATGTCTACGAGACGTCGGAGCCGTTCCACACCGAGTCCGTCTGGGCGGCCGACGAGTTCAAGAAGCGCACCAACGGCAAATACGAGATCACGGTCTATCCAGCCTCGCAGCTCGGCAAGGAGACCGACATCAACCAGGGCCTGACGCTCGGCACCGTCGACATCATCATTTCCGGATCGAGCTTCGCGGCACGCGCCTATCCGCCGATCGGCGTGACCTACTACCCCTTCACCTTCCGCAATCCCGAGCATCTCCTCGCCTACACCAAGACCGACATCTTCAAGGAGATGGCGAAGGGCTATCAGGAGAAGAGCGGGCACCAGATCGTCGCTGTCAGCTATTACGGCACGCGCCACACCACCTCGAACAAGCCGATCAAGGCCTGCGCCGACATGAAGGGGCTCAAGATCCGCGTGCCCGACGTGCCGGCCTATCTCGCCATGCCGCGCGCCTGCGGCGCCAACACCGCTCCGATAGCCTTCGCCGAGGTCTATCTCGCGCTCCAGAACGGCACGGTCGAGGCGCAGGAGAACCCGCTGACGACCATCGAGGCCAAGAAGTTCTACGAGGTGCAGAAGCACATCGTCCTGACCGGCCACATCGTCGACCACCTCAACACGGTCGTCGCCAAGCAGCTCTGGGACAAGCTCTCGCCTGAGGATCGCAAGATCTTCACTGACGTCGCGCAGGAGGCGGCCGAGCGCACGACCAAGAAGATCCAGGCCGATGAGGTGAAGCTGGTCCAGCTCTTCAAGGACAAGGGCCTGACGGTGACAGAGATCGACAAGGCCGACTTCCTCGCCAACGTCCAGAAGAACGTCACCTTCGAGCAGTTCGGCTACCGCAAGGCCGATTGGGATCGCATCCAGGCGATCAAGTAAGGCGGCTGCCGCCCAGCTCCGCGGCTCGGCTGGCGACTGCCGGGCCGTCTCTCACCCTTGTCGATCCGACGCGCCTGACGTGCCGAGAGGTTCCCCGTGACAAGCGCCAGCCAGCCGGAAGTCCATACTCAGGTGACGATCGAGGAGATCGCTCACGTCTTCGATGAGCCGCCTCCGCCGGCCGATCTTTCGTGCTATGGGGTTGAGGATTGGGCGACGCTCGCCGTCTTCTGGCTGATGGTCACTTGCGTCGTGGCGCAGTTTTTCACGCGCTACGTCCTCAACAACAGCCTGGCCTGGACGGAGGAGATCGCGATCTACGCCCTGATCGTCGTCGTCTTCCTCGGTTCCTCGCTCTGCGTACGCGCTTCGCGCCATATCCAGGTCGATTTCCTCTATCGCTACGTGCCGAAACCGGTTGGCCGTGCCTTGGCGACGGCGGTCGATGCCATCCGCATCGGCTTCCTCGGCTACGCCACCTGGCTGGTCTGGAAATACGCCTCCCTCATCCCGGACGAGATGATGACCACGGTCGATCTGCCGAAATCGATCGTCTTCTATTCCGTGCTCGCCGCCTTCGCGCTGATGACGCTGCGAGCCCTGCAGGTCGCCTGGCAGAACTGGCGCCGCGGCTACTCCGTCCTCGAAAACCCCGCCGCTTTCGACGGATCGGAGGCCTGATCCATGCTGATCCTCGTCGGAACCTTCCTCGCCCTGATGATCTTCGGCGTTCCCGTCGCCATCTCGATGGCGGTCGCCTCGCTCACCTACATCATCGCGACCGGCACCGTGCCGGACGTCATCATGGCCCAGCGCATGATCGCCGGTGTCGAGAGCTTCCCGCTACTGGCGGTGCCGTTCTTCATCCTCGCCGGCAACCTGATGAACATCGCCGGCGTGACCGGCCGGATCTACGCCTTCGCCGTGGCGCTGGTCGGCTGGATGCGCGGCGGCCTCGCCCAGGTGAACATCATCGGTTCGGTGATCTTCTCCGGCATGTCGGGCACCGCGATCGCCGATGCGGCCGGTATCGGCACCATCGAGATCAAGGCGATGAAGGACCACGGCTATCCGATGGACGTCGCGGTCGGCGTCACCGCCGCTTCCGCGACGCTGGGCCCGATCATCCCGCCTTCGCTGCCCTTCGTCATCTACGGCATGATGGCCAATACCTCGATCGGCGCGCTCTTCCTCGGCGGCGTGATCCCCGGCGTGGTGATGACGCTGTTCATGATGGCGACGGTCACGATCTTCGCCCGGCTGCGCAACTGGGGCTCAGATTCGCCGTTTTCGCTGAGGCAGATCGGCAATGCCGGGCTCGAAGTGCTCGTCGTGATGGGCTTCCCCATCCTCGCCTATCTCCTCGTCTGGGCGGGGCTGTCCGAGAACGTCGCGATCGGGCTCGCGCTCGCCGCTCTGCTCGCGCTCGACTACTATTTCGACTTCTCGGCGGTTATGGCGCTGATGACGCCGGTGATCCTGATCGGCGGCATGACGCTGGGCTGGTTCACGCCGACGGAGGCCGCCGCCGCAGCCGTGATCTGGTCGCTCTTCCTCGGCCTCGTGCGCTATCGCTCGATGACCATGCGCTCGCTCGCCAAAGCGACGTTCGACACGATCGAGACGACCGCCTCGGTGCTCTTCATCGTCACGGCCGCCTCGATCTTCGCATGGCTGCTCACGGTCTCGAACACGGCGCAGATCCTCTCCGACGCGATCCTCGGCCTGACCCAGAACAAATGGGTCTTCCTGATCCTGGTGAATCTGCTGCTGCTCTTCATCGGCTGCTTCCTCGACACCATCGCGGCGATCACCATCGTCGTGCCGATCCTGCTGCCGATCGCGCTCAAGCTCGGCGTCGACCCGATCCATTTCGGGCTGATCATGACGCTGAACCTGATGATCGGCCTGCTCCACCCGCCGCTCGGTATGGTGTTGTTCGTGCTCTCGCGGGTGGCCAAGCTATCCGTCGAGCAGACGACGATGGCGATCTTGCCATGGCTGATACCGCTCTTCGCGGCCCTCATCGCCATCACTTTCATCCCGGAGCTGACGCTCTGGCTGCCGCGGACGATGGGCATGCTTCGCTAGGATCGGGAAACGCATGGCGGCGACCTGACGCCGATGCAGAACTGATATACCTCGCCTGCGCGGTCATGCCGCAGGCGTAGGGCTGCCTTGCACGAAGGCCTCGTTACGAACACATAGAGGCTTGCCATCTTTTGGCGAAAGGGGCGCTGCCGAAGGTGGGGCCAATGCATTCGCTGATTGCCAGGATGTTGTCTCGGCTCGCGATCGAGCCACGTATCGATGTTGTTTTTCCCGATGGCACGCTGCAGTCGATCGGGCAGGGCGCCGCACCGCGATTGCGCATGCGGATCGTGGATGCGCCGACTGAACTGAAACTTGCGCTCAATCCCGAACTCGCTTTGGGCGAGGCCGTGATGGACGGGCGCGTCGTGGTCGAGCAAGGCTCGCTCTACGATCTGCTGGATGCGCTGGTCGCGGCTATGCACAAGGCCCGCCCGCAGGGCTGGGGCAAGGTGCTGACGGGCTTGCGCACCGCGGTGCGGCGCTTCCATCAGCACAACACGCCCGCGCTGGCGAAGCGCAACGTCGCGCATCACTACGACCTGAAGAGCGATTTCTTCCGGCTCTTCCTCGACAGGGACATGCAGTATTCCTGCGCCTATTTCGAGCGGCCCGGCGTCACGCTGGCCGAGGCTCAGCTCGCCAAGAAGCGCCACATCATAGCGAAGCTCGATGTGCAGCCGGGCCAGCGCGTGCTCGACATCGGCTGCGGCTGGGGCGGCATGGCCTTGTCGATCGCCGGCGAGACCGGCGCCGCGGTCACTGGCATCACTCTGTCCGAAGAACAGCTCGCCATCGCCAAGCAGCGGGGCGCGGATTCCGGCCTGCCGGTGGAATTCCGTCTGCAGGATTATCGCCATCTGGCCGAGCCCTTCGACCGTATCGTCTCGGTCGGCATGTTCGAGCATGTCGGCGTCGGCTATTATCGCGACTACTTCCGCAAGATCCGCGAATTGCTGAGCGATGACGGCGTGGCGCTGATCCACACCATCGGCCGCTCGTCGCCGCCCGGCGCCACCAACCCCTTCATCGCCAAATATATTTTCCCCGGAGGCTACATCCCCGCCATGTCGGAGGTTTCGGCGGCGATCGAGAAGGAAGGGCTTGTGATCACCGATGTCGAGGTGCTGCGCATCCATTACGCCGAAACGCTGAAGGCCTGGCGCGAGAACTTCCTCGCCCGGCGCAATGAGGCGGTGGCGATGTATGACGAGCGCTTTGCCCGCATGTGGGAGTTCTATCTCGCTGCTTGCGAGGCGAGCTTCCGGCATGACGATCTCGTCGTCTTCCAGTTCCAGCTGGCGAAGAAGCTCGACGGCTTACCGATCACGCGCGGATATATCGCGGAGCGAGAGGGCGCGCTCGGCAGGGTGGCGTAGAGCGCACGGTGCTCGTGTTGAAACGCGGGTCATCCCGGACGCAGCGAAGCGGAGATCCGGGATCCATGCCTGAACTTCCTCGGAAGCGTTCCGGAATGGATCCCGGGTCAAGCCCGGGATGACCCCGTAGTTGCGCAGAAAATGAATGGGCTTCAAGCCGGCTCCGGGCCGACATAACGGGCGCGGGGGCGGATCAGCCGCCCCGTCTCGTTCTGCTCCAGCGCATGGGCGATCCAGCCCGTGCAGCGCGCGGCGGCGAAGATCTGGAAGGGAACGTCGGACGAGAGCCTCAACGCGGTGGCGATCGCCGTCAGCACGAAGTCGATATTGGGCTCCTCGCCGGTGAGTGCGGTAACGGCGCGGCGAGCCTCTTCATAGGCCGGAGGCAGCGTGAACACGGCGAGCAACCCTCGCGCTCGCGGGTCGCCGTCCGGATAGAGCGGATGGCCGAAACCGGGCAGCGGCATGCCGGCCGCGAGGCGGGCGGAAATCGCGGGCTCGGCGCCCTCGCTCGCGATCTCCCGCATCAGCCCGAGCACGCGCGGCGTCATGCCGCCATGCAGCGGTCCCGACAGCGTCGCGAGCCCGGCCAGCACGCAGGCTGCGAGGGATGCGCGGGTCGAGGCGGCGACGCGCACCGCGAAGGTCGAGGCGTTGAGTTCGTGGTCGGCGAGCAGCACCAGCGCCCGGCGGATCAGGTCGGCGCCAGCCGCATCGCATCCCCAGGCCTGCGCCAACCGGTGATGGATGGGACCCTGTCCAGGCCGTCCGGCGATGGCATCGACCAGCGCGTCGAGCACCGAGGCCGCTTCGAGATAAAGCGCCTTTCTGGCACGCCCCGCCATGGCGGTGTCGCCTGCGGCCCGCGTGGCGATCACGCCGAAGATCCGCTGCAGGGCAGGAGCCTCCGGGACGAGCGTGAACAGCGGTGGAAAGCGCTGCGAGCCGCAATCCCACAGCAGCCGCGCGACATCCTCCAGCTTAGCCGTCTGCGCGAGCTGTTCGGCATCTTGCCCGCGATACCAGAGCTTGCCGCGCTGGATCGTGGCGATGGAGGACGCCAGGATCGGCTCGCCGAAGGCGATCGCATCCTCCGCGATCGCGGCAGGCTTCCGCCCGCGCGCCTTGCGGTGCTCCAGCCGCGCCACATCCTCGGCCCGGTAGAGCCGGCGGCGCGAATCGTCCGCGTCGCCGCGCGCCTCGATCAGCCCGCGGCTGACATAGGCATAGAGCGTCTGCGGCTTCAGCCCGAGTCGCGCCATCACCTGTTGCGCCGTCAGCCAGTCGGTCATCGAAATACATTGATTATATTGTTCAAGATTGATTCTAGCGATGAAGCTCCCAATCCTCAAGCCATCGTTTGTAGGAGAGATCGCCATGTCCGATGGCCTTGAAGACGTCGTTGCCGCCCACACCGTGCTCTCGGAGGTTGATGGAGCAGCGGGCCGGCTGGTGGTGCGCGGCCACAGCCTGGATGAGCTGGCGGGCCACACCTCCTTCGAGGAGATGGCTGCGCTGATGCTCGACGGCTTCGTGCCGGACCTGCCCGCCATGAAGGACCTGCCGGCGGCGCTGGGCTCGGCCCGGCAGGAGCTGTTCGAGACGGTCGTCGCCAAGGCGGCGGTGCCCGTTACACTCGGCCCGGTCGAGATGATCCGGGCGATGACTGCGCTGATTCCCGATGGCGAGGACGCCGGCACGGTGCTGCGGCTTCTGGCTGCGCCTGCCGTCTTCACCGCCGCGTCCCTGCGCCTGCGGCAGGGGCTCGTGCCAGTCGCGCCCGATCCGTCCCTGTCGCAGGCCGCCGATACGCTGCGCATGCTGACGAGCACGGCGCCGACGAAGCAGCAGGCCGCCGCGCTCGATACCTATCTTGTCACGGTCGCTGATCACGGCCTCAACGCCTCGACCTTCGCCGCTCGCGTCGTTGCCTCGACCCGCGCGGGGCTCGTCTCGGCCGTGCTCGCTGGCGTCAGTGCGCTGAAGGGCCCGCTCCATGGCGGCGCGCCCGGCCCGGTGATCGAGATGCTCGATGCGATCGGCACGCCCGCCAATGCTCGGGCCTGGCTGGAAACGGCGCTCGATCGCGGTGACCGGCTGATGGGCTTCGGCCACCGCATCTACCGTGTGCGCGATCCGCGCGCCGATGCGCTGAAGGGCGCGATCCGCCGGCTCGGTGCCGATAGCGGGCGTCTCGCGCTGGCCGAGGCCGTCGAGCAGGCGGCGCTCGCCATCCTGCGCGAGCGCAAACCGAACCGGACGCTCGAGACCAATGTCGAGTTCTACACGGCGCTGCTGCTGGAAGCGCTCGGCTTCACGCCGGACTCCTTCACCTGCGTCTTCGCGCTCGGTCGCACGATGGGCTGGCTCGCCCATGCCAAGGAGCAGATCGCCGGCGGTAAGCTGATCCGCCCGCAATCGGTCTATGTCGGCCCGCAGCCGCGGCAGGCGGCGTGAGGTGAGGGAAGGGCGTCATGCTCGGGCTTGACCTGAGTATCTCTTGAACCAGTGCCTTCTCCGGCAAGAGGTTCTCGGGTCGGAGCCGCGCTCCGCCCGAGAATGACGGCATAGGTCAGGCCCGCGAAAGGCGGATGGCGAAGAGTTCGCCGCCGCTTTCGGCGCGCAACGAGACGGTTGTGGGTGCCGGGAGGACCGCGCTGTCCCCGGCAGCCAAAGCCGAGCCGTTCACTTGCCAAACGCCGCGGCGCGCGACCAGAACCAGCAATCCACGCTCGTTCGCGATCTCGTGCGATCCGCCGGGCAGGCGCTCGACTTTGTGGCTCCACGCCCCGCGCCGGCTCATCACGTTGAGATCGTCGATCGGCCCATCGACCAGCACGCCATCGACGGCTCGGTCGGCAGCGAAGAAGAAGGGCTCGGTCCCCTTGTCGAGCGCGACCGTCTCGCCATCGCCGAAGGCGAGATGGATGCCGTTGCCGGTCAGCAGCGACAAGGTCCGGTCGATACCGGGGAAGGACGAGAACGGCCCGTCTGTGCCCACATGCGCCATCGAGATGCGCCAGCCGAAATCGCTGAGGGGGGCTCCCTCGGGAAAAACCGCGATTTCTGTGGTGGTGCCGCCGCCGTTCTTCCACGGCATGACCTTGCAGTCGGCGGCGCGGATGATGCGCATGTTGCTTGTTCTCCGCTCGGAACCACAGCGTCATTCCGGGGATGGCGAAGCCATGAGCCTGGAACCCAGAACCGATACCCTACCCGAAAAAGCCGGTAGGTAGGCCGAGCTCACGGGAAAACCGGTCTCGGTTCTGGGTTCCGGGTTCGGCGCTGATGCGCCGCCCCTGAATGACAGCGAGGCTGGCTCAGCCCAGAATCCCCGGCAGGTTCAGCCCCTTCTCGCGGGCGCAATCCAGCGCGATGTCGTAGCCGGCATCGGCATGGCGCATCACGCCGGTCGCGGGGTCGTTCCACAGCACACGCCCGAGGCGGGCGGCGGCATCGTCCGTGCCATCCGCGCAGATGACGACGCCCGAATGCTGCGAGAAGCCCATGCCGACGCCGCCGCCATGGTGCAGCGAGACCCAGGTCGCGCCCGACGCCGTGTTGAGCAGGGCGTTGAGCAGCGGCCAATCGGAGACGGCATCCGAACCGTCCTTCATCGCTTCCGTCTCGCGGTTCGGCGAGGCGACCGAGCCGGAGTCGAGGTGGTCGCGGCCGATCACGACCGGGGCCTTGAGCTCGCCGTTCCGGACCATCTCGTTGAAGGCGAGACCCAGCCGGTGGCGGTCGCCGAGGCCGACCCAGCAGATGCGCGCCGGCACACCCTGGAAGGCGATGCGCTCGCGCGCCATGTCGAGCCAGTTGTGCAGATGCGTGTTGCCGGGGGTCAGCTCCTTCACCTTGGCGTCGGTCTTGTAGATGTCCTCCGGATCGCCCGACAGCGCGGCCCAGCGGAAGGGGCCGACGCCACGGCAGAACAGCGGGCGGATATAGGCCGGCACGAAGCCGGGGAAGGCGAAGGCGTTCTCCAGCCCCTCCTCCTTGGCGACCTGGCGGATATTGTTGCCATAGTCGAAGGTCGGGATGCCCATGTCCTGGAAGGCGATCATCGCCTCGACATGCTCACGCATCGAGGCGCGCGCCGCCTTCTCGACCGCCTTGGGGTTGCCCTCGCGCCGCTGCTTCCACTCGCCCATGGTCCAGCCCTTCGGCAGGTAGCCGTTGACGGGGTCGTGGGCCGATGTCTGGTCGGTGACCATGTCGGGCCGGATGCCGCGGCGAACCATCTCGGGCAGGATCTCGGCGCAGTTGCCGAGCAGTCCGACTGACTTCGCCTCGCCGGCCTTGGTCCAACGGGCGATCATCTCGAGCGCCTCGTCGAGCGTCCCAGCCTTTTCGTCGAGGTAGCGGGTGCGCAGGCGGAAATCGATCGAGTCCGGGTTGCACTCGACGGCGAGGCAGGAGGCGCCGGCCATCACCGCCGCCAGCGGCTGCGCGCCGCCCATGCCGCCGAGCCCGCCGGTCAGCACCCATTTGCCCTTGAGGCTGCCATTGTAGTGCTGGCGCCCCGCCTCGACGAAGGTCTCGTAGGTGCCCTGCACGATGCCCTGCGTCCCGATATAGATCCAGGAACCGGCCGTCATCTGGCCGTACATCGCGAGCCCCTTCTTATCGAGCTCGTTGAAATGGTCCCAGTTCGCCCAATGCGGCACGAGGTTGGAATTGGCGATCAGCACGCGCGGCGCATCCTTGTGCGTGCGGAAGACGCCGACCGGCTTGCCGGACTGGACGAGCAGCGTCTCGTCCGCTTCGAGCTGGCGCAGCGTCGCGACGATGCGGTCGAAATCCTCCCAGCTGCGCGCGGCCCGGCCGATACCGCCATAAACGACGAGCTCATGCGGGTTCTCGGCGACGTCGGGGTCGAGATTGTTCATCAGCATGCGCAGCGGCGCTTCGGTCAGCCAGCTCTTGGCAGTGAGGTCGGTGCCGGTCGCGGCGCGGATGGTGCGGGTGTTGTCGAGGCGGGTCATGAGCGGCTCCGTTCGAGGGCAGCGGCCGCGCCGAGGGCGGCTTCGATGGTGGCGGATAAGGCGGTCTGAAGCAGGGCGGCCTTCGGCGCGTCGAAGGTCCAGGGAGCGGCCTCTTCGGTGAGATAGGCCGAGAGCGCGATTTCCATCTGCAGCGCGTGCACGCGGCTATGCGGGCGCCCGTAATGGCGCGTGATCCAGCCGCCCTTGAAGCGGCCGTTGACGATCTGCGTGAAGGGGTGGCCCGCCATGGCGGCGACGGCTGCCGCCTCGACCGAATGGGCGGCGCTCTCGCCGGAATTGGTGCCGAGGTTCAGCGTCGGCAGCGTGCCCTCGAACAGGCGCGAAATCTCCGACTTGATCGAGTGGCAGTCCCAGAGCAGGCAGTACCCGTGCTCGGCCTTCACCCGGTCGATCTCGGCAGCGAGCGCCTGATGATAGGGCTGGAAATAGGCAGCCTTGCGCCGCTCGATCTCGGCGGCGTCCGGTGTCATCAGCCAGATCGGCGCGCCGTCGAAGGTCGTGCCCGGCACGAGCTCGGTCGTCGCCTGCCCCGGATAGAGCGAGACGCCGGCGGGGTCGCGGTTGAGGTCGATCACGAAGCGCGAGAGCTGCGCTTCGACGACGGTGGGCGCGAAACGATCTGCGAAGCCGTAGAGCTGGCGCATATGCCAGTCAGTGTCCTCGACCTGCCGGCCGCGCTCGTTCAGCGCCGCTCCGACCTCCGGCGGCAGCGCCGTGCCGGGATGCGGCATGGAGAGGATGAGCGGGGAGGAGCCTCGCGTGACCGCGACAACGTCCGCACTCACGCCCCGAACTCCGCGAAGCTGTCGAGGCCGGCCGCCTTGCCGAAGGCGCCTGAGAGAACGAACTCGGTTGCCGCAGCGAGGTCTGGCGCAAGGTAGCGATCCTCGGTCAGCGGGGCGATCTTCTCGCGTAGCAGCGTCAGCACCGGCTCCAGTCGTGCGCTGGTCTTGAGCGGCCGGTGGTGTTCGATCGCTTCCGCAGCCGCCATCAGCTCGACGCCGATGATGCTCGCGGCATTGCGAGCCATGTCGATCAGGCGGAAGGCGCCATGCGTTGCCATCGAGACGTGGTCTTCCTGGTTGGCGGAGGTCGGGATGGTGTCGACCGAAGCCGGATAGGCCTTCTGCTTGTTCTCGGAGGCTAGGGCCGCGGCCGTGACCTGCGCGATCATGAAGCCGGAATTCAATCCGGCGTCGCGGGCGAGGAAGGGCGGCAGCCCGCTCATGACGGGGTCGACCAGCAGCGCCATGCGCCGCTCGGAGAGGTTGCCGATTTCGCAGACGCCCATCGCCAACATGTCGGCGGCGAAGGCGACAGGCTCGGCGTGGAAATTGCCGCCCGAGACGATTTCTCCCGGCCCGAGCACCAGCGGGTTGTCGGTGACGGCGTTGGCCTCGATCCCGAGCGTCGCCGCGACGCTCCCCAGCAGGCCGTGAACCGCGCCCATCACCTGTGGCTGGCAGCGCAGCGAGTAGGGATCCTGCACCTTGCTGTCGCCATGGCGGTGGCTCTCGCGGATCGCGCTGCCGGCAATGAGCTCGAGCAGGATCCTGGCGACCTTGATCTGGCCCGGCTGGCCGCGCAGGCTCTGGATGCGCGGATCGAACGGTGTGTCCGAGCCCTTCAGCGCATCGACCGAAAGTGCGCCGGCCACCAGCGCCGCGTCGAAGACGCGGGTGATGGCGGCAAGGCCGGTCAGCGCGAGTGTCGTCGAAACCTGCGTGCCGTTGATGAGCGCGAGCCCTTCCTTGGCGCCGAGCGTCAGCGGCGCCAGGCCGGCGCGCTTCAGCGCCTCGGCGGCGGGCAGCGTCTCGCCCTTCAGCCTGACCTCGCCGACGCCCATCAGGGCTGCGGTCATATGGGCGAGCGGGGCGAGGTCGCCGGAGGCGCCGACCGAGCCCTTGGCGGGGATGACCGGCAGGGCATCGGCCTTGAGCGCGGCGACCAGCGCCTCGACCACGACCGGCCGCACGCCGGAGGCGCCGCGCGCCAGGCTCGCCGCCTTCATTGCCAGCAGCAGGCGCACGACGCCGTCGGGCAAGGCGGGGCCGGTGCCGACTGCGTGCGAGAGAATGAGGTTGCGCTGGAGCGTGGCGAGGTCGGCATCTGCGATGCGAACGCTGGCGAGCTTGCCGAAGCCGGTGTTGACGCCATAGGTCACGGTGCCGGCCGCGACGATCTCCTCGACGATCTTCTGTCCCGACGCGATGGAGGCGGCGCTGTCTCCGGCGAGCGAAGCGACGGCGCCGTCGAGGATGGCACGCCAGTCGGTGAGGCCGGCGGCGCCGGGGATCAGGGAAAGCGTCGTCATTGTCCGTTCCAGATGCGGGTGTGAAGCGGGTTGAAACCGATGCGGTAGGCGAGCTCGGCCGGGCGTTCGATGTCCCAGATCGCGAGGTCGCAGCGCTTGCCGGCCTCCAGCGTGCCGATTTCGTCCTGCAGGCCGAGCGCCTTGGCGGCGTGGCGGGTCAGGCCGGCTAGCGCTTCCTCCGGCGTCATGCGGAAGAGGGTGCAGGCCATGTTCAGCACGAGCAGCGGCGAGGTCAGCGGCGAGGAACCGGGATTGGCATCGGTCGCGAGCGCGATGGCGACGCCGTGCTTCCGCAGCAGCGCGATCGGCGGCACTTGCGTCTCGCGCAGGAAATAGAAGGCGCCGGGCAACACGACCGCGACCGTGCCGGCCTTGGCCATCGCTTCGACCCCGGCCTCGTCGAGATATTCGAGATGGTCGGCGGAGAGCGCCCCCATCTCGGCGGCGAGCTTGGCGCCGTTGAGGTTGGAGAGCTGCTCGGCATGGACCTTGATCGCGAGGCCCTTGGCCTTGGCGGCGGCGAAGACCTGGCGGGTTTCGTCGGGCGAGAAGGCGATGCCCTCGCAGAAGGCGTCGACCGCATCGGCCAGCCCCTCGGCTGCGACGGCATCGAGCATCGGCCCGGCAACGAGCGCGGTGTAGTTGCCCGAGCGGCCTTTGTACTCCGGCGGCACGGCGTGGGCGCCGAGGAATGTCGTGCGCACCGTCACCGGCCGCTCGCGGCCGATCCGGCGTGCGACACGAAGCTGCTTCAGCTCGGCGGCCTGCTCCAGCCCGTAACCGGATTTGATCTCGACGGTGGTGATGCCCTCGGCGATCAGCGCGGCAAGGCGCCGGTCGGCCGATGCGAAAAGCTCGTCCTCGCTCGCATTGCGGGTCGCGGTGACCGTGGAGAGGATGCCGCCGCCGGCGCGTGCGATCTCCTCATAGGTCGCGCCCTGCAGGCGCAGTTCGAACTCATGCGCGCGGTCGCCGCCATAGACGAGATGGGTGTGGCAATCGATCAGCCCGGGCGTGATCCAGCGTCCCGCGCAATCGATCGTCTCGGCCGCCGCGAAGGCCGGCGCCTCCGAGCGCGGGCCGGCATGGACGATGCGCCCGTCGCTGGCTGCGATCACGCCATCCTCGATGGCGCCGTAGGGTGCGCCGGCCGTGGGTGACATCGTCGCCAGCCGCGCATTCGTCCAGAGCTTGTCGCAAGCCAGCGTTTCGCCCGGCGCCTTCGCCACGTCGCATCCTCCCCGCTATCCTTCGATTTCGAATATGCTATCTAATTGCATATGCAAATGGCAAGTGCTTAATTGCATATGCAATTAATCCATGGAGCGATGGCGTGACCAAAACCCTGCATCTGGCCGAGGCGCTTCTGCCACAAGGCTTTGCCAGCAATGTGAAAATCACCATCGAAGGCGGCGTCATCACGGCCGTCGAGCCTGGCGCCGCGCCGGTGGATGCAGGGCATAGCTTCGCCGGAATGGCGCTGCCGGGCATGCCGAACCTCCACAGCCACGCCTTCCAGCGCGGCATGGCGGGCCTGTCCGAGCAGCGCGGCGCGCCGGAGGATTCCTTCTGGACCTGGCGCGAGGTGATGTATCGCTTCCTCGACCGGCTCGATCCCGATGACGTGCAGGCCATCGCCGCGCAGGCTTTCGTCGAGATGCTCGAAGGCGGCTTCACGGCACTCGCCGAATTCCACTACCTCCACCACGACAAGGATGGGCGCCCTTACGCTAACATCGCGGCGATGGGGCAGGCGGTCGCCGCAGCCGCCGCTGAAACCGGGCTCGGCCTTACCCTGCTGCCGGTGCTCTATCGCTTCGGCAATTTCGGTGAGGCGCCTTCGGTCCACGGCCAGCGCCGCTTCGTCAACGATCGCGAGTCTTACCAGCGCCTGCTGGAGGGCAGCGCGGCGGCTATTCGGGATCTGCCGGATGCGCGGCTCGGCGTCGCGCCGCATTCGCTGCGCGCGGTCGCGCTCGACGATCTCGGCTGGGTTTCCTCGCTCCGGCCAGGCGAGCCGGTGCATATCCACATCGCCGAGCAGATGCGCGAGGTCGACGACAGCGTGAAGATCATGGGCAAGCGCCCAGTCGAACTGCTGATCGACACGATCCCGCTCGACCGCCGCTGGTGCCTGATCCACGCCACCCATCTGACCGATGCCGAGCGCGACGGCATTGCTCGCAGCGGTGCGGTGGCCGGCCTGTGCCCGATCACCGAATCGAGCCTCGGCGACGGAATCTTTGACGGTGTCCGCTACCGCGATGCGGGCGGTGCGTTCGGGGTCGGCAGCGATTCCAACATCCAGATCGATGCCGGTGCGGAATTGCGGCAGCTCGAATATTCGCAGCGCCTGCGTGATCGCCGCCGCGCGCTCTACGCCGAGGAGGGCGCCTCGACGGGTGTCGCGCTCTGGCAGGCGGCGTGCGCCGGCGGCGCGCAGGCCTGCGGCCGCGCGATCGGCGCGATCGCACAGGGCTGCCGTGCCGACTTCATCACGCTCGATGTCGATCACCCCGCCATCGTCGGGAAGTCTGGCGCGGAGGCGCTCGACAGCGCGATCTTCGCCGCCAACGCCCTGCCTTTGCGCGATGTCGTTGTCGGTGGCAGGAGGGTAGTGACCGAGGGTCGGCATACCGCCCGCGATTCGGTGCGTGCGCGCTTTGCCGGCGTGATGCGGCGCCTGCTCGCGGCAGCTTAGGAAGCACGATGACCGAGACCCGGCTCGACGCGGTGAAACTGGACGGCGCCGGGCCGGTCTACGACCAGATCCGGCGCGCGATCCGCGATCTCGTGCTCAGCGGGGAATGGCCACCCGGCACCAGCGTGCCGCCCGAACATGCCCTGATGGAACAGCTCGGCGCCTCGCGGATGACCGTGCACCGCGCTTTGGTGCAGCTGGCGCGCGAGGGGCTCATCGTGCGTCGGCGCCGCTCGGGAACCATCGTCGCGAGCCCTCCGGCGAGCCACGCCATGCTCGACATCCTCTCGATCCCGGAGGAGGTGAGCCAGCTTGGCCAGGCCTATGCCTACGACGTGCTCTCGCGTGAAGATGGGCGTCCTTCGTCCGAGGTCGCGGAGCGGTTCGGGTTGAAGCGTTCCGACAAGGTAGCTCACCTCGTCGTGCTGCATCGCGCCGGCGGAAAACCGCATGTGCTGGAGGAGCGCATCATCCACGCCGCCGGCATCCCGGGAGTGGCCGAGGAAGACTTCGCCGAAACGCCGCCCGGCGACTGGCTGCTCCGGCACAGCCTCTGGTCGCAGGCGGAGCATGCGATCAGCGCCGTCGGAGCGGGGCCCGAGGAGGCGGCCTTGCTGGATGTCACGGTCGGCGAACCCTGCCTGCTGGTCGAGCGTCGCACCTGGAACCAGGCGCAGCCGGTCACCGCCGTGCGCCTGCTCTATCCGGGCTTCCGCCATCGTTTCGTCGGGCGTTTCGGCCCCTATGGACAGGTCTGAGACGCTCGCAGCAGCAGACCCTCCTCGAAAGAAAAAAAGGCCCGCCGGATTGGCGAGCCTTCCCTTCAGGCGATCGGGAAATAGTTCAGCACTCGTAAGCGAAGCGCCGGCCCCACTCGTCGCGGCCGTAGCAGGTCTGACGCGTCGCCGCGCCGCCAATGAGCGCACCGCTCGCGCCGCCGATGGCCGCGCCTGCCAGGGCGCCGCCCGCCCGGCCCGTCGCTGCGCCGCCGATGATGGCGCCTGCGCCTGCGCCGATCAGAGCACCAGTGCCCGCATTCTGTTCACGCGGGGTGCAGGCGCCGATGGCGGCGGCGAGACCCACGATGACCATGAACTTTTTCATGCTGCCTGTTCCTCTTCTTCACAAAACGGCGATCGAACTTCGGAACCCCAAACCCGTCACGCGGGCAAAGGTTCCCGGCGCGCGCGGGGACCGCGCCCGTAAGAGCTAAGAGCAGGACGTTCGCTGCAGGAGGATTGCACAGAAACTCGCCGAAAAATGCCGGAACCTTTCGCATCGGCGAGACGTTGAGAAGGCAAGTTTCAGCGCTGCAGCGATGTGCGACCGACCACTTGGAGGAACCGACATGACGATGTCCACCACGTCCACCACGACGTCCAATCCGCTGATTGCCGGCGCCCGCGTCGCAGGCACCGACGTCTACAATGCGGGTGGCGACCATCTCGGCGAAATCTATGACGTGATGCTCGACAAGCAGACCGGCAAGGTCGCCTACGCCATCATGTCCTTTGGCGGCTTTCTCGGGCTTGGCGAGAAGTACCATCCGATCCCGTGGAGCGTTCTCGACTATGACCCGCAGCGCGGTGGCTATGTCGTGCCTCTCACAAAGGAAAAGCTCGAAGCCGCCCCGATGTACGACAGCGAGGGTGAGCCCGACTGGGAGGACAAGGCTTACGGCAAGCGTGTCCACGACTATTACGGCACGATGCCCTACTGGATGATGTAGCGGCTGCCAGACGCAGGTCGCGGCGGTTGCTATCCCCCCAGCCGAACCGCCGTGGCGGCGGGATGCGGGCCGAAAGGCCCGCATCTTCTTTTTTGACGGTGCCTTTTGCTCGGCCCCGAAGGAGATCCGGCGTTGCGTTTTTTCGGCTGAACCCGGGAACCCGAGCCCGCCCCAGCGCGTCTTTTGCGTGGGGGAATTCGAGACCCGATGAGCTGCTGTGACGCTGTCGCGATGTAGCCGTCCCTCACATCAGGAGAGACCAGATGCGCATCCGTTATGGCTATCGGATCGAGTTGGTTTGCGCTCATGAGATGCCGTTGGTGACGCTGCTGGACGTTCATCCGTCGCGGCGCCACGATCTGACCATGCCCGACGAGATGCGGGTGAGCGCGCTTGCCGATCCGTCGCTTCCGATCACCGTCACGCAGCATCTCGACGCCTTCGGCAATATCTGCCGGCGCATGGTCGCGCCGCCCGGCGGCATCCGCCTGGAGTCGGAAGGCGTCATGCATGATTCCGGCGAGGTGGACCCCGTCAACCCGGCCGCGCGCGAAGTGCAGCCCTCGCGCCTGCCCGATGATGTGCTCGTCTATCTGCTCGGCAGCCGTTACTGCGAAACCGACAAGCTCTTCGGGCAGGCCTGGTCCCTGTTCGGTCAGGTCCAGCCGGGCTGGCAGCGCGTGCAGGCGATCGTGGACTTCGTCCACAATCACCTGACCTTCGGCTATCATTTCGCCCGCAACACGCGCACGGCGGCCGAAGCCTTCGAGGAGCGGATCGGCGTCTGCCGGGATTTCGCCCATCTCGCCGTCGCGCTCTGCCGCTGCATGAACATCCCGGCGCGCTACTGCAACGGCTATCTCGGTGATATCGGCGTGCCGCCCGATCCGGCGCCGATGGACTTCAACGCCTGGTTCGAGGTCTTCCTCGGCGGGCGCTGGTACACCTTCGACGCCCGCCACAACGAGCCGCGCATCGGCCGAATCGTCATCGCGCGCGGCCGCGACGCAACCGATGTGGCGATGATCAGCTCCTTCGGCAGCCACACGCTGCAGCGTTTCGAGGTGATCACCGAAGAGGTCCAGGAAACGCCGATGCCGTTGAGGCGTCCAATGCCGGCGCAGTTCGACGCCCACCCGGCGGCGGCATAGGGCTGCCCTTGTGTCCGCGGGGCAGGCGCCTATCTTCGCCTGCACCATGCGTCACACCGTTGTCGTCAACGCTCGCGCCGGCGCGGTCCTGGAGGCCGGTGCCGATGCTTTTGCGGCGCGTCTTCAGGCGGCCTTCGCCGCTCATAGCTGCCATGCAGAGGTCAAGCTGGTTCTGCCGCGCGAGATCGGCAGCGCGCTGTCCCTGGCGATCGAGAAGGATCAGACGATACCGGTCCTCGCTGGCGGCGATGGCACGATCAACGGTGCTTTACCCATTCTGATTCAGGCGGATCGCCCGGTCGGCATTCTTCCGATGGGGACCGTCAACGTGCTCGGCCGCGATCTCGGCCTGTTCGGCTCGCTGGAGCAGCAGGTCGAGGCGCTCTGCCATGGCGAGCCCGTGGCGATGGATGTGGGCAGGGTCAACGACCGGCTCTTCCATTCGATCTCGGGCATGGGTTTCTTCAGTCTCATGGCTCGCGAGCGCGAATATGCGCGCCGCCGCTTCCCGTTCAGCCGGGCCGCCGCCTTCGGTGTGGCCGCGACACGCTCGATCCTGTTCACCCGCCCGATCACGGTCGAGATCGCCGTCGGCGAGGAGAGCCACGTCGTCGAGGCCGATGCGGTGCTGGTCACCGTCAACCGCTTCGACGGGTCCGAGTGGCGGCGCGATAAGCTCGATGGCGGTATCTTCGAGGTTCATGTACTGAATGCCGGTGGCCTCTATTCGCGCAGCAAGGCGGCTTTGTCCGTCGCCTCCGGTCGCTGGCGCTCCTCGCAGAATCTGAGCTCGTTCACGGGCAACGCCGTGACGCTCGCCCGCCGCGACAAGCGGCGCGGGCACATCACCTTCGACGGCGAAGTGGAGCGCAAGGTCGGCCCGTTGGCCTATGGCTTGCTACCCCGGGCGTTGACCGTCATTGCTGCGCGGCCGACCAGCCTCCGGAGTGAAAGCCACCATGTCTGAGCCTGCGCACGCCTTGTCCTGGGCATCGTCGTCCTGGTGGCAGCCGCGCGTCCTCGTGCCGGTCGCGGCGGCGTTGGCGTTTCTCGGTCTCGCCGCCTTCATCGCGTCGGACCGCAGCTTCGCCTTCGACACCAGGTTGATCATGCTGTTCCGCGATCCGGCCAATCCGGCCGTGCCGATCGGTCCGGCCTGGTTCCAGGAAGCCGTGCGGGACATGACCGCGCTCGGCAGCTTCGTCGGCCTGTTCTTCATGGCGACGACGGCGACGCTGGCGCTCTGGCTGTGCGGCTTCCGCCACCTCGCCATCGGCCTTGTCGTCAGCCTGCTCGCGGCCCTGCTGGCCAGCAACGGCCTGAAGATCGTGATCGGACGCGAGCGCCCCGATGTCGTCACCCACGCGGCGCTCACCTTCACCGCCAGCTTCCCGAGCGGGCACGCCTTCCTTTCGGCGGTGACGCTGCTCAGCATCGCGGGCTTCGTCGGCCTCGCCTCGCGGCGCGAGGACATCAAGCGCCTGTGCATCGTTTTGGCGTGGGTGATGATCGTGCTGATCGGCCTGAGCCGGATCTATCTCGGCGTTCACTGGCCGACAGATGTCATCGGCGGCTGGTGCCTCGGCATCGCCTGGTCGAGCATCGCGATCGCCTGGCTCGGCCGCAAGATGGCGGCCTCCGACCCGGCCTGACCCGCGCCGCGGTCGGGTTCAGCGCATGTCGATGGTCGCGTTGACGCCGAGATCGGGCGTACGGCCCAGGATTTTCGCCGTCGCCAGCTTGAAGGCGACCAGCACGCTGCTCGAAGGGCCGTCCCAGATCTCGGCCGAGATCGGCGTCAGCGCCAGCAGCGTGGCGTCGGGGTCGTCCGGGCCGTTGGGGAACCAGGCGCTGGCCATCGGCGTCCAGAGCTGGCGCAGCGTCTCCCGGCTGGGCACCTCGGAAGCCGAGCACGAGATCGCGGCATAGAAGTTCCGGTCCTCGTGGCTGATCGCGATCGAGACGGAGGGCGAGCGGAGCGCTGCCCCGACGATGCCGGTGTGGCGGTGGCTGATGAAGAGCAGCCGATGGTGATCGCGGTCGAGATGCCCCGACATCGGCCGCGTCTTGATGTCGTTCTCGGCCAGCAGCGAGACCATGTAGACGGGATGCGCGGCCAGCGCCGTCCAGATTCTCTCTTGCAGTTCGGTCTCGGCCATCGCTCCCTCCAGCGCGCGATTATTCCACGGCCCGCGCCGAATGGGAACGCCGGCGGCGTAGCAACGTTCCCCTTCGCGGAACATTGTCCTGCGGCCGACGTTTGGAGGGCGCTGCCGCTCGGCCGCTTCTTCAAGGAAACTTCATGCTCGCTTCGCGCAATCTGCTGGTCGTCCTCGTCGTCGTCCTTGTCGCCGCCCTCGCCGTGACCGGCTATTCGCTCTACCAGGAAAAGAAGCAGCCTGACGGCGTGGAGATCTCGGTCGGCAAGAACGGGCTGTCGATCAAGGAGAAGTAGGCGCACAGCCTTCTTGCCCGCCCCGGCGATGCGGCCAGCGGGTGGCCGCTTGACGGGGTGGCATTGGCCTTCACGGCTCAAAGGCGCTAACACCCTGCCACGAGCCAGTTTCGTGGGAGAACGAGATGAACGCGCCCTTCAAGAACCTCATCGCCGGCGAATGGGCCGGTGCATCCAACGCCTCGCGCAACATCAACCCCTCCGACACCAACGACGTCGTCGGCGAGTATGCCCAGGGCTCGGTCGAGGACCTCAATAATGCGGTTGCCGCTGCAAAGGCCGCTTTCCCGTCCTGGAGCCGCACGACCCCGCAGGAACGCTACGAGATCCTGAAGAAGGCCTCGGACGAGATCCTCGCCCGCAAGGACGAGCTTGGTCGCCTGCTCTCGCGCGAGGAGGGCAAGACCCTTGCCGAGGGCATCGGCGAAGCCACCCGCGCCGGCCAGGTCTTCGCCTTCTTCGCCGGTGAATGCCTGCGGCTCGGCGGCGAGGCCGTGCCCTCGGTGCGCCCCGGCGTCGGCGTCGAGATCACGCGTGAGCCGGTCGGCATCGTCGGCATGATCACGCCCTGGAACTTCCCGATCGCGATCCCGGCCTGGAAGATTGCGCCGGCTCTCGCCTGGGGCAATTGCGTCGTCATCAAGCCGGCCGATCTGGTGCCCGGCTCGGCCTGGGCGCTGGTCGACATCATCCAGCGTGCCGGCCTGCCGAAGGGCGCGCTCAACCTCGTCATGGGCCGCGGCTCGGTCGTCGGCCAGGCGCTGCTCGAGCACAAGGACGTGCAGGCGATCTCCTTCACCGGCTCTGTCGCGACCGGTCGCAAGGTCGCCGCTGCCTGCATCGCCGGAAACCCGATGAAGAAGGTCCAGCTCGAGATGGGCGGCAAGAACCCGCTCGTCGTGCTCGATGACGCCGATCTCAAGACGGCGGTGGAAGTCGCGGTCAACGGCGCCTTCTTCTCCACCGGCCAGCGCTGCACCGCCTCCTCGCGCCTGATCGTGCAGGCTGGCATCCATGACAAGTTCGTCGAGGCCTGCATCGAGCGGCTGAAGGGCGTCGTCGTCGACGATGCGTTGAAGAGCGGCACCCATATCGGCCCGGTCGTCGACCAGAGCCAGCTCGACCAGGACCTGAAATACATCCAGATCGCCAAGGACGAGGGCGGCAAGCTGGTCTTCGGCGGCGAGCTGCTGAAGCGCGAGACCCCCGGCTTCTATCTGCAGCCGGCGCTGTTCACCGAGACCACCAACGCCATGCGCATCTCGCGCGAGGAGGTCTTCGGCCCTGTCGCGAACATCGTCCGCGTCAAGGATTACGAGGAAGCGCTCAGCCTCGCCAACGACACCGAGTTCGGCCTTTCCTCCGGCATCTGCACGACCTCGTTGAAGTATGCGACGCACTTCAAGCGCAACAGCGAGGCGGGCATGGTGATGGTCAACCTGCCGACCGCGGGCGTCGATTACCACGTGCCGTTCGGCGGCCGGAAGGGCTCCAGCTACGGCTCGCGCGAGCAGGGCGCCTACGCCAAGGAGTTCTACACCACGGTCAAGACGGCCTACACGCTGGCCTGATCGCCGGAACAGCGGGCTGTCGCGGCAGTTGATCGGGAACTCTTCCCGATCGGAGCCGCGACATGCACCACCTCGACCCGAAGACGCGCAACGCCGCCGACCTCGCGCTCGACTGCTACAAGCACTGCCACAGCATGGCGACGACGCATTGTCTCGCCGTCGGCGGAGCCCATGCCGAGCGCGGGCATCTCACGCTGATGCTGGCCTGCGCCGAAATCTGCCGCACCACGGCGCATCTGCTGCTGATGGACTCGGTCCATGGCCGCCATCTGGCGAGCGAATGCGCGGAGGTCTGCGGGGCCTGCGCCGCCGACTGCGAGCGCGTCGGTGGCATGGACTCCTGCGTCGCGGCCTGCCGGTCTTGTGCCAGTGCCTGTGCTGCCCTGATCGCGTGACAGCCGGTCGCGCGGCGGGCTCTCTCAGAAACCGTCCAGCACGATCTTGCCCCTGGCGCGATTGCTCTCGATCAGCGCGTGCGCCCGCTTGAGATTGGCGGCGTTGATCGGGCCGAAATGCTCGGCGAGCGTGGTCCGGATCGTGCCGTCATCGACGAGGCGCGACACCTCTGCCAGCAGCTTGCCCTGCTCGTCCATATCCGCAGTCTTGAACAGCGAGCGGGTGAACATCAGCTCCCAGTGCAGTGACAGGCTCTTGCGCTTCAGCGAGTTGGCGTCGAGCGCCTTCGGATCGTCGATCAGGCCGAGCCGTCCCTGCGGTGCCAGCAGTTCGACGATTCCGGCGAGATGCGCGTCGGTATGCGTCGTCGAGAAGACGAAAGCCGGCGCCCCGATGCCGAGCGCTGCGATCTGCGCCGGCAGCGGCTTCGTGTGGTCGATCACATGATGCGCGCCGAGCTGCTGTGCCCAGCTCTGTGTCTCGGGACGTGACGCGGTCGCGATAACCGTGACGTCGGTGAGCTTGCGCGCGAGCTGGATCGCGGCCGAGCCGACGCCGCCGGCTCCGCCGATGATCAGGAGCGCATGGGCCCCGCCCGGCACCGGCTTGCGGATGTCGAGCCGGTTGAACAGCATTTCCCAGGCGGTGATGGCGGTGAGCGGCAGCGCCGCGGCCTCCGCGAAGCTCAGTGTCTCCGGCTTGGGGCCGACGATGCGTTCGTCGACGAGGTGGAATTCGGCATTCGAGCCCGGCCGGTCGATCGCGCCGGCATAGAACACGGCGTCGCCCGGCTTGAAATCGGTCACCTGCGGGCCGACCGCCTTGACGATACCAGCCGCATCCCAGCCCAGCACTTTCGCATGTCCTTCTGTCGGCTGGTTGCCCAACCGCACTTTGGTGTCGACCGGATTGACCGAGACCGCCTTGACCTCGACCAGCAGGTCGCGCCCGTCCGCCACCGGCTCGGGCAGGTCGAGATCGATCAGGCTGGTCTCGGCGATGATGGGCTGCGATTGGCGGTATCCGACGGCGCGCATGGCGTCTCTCCTGCGTTGCGATAGCGGCGAAATGCGCATAACCATCGACGGGCGCAAGAACGCACAATTTCAGCCTATAGTGTCGAAAAGGATACCGTCATGCCGCCGCGTTTCCAGGAGCCTTATTGCTCAGCCGGCTGCCCGGTCGAGGCGGCGCTCGGCCTGATCGGCGGCAAATGGAAGGGTATCGCGCTCTATCACCTGATGGGCGGGACGCTGCGCTTCAACGAGATACGGCGGCGCATTCCCGGCGTGACCCAGCGCATGCTGACGACGCAATTGCGCGAGCTCGAAGCGGACGGGCTGGTCGTACGGGTCGTCTATCCCGAGGTGCCGCCGCGCGTCGAATACAGCCTTTCCGCCAAGGGGCGCACGCTGGAGCCGGTCATCATGGCGTTGAAAATCTGGGGCGAGGCTCATGCGCGAACGCCGCAGGCGGCCTCGGCGGACAAGGCCGCCTGAGCGGTCAGCCGACCGGGATTACATCCACTGCGATGCCGATCTTCTGCGAACCGGGGCCGATCACGACGCCGTCGAGCGGAGCCACATCGGCATAGTCCCGGCCGATGGCGGTGACGATATGGTCGTCCGCGACGATCAGGTCGTTGGTCGGGTCGAGTCCGATCCAGCCGGTTTCCGGGCCGCACCAGAGCATCACCCAGGCATGGCTGGCATCGGAGCCTTCCAGCCGCTTTTCCCCGGGCGGCGGGATGGTGCGGATATAGCCGCTGACATAGGCGGCAGGCAGGCCCAGACCCCGCAGGCCGCCGATCATGATATGGGCGAAGTCCTGGCAGACGCCGTGCCGCTGGGCGAAGGCCTCGGCGATCGGGGTCGTGACCTCGGTCGCCTCCGGATCATAGGTGAAGTCGCGCCGGATCCGCGCCATCAGCTCGCAGGCGGCTTCGAGCACCGGCCGCTTTCCGCCGAAGCTTTCATCGGCATAGGCGATCACCGCCTGAACCTGGGGGACGAGCCGGCTCGGATAAAGATGATGGGCCGGCGAAACCGGAGCCAGGCTGCTCGACGCCAACGCCAGCTTGGCGACCTCTTCCCAGCCGCGCGTCAGGCCGGCATGCGGTGGTGTCGGCCGCTGAACCTCGATCCGGGCACGCATCTCCACCTTCAATTCCCGGTGGGGCTTGGTGATGGTGACAGCCGTCATCCGGTTGCCGAAGAAGCAGATGCCGTCGTTGCGCTCCGCCGGCCTGGGCGAGATCGAGAGCTCGGCCTTGCGCACGATCTGGCCGCCGCCGTCATGCGGCAGCAGCCGCATGATGCAGCGAGCGAAGGGCACCTGCCGGCTGTAGCCATAGGTGGTGACGTGGCGGAGATCGTAGATCACGCGATGCCCGTCATCCGCGAGCCCTCGGGCCCGCTGTTCTGCAGGAAATAGCGGTCGGCGATGGCGCTGGAGAGACCCATCAGCAGTTGCTCGAACAGCAGGATGCTGGTCCGGTCGAGGCGCCCCGCCTCGGTGGTGCGGCAATCGGCGGCGAGGCGCAGCACCAGCCGGCGCGGCGCTTCCAGCATGCCGTCATCGGCGAGCGTCGGCAGGTCGGCGATCTCGGCGTCGAGCCGCTCGACCTGGAACGCGACAGAGCGCGGATTATAGGGGTCGAGCATCACCAGATCGAGCACCGGCTGCAGGCTGGCGCCGAGCAGGTAGCGCGAGCGGTAGGTGATCTGCGAATCCGTCAGGTCGAGCAGGGCGTCGAGGCTGTCGCCCGACGCATGGCTGTCGGCGAACTGCCGGGCGAAGCGGCAGGTCGCGACGCCGCGCTCCAGACGCCGGCCGATGTCGAGGAAGCGCCAGCCGGGACCGCGCACCATGTTCTCCTGGCTGAGGCCGGAGAAGGCGGCGAGCGTCTTCAGCGCCCGATCGGCGATCTCGTAGGTCTCGCCTTCGCTCGGCTTGCGCCCTTCCTCGGGAAGGAGCTGGCGCTGCAGATCGCCGAACAGCCGCCAGGCATCGACCGAGAGCCGTTCCCGGATCACCGAGGCCGTGCGCCTCGCCTCGCGCACCGAGGCTGCGGCGGAACCATAGTCGTCGAGGCTGTAGAGCGCCGCATAGGCCTGGGCGGCCGGATTCCTCTGGCCCTGTCCGCCGGCTGCCGCGCCCCAGGCGACGAGCATGCTCCCGAGCTGCCGCACCGTATCGTTGCGCCCGGGCGCCGGGTCCGCGTCGATCAGCCTGCCGAGCAGCGCGCGCACCAGGCGCAGGACCGCTTCGCCGCGCTCCAGATAGCGCCCGAGCCAGAACAGATTGTCGGCGGCGCGGCTCGGCAGCGTGCCGGTGAAGCGGCGGATGCTGATGCGATCGGGCGTCGGCAGCAGGCTGATCTGCGCGACGGGCTCCTCCGAGGTGATCCAGACATCGCTGGAACGCACGCCGTTGCGCATGCTGACGGCGCGCGCATCGGGCTCGTCGGAGATGCGGCAGAAGCCGCCAGGCATCACCTTCCAGCCTTCCGGCGTCGCGGCGGCGAAGACGCGCAGCGTCATCGGGTGGGGTTCGAGCCGGCCGTTCTGGAAGACCGGCATGGTCGAGAGCCGCACCACCTCCTGCCCGACATAGTCCATGCCGCGCTCCTCGATGCGCTGGCGCAGCGCGTCGCGCTCGGCCGCCGCCAGATCGCCGGCCAGGATCGGGGCCGTGTCGAACCCGCCGCCGGCGCTGCGGAAGGCGGGCGCGACGCTCATTTCACCGAGCCGGTCGAGCACGGCCTGCCGCTCCTGCGGCTGGCCGCACCACCAGGTCGCGACATTCGGCAGGATCAGCTCCTCGCCGGTGAGCTGCTCGGCGATGGCCGGCATGAACCCCATCAGGGCGCGGGCCTCGACGACGCCGGAACCGAGCCCGTTGGCGACATGGACATGGCCCTGCCTGACAGCCTCGACGAGCCCGGCCACGCCGAGCGCCGAGCGGGCATTGAGTTCGAGTGGATCGGCGAAATCGCCGTCGATCCGCCGCCAGATCACGTCGGCCCGCTTCAGCCCCGCGATGGTGCGCACATGCACGCGCCCCTCGCGCATCAGCAGGTCGCCGCCCTCGACCAGCAGGAAACCGAGATAGCGCGCGAGATAGGCCTGCTCGAAATAGCTTTCGTTGAGCGGGCCGGGTGTGAGCAGGCAGATGCGCGGCTCGACCCGCTTCGAGCGCGCGACGAGCCCGGCCCGTAAACCCTGGAAGAAGGCCGCCAGCCGTTCGATGTTCATGCTGCGGAACATGTCAGGGAAGGCGCGGGCAAGCGCCAGCCGGTTCTCCAGCGCATAGCCGGCGCCCGAAGGCGCCTGCGTCCGGTCCTGCAGCACCCACCAGCGCCCGTCGGGGCCGCGTCCAAGATCGGCGGCGTAAATCTGAAGCGCGCCGCCCCCCGGCGCACCGTGGAGCGGGCGTAGGTAGTCGGGGCTGCCGGTGACGATGGCGGCAGGCAACAGGCCGTTCGCGATCAGCTCGCCCGGTCCGTAGATGTCGTCGAGCAGCGTCGACAGCAGTTGCGCGCGCTGCGTCACGCCCGCCGCGATCACCTGCCATTCCGCTTCGGGGATGACGAGCGGCACATGCGAAAGCGGCCATGAGCGCTCGCCGGAGCCCGGGTCGTTCGCGTCGATGTCGCCGTGGACGCGGTAGGAGACGCCGGTGTCGCGGACATGCCGGTCCGCCAGCCCGAAACGCTGCGAGAGCTCGGCCGGCGTCAGCGCGCACCATTCCGCCAGGAACGGCTCCCAATGCGGGCGAACGGTGCCGGCTGCATCGACGAACTCGTCAAAGGCGCCGGGGAAGGGGCGATAGCCGGCGAGCAGCGCGGCGCGCCGCTCGGCTCTGCTGCGTCCCCCCGACCGGGTGCGGCTCTGCACAGCCATCCGCTTGGTCTAACCCCCGCTAGCGCGCTTTCCGTCCGGCAGGAAACCGCCGAACGATAAAGCTCGCGCCAATGAAAAAGCCTGCTCTAGCGCCTCAGATCCAGCGTGAGCGGGAATTCGGCGCTGCTTTCCTCCGACGGAATCGCCAGAGCGCCGGGACTATGACCGATCGCCTCGAACCGTGCGAGCCGTCTCGCCTCCGCTTCGTAGGAATTCACAGGCGGTGTCTCGTAATTGCGACCGCCCGGATGGGCGACATGATAGACGCAGCCACCCAGCGAGCGGCCCACCCAGCTGTCGACGATGTCGAAGGTCAGCGGCGCGTGCACGGGGATCGTCGGATGCAGGCCCGAGGCCGGCTGCCAGGCCTTGAAGCGCACGGCCGCGATCGCTTCGCCCGACGAGCCGGTCTCGGTCATCGGCAGGCGCCGCCCGTTGCAGGTGATCAGATGGCGGCCGAGCACGAAGCCCTTTGCCTTGACCTGAAGGCGTTCCACCGAGCTATCGACATAGCGCACCGTGCCGCCGATCGCGCCCTCCTCGCCCATGACGTGCCAGGGCTCGAGCGCCTGCCGGATCTCGATCTCGACCCCGCCATGCGCGACCTTGCCGAAGAAGGGGAAGCGGAATTCGGCCTGTGCCTCGAACCAAACCGGATCGAAGGCGTAGCCGGCGCGCTTGAGATCGGCGAGCACATCCTGGAAATCCCGCCAGGCCATCTCGGGCAGCATGAAGCGGTCGTGCAGGGCCGTGCCCCAGCGCACCAGCTTGCCCTCCTGCGGCTCGCGCCAGAACCAGGCGACCAGCGCCCGCAGCAGCAATTGCTGGGCGAGCGACATGCGCGAATCCGGCGGCATCTCGAAGCCGCGGAACTCGATCAGCCCGAGCCGCCCCGTCGGCCCGTCCGGCGAATAGAGCTTGTCGATGCAGATCTCGGTGCGGTGCGTGTTGCCGGAGACGTCGACGAGAAGATTGCGGAAGAGCCGGTCGACCAGCCAGAGCGGGATCGGCGTCTCGCCCGCCTTCGGAACCTGCGCCATCGCGAGCTCCAGCTCGTAGAGCTGGTCCTGCCGGGCCTCGTCGATGCGCGGAGCCTGGCTGGTCGGGCCGATGAACAGGCCCGAGAACAGATAGGACAGCGAGGGGTGCCGGTTCCAGTAGAGCACGATGCTCTTCAGGAGGTCCGGCCGGCGCAGGAAGGGCGAATCGGCAGGCGTCACGCCGCCGAGCACGACATGGTTGCCGCCGCCGGTGCCGGTATGGCGCCCGTCGACCATGAACTTCTCGGCGCAGAGCCGCGAAAGCCGCGCCTCCTCATAGACGCCCTGCGTGATCGCGACGGCGTCGCGCCAGTCCGTCGCCGGGTGGATGTTGACCTCGATCACGCCGGGGTCGGGCGTGACCTTGATGACATTGAGGCGCGGGTCGAAGGGCGGGGCATAGCCCTCGATATGGACGGGCTGGCCCAATTCCTCGGCAACCGCCTCCACCGAGGCGACGAGATCGAGATAATCCTCCAACTGCTCGACCGGCGGCAGGAAGACGCACACCACATTGTCGCGGATCTCGAGGCTGAGCGCGGTACGGACATGCTCGCCGCCGATCTCCTGCTCGCGCCGATCCTGCGCGGAGCCGTTTGCGGTCTCGACGGCGCGCACCATCTGCGGATGCGGGGCGAAGCTCGTCGGCGCGGCCGGCGCCGGCGGGCTTCCGGCGCCCGCGGCGGGTGCAGGCCCGGATGATCCCGCCGGGGCGAGGGGCTGCCGCGGCTCCATTGGGTCCTGCGGATGGATATGCGGATACTCGGCCTTGGGCACCACCGGCAGCGAGCCGAGCGGCAGCCGGTAGCCGACGGGGGAATCGCCCGGCACGAGGAACAGCTTGCCGCGGCGCAGCCGCCACTTCTCGGAGCGCCAGCGCCGGTCGCTCGCCGCCGCCTGCCAGCGCTGCACCGGGATGACATAGCCACGCGGATTGCCGAGGCCGAGCTGGAAGACCTGCGCCATCCGCGCCCGCTCCTCCGGATCGGCCAGGCGCGGATCGAGCGGGTCGACATTGTCCGGGAGCTGCGCCTCCTTCAGCAACCAGTGGCCGGTGTCCTCATAGGCCGGCAGCACATAGTCGGCGCCGAGGCCGAGCTTGTCCGATAGGCCCTTGGCCAAGGCCTCGGCGTCATGCGTGGTGGCTTTGGTCTCAAGTTCGCGATCGCCGCCCGTCTGTGCGCCCGGCTCGCGGGCGATGAGATCGGCATTGCGCCAGATCGGCTCGCCATCGCGGCGCCAGTACAGGGCGAAGGCCCAGCGCGGCAGGCTCTCGCCCGGATACCACTTGCCCTGGCCGTAATGCAGCATGCCGCCCGGCGCGAAGCGCTGGCGCAGGCGCCGGATCAGCGTGTCCGCCCGCTGGCGCTTGGTCGGTCCGACGGCGTCGATGTTCCACTCTTCGCCGGTCTGGTCGTCGATCGAGACGAAGGTCGGCTCGCCGCCCATGGTGAGGCGGACATCCTGCGCCTGAAGATCGGTCTCGACCTGCTCGCCGAGCCGGTCGAGCTCGGTCCAGGATTCGTCCGAGAAGGGCAGGGTGATGCGCGGCACCTCATGCACGCGCTCGACGCTCATGTGGAAGTCGAAGGTGGTCTCGGCATAGCTCGCCACGCCGCTGACAGGCGCGGCGGCGCGATAATGCGCGGTGGCCGCCAGCGGCAAATGGCCTTCGCCGGTGAGAAGCCCGGATGTCGGATCGAGCCCGACCCAGCCGGCACCGGGAATATAAACCTCCGCCCAGGCGTGCAGGTCGGTGAAGTCCTTGTCCGTTCCGCGCGGGCCCTCGAGCGGATCGATGTCGGCCTTCATCTGGATCAGGTAGCCGGAGACGAAACGGGTGGCGAGGCCGAGATTCCTGAGCGCCTGCACCAAGAGCCAGCTCGTATCGCGGCAGGAGCCGGAGCGGATCGACAGCGTATGCTCCGGCTCCTGCACGCCCGGCTCCATGCGGATGCCGTAGGCGATCAGGCGCTGCAGCCGCGCATTGAGATCGACGACGAAGTTGACGGTGTTGACGGGCTCCGTCGGCAGTTCGGCCAGGAAGGCTTCGAGCAGCGGGCCGACCGGCTCCGTGACGAGATAGGGGGCGAGCTCTTCGCGCAGGTCCTGCGTGTAGGTGAAGGGGAAGGTCTCGGCGTCGGTTTCGACGAAGAAATCGAACGGGTTGATGATCGACAGCTCGGTGACGACGTCGACCTCGATGCGGAACTCGTTGACCGGCTCGGGAAAGACGAAGCGCGCCAGCCAGTTGCCGGCGGGGTCCTGCTGCCAGTTCACGAAATGCTGCGCGGGCGACACCTTCAGCGAATAGCTCTGGATCGCGGCGCGGCAATGCGGTGCCGGCCGCAGGCGGATGATCTGCGGCCCCAGCGTGACCGGCCGGTCATAGCGGTAATGCGTAACGTGGTTCAGCGCGGCGATGATGGCCAAGGCTCGGCTCTCCTGGACGCTGGCAAGGGCGGAAACCGCCGACGAAGACAGGTTAGCGAGCCGGCAGACGCGCGCAAAGCGCCGTTATGGAGATGGGGTCGGCGGTGCGGGCAGTATCTGCCCAAGAGATGTGCACAATGGCGTGCGCATGATCCGCCGATGGCTGGACAGTCGCGGCGGAGTGGTTCCAGATAGCGCGCAATGGGCTGTTTGGCGGCCCGCAGATACGAACAACGGGGAATTCGATGCGTCACGTAGCCAAGTTGATGGCCGTTTCGGCCTTTACCGCGCTGATGACGACGACGGCGGCCTTCGCGCAGACGCCGAAGGACACGGTCGTCATGGCCAAGCAGATCGACGACATCATCACGTTGGACCCGGCCGAGGCCTTCGAGTTCTCCGGCGTCGAGGTTGGTGCCAACGCCTATGACAAGCTCATCGGCGTCGATATCGCCAACAACAACGCGCTCGTCCCGGAACTGGCCGAGAGCTGGACCGTCACCCCCGACAACCTGACCTACACCTTCAAGCTGCGCAAAGGCGTCAAGTTTCACTCCGGAAACCCGCTGACCGCCGCCGACGTCGTCTATTCCTTCCAGCGCGCCGTGACACTGAACAAGTCGCCGGGCTTCATCCTGCGCCAGTTCGGCTTCGTCGCCGAGAACGTGCTCGACAAGGTCAAGGCGCTCGACGAGAACACCGTCCAGATCACCGTCTCCAAGCCCTTCGCTCCGACCTTCTTCTACAACTGCCTGACCTCGGGCGTCGCCTCGATCGTCGACACCAAGCTGGTCAAGGCCAACGAGAAGGATGGCGACTGGGGCAATGGCTGGCTGAAGCTCAATTCGGCCGGCTCCGGCGCCTACAAGGTCCGCAGCTACCGGCCGAACGAGCAATATACGCTCGACGCCAATGAGAGCTGGTACAAGGGCGCGCCGAAGAGCAAGCGCGTCGTCGTCCGCCATGTCGCCGAGCCCGCCTCGCAGCGCCTGTTGCTGGAGAAGGGCGACATCGACATCGCCCGCAACCTCTCCAAGGACCAGCTTGCGGCGGTCAAGAGCAATGACGCCATCAAGATCGTCCAGGGCGACAAGGGCTACATCCTCTATCTCGGCCTTAACCAGAAGAACCAGAACCTCGCCAAGCCCGAGGTGCGCGAGGCGCTGAAGCTGTTGGTCGATTACGGCTCGATCGAGAAGAACATCGTCGAAGGTACCTATAAGGGCCACGAATCCTTCCTGCCGCAGGGCTTCCTCGGGGCGATCTCGGACAAGCCCTACAAGCTCGACGTCGCCAAGGCGAAGGAGCTCCTGGCCAAGGCCGGCCTCGCCAACGGCTTCACCGTCACCATGGATACCCGCTCCGTCGCGCCGATCACCGACATCGCCCAGGCGATCCAGGCGACCTGGGCCCAGGCCGGCGTCAAGCTCGAGATCATCCCGGGCGATGGCAAGCAGACCCTGACCAAGTACCGCGCCCGCACACATGACATCTATATCGGCCAGTGGGGTCCGGACTATCTCGACCCGCACACCAATGCCGAGACCTTCGCCATCAACGAGGACAATGGCGAGGAGGCGAAGTCGAAGACACTGGCCTGGCGCAATGCCTGGGATATCCCGGACATGACCAAGGTCACGCAGGGCGCGGTGCTGGAATCTGATGCCGCCAAGCGTACGACCACCTATGAGGCGCTGCAGCGCGACCACCAGAAGGTCTCGCCCTTCGTCATCATGTTCCAGCAGATCGAGGTCTCGGCCGAGCGCAAGAACGTGAACGGCTGGGTCATCGGACCGAGCTCGGACACCAACTTCTACGCGACCATCGTCAAGAACTGAGTCCTGTCAGGGGTGGGAGACCCGCTGCGGCGCCAAAGCCGCGGCGGGCGCCTTTGCCATGCCCTGTCCCGGCCCGCTCCTGCTTCGCGCCCCGTAGCTGCCCGAAGCGCCCTGGCAACCACAAGAATCGGAGGCGGGTCATGACGGCCGTGACGCAAACTTCCGTCCGCAAACCATCGGCTGCCGGCGCGCTACGCCGATGGGCCCGTGTGCTCTCCCGCGAGCTGACGACCGTGGCCATAACCATGTTCGGCCTGCTGCTCGTCACCTTCTTCATCGCCCGCGTCATCCCGATCGACCCGGTGCTCGCCGTCGTCGGCGACAATGCCCGCCCCGAGACCTATGAGGCGGCGCGCATCGATCTCGGCCTCGACAAGCCGCTCTGGCAGCAATTCGCCATCTATATCGGCAAGGTCTTCACCGGGAACCTCGGCACCTCCGTGCTGACCTCGAATCCGGTCACCGAGGACATCAGGCGCGTCTTCCCGGCGACGCTGGAGCTCGCCACGCTGGGGACGGTGATCGGCGTGCTGATCGGCGTGCCGCTCGGCATCCTCGCGGCGGTCAATCAGGGGCGCTGGCAGGATCAGGTGGCCCGCGTCGTCGGCCTCGTCGGCTATTCCGTGCCGGTCTTCTGGATCGGCCTGATGGCGCTCCTGCTGTTCTACGCCAAGCTCGGCTGGGTCGCGGGGCCCGGCCGCATCTCCGTGGTCTGGCAGGACATCGTCACCACCCGCACCGGCGTGATCCTCATCGACGCGGCACTGGAAGGCGAATGGGAAGCCTTCTGGGATGCCTTCTCGCATCTGATCTTGCCGGCGCTCGTCCTCGGCCTGCTCTCCGTCGCCTATATCAGCCGCATGACCCGCAGCTTCATGATCAGCGAGCTGCAGCAGCAATATGTCGTCGCCGCCCGCGTGAAGGGCGTCTCCGAAACGGCGGTGATCTGGCGCCACGCCCTGCGCAACGCCGCCGTGCCGCTCTTCACCGTGATCGCGCTGTCCTACATGCACCTGCTCGAAGGCTCGGTGCTGACCGAGACGATCTTCGCTTGGCCGGGGCTCGGCCGCTATCTCACCAACGCCCTGCTCAATGCCGACATGAACGCGGTGCTCGGCGGCACGCTGGTGGTCGGCGTCGTCTTCATCGCGGTCAATCTGCTGACCGACATCATCGGCCGGCTGGCCGATCCGCGCGTGCGCTGAGGAGGCGGATATGAGCGACACCTCCCCCTCCGCCGGCTTGCATGCCTGGCTTATCAGCGATTCACCGGAGTCGCGCCGACAGGCCCGGCTCGGCCAGCTCTATCGGCAATGGCTCGCCTTCCGGCGCAACCCGATGGCGGTGGCAGGCCTCGCCATCATCGTCCTGTTGCTGCTGGTCGCCGCCTTCGCGCCGCTGATCGCGCCTTTCGACCCGCTCGCCCAGGCACTCGACAAGCGGCTGCTGCCGCCCTCCATGACCAACTGGTTCGGCACCGACGCGCTCGGGCGCGACATCTTCAGCCGTATCGTCTACGGCACGCGTATCACGCTGGTCATCGTGCTGCTGGTCGTCGTCACGGTCGGGCCCTTCGGCCTGCTGATCGGCGCCGTTTCCGGCTATTTCGGCGGCTGGGTCGACCGGCTGCTGATGCGCATCACCGACGTCTTCCTGGCCTTCCCGCGTCTCGTGCTGGCGCTGGCCTTCGTCGCGGCGCTCGGGCCAGGCATCGTCAACGCCATCATCGCCATCGCGATCACGACCTGGCCGCCCTACGCCCGCGTCGCCCGCGCCGAGACCATGGTGATCCGCAACCAGGATTACATCGAGGCGATGCGCCTGCAGGGCGCCTCTCGCGCCCGCATCATCTGGAAGCATGTCGTGCCGATGTGCATGCCCTCGCTGATCGTGCGCACCACTTTTGACATGGCCGGCATCATCCTCACCGCCGCGGGCCTCGGCTTCCTCGGCCTCGGCGCGCAGCCGCCCATGCCGGAATGGGGCGCGATGATCTCGGCCGGGCGCGAGCAGATCTTCGACCAGTGGTGGGTCGCGACCTTCCCCGGCCTCGCCATCTGCGTCGTCGCGCTCGGCTTCAACCTGCTCGGCGATGGCTTGCGCGACGTCATGGATGCCAGGTGAAGCCATGACGCGCGAGGCCATGACGAGCGAACAGCCGCTTCTCGAAGTCGACAATCTCAAGGTCGATTTCCACACCGCGACCGGCATCGTCCATGCCGTGCGCGGGCTCTCTTTCACGCTCGGGCGCGAGCGCCTCGGCATCGTCGGCGAGTCCGGTTCCGGCAAGTCGATGACCGGCCGGGCCATCCTCGACCTGATCCCGCAGCCCGGCGTCGTCAGCGCCGACGCCATGAGCTTCCGCGGCCAGGACCTGATGACGATGGACAAGGGCGCACGGCGCAAGCTGCGTGGCCGGCACATCTCCATGGTCATGCAGGACCCGAAATTCTCGCTGAACCCGGTCCAGACTGTCGGCAGCCAGATCGCCGAGGCCTATCGCATCCACCGCAAGGCCGGCGGCCGCGAGGCGCGCGAGCGCAGCCTCGCCATGCTGGAGCAGGTGCAGATCCGCGAGCCCGCGCGCGTCTACGACCTCTACCCGCACGAGGTTTCAGGCGGCATGGGCCAGCGCGTCATGATCGCGATGATGCTGATCGCCGAGCCCGAGATCCTGATCGCCGACGAGCCGACCTCGGCGCTCGACGTCACCGTCCAGCTCCAGATCCTCAAGATCCTCGACGATCTCGTGACCGAGCGCGGCATGGGGCTGATCTTCATCAGCCACGACCTGCATCTGGTGCAATCCTTCTGCGACCGCGTCATCGTCATGTATGGCGGCAAGGTCATGGAGACGCTGCCGGCGGCCGAGCTCGCCGACCCTTCCGCACGCAGCCGGCGCCATCCCTACACGCTCGGCCTGCTCGAATGCCTGCCGGACCTCGGCCATCCCCGGGCGAAGCTCGCCACCCTCAACCGCGACCCGGCCTGGCTGGCATGACGAACGCTGCGATCTCCGTCGACAAGCTCAACGTCTCCTTCGGCGATTCCCATGTCGTGAAGGATCTCTCCTTCACCGTGAACCATGGCGAGAGCTACGGCCTGGTCGGCGAGTCCGGCTCCGGCAAGTCGACCGTGCTGCGCGTGCTCTCCGGCCTCAACCGCGACTGGGGCGGCGCGGTCGCGATCGAAGGCGCGGCGCAGCCCAAGGTCCGGGACAAGGCCTTCTACCGCCATGTCCAGATGGTCTTTCAGGACCCCTATGGCTCGCTCCATCCCAAGAAGACCGTGGACGACACCCTGGCCGAGCCGCTCGCCATCCACGGTGCCCGCGATGCCGAGGCGCGCATCGGCAAGGCGCTCTCCGATGTCGGCCTTCCCGCTTCCTTCCGCTTCCGCTATCCGCACCAGCTCTCTGGCGGCCAGCGCCAGCGCGTCGCCATCGCTCGCGCCCTCGTGCTCGAACCGTCGATCCTGCTGCTCGACGAGCCGACCTCGGCGCTCGACGTCTCGATCCAGGCCGAGGTGCTGAACCTGCTCGCGGCGCTCAGGCAGGAGCGCAAACTGACCTATATCCTCGTCAGCCATGATCTCGCGGTCGTCGGCCATATGTGCGAGCGGCTGCTGGTCATGCAGTTCGGCCGCGCCGTCGAGGAGATGACCGTCGAGACGCTGGCCGCGCGCCAGCCTCAGACGGCTTATGCGCAGCAGCTTCTGGCGGCGAGCGCGGGGTTCAGCCGCGCCGGCTGAACGGGACGCGCAACGGCCGAGCGCCATTGCCTCTTTGCAGCGGGGCCAAATCGTCTCACTCTGGTCGCAGCCTTGCGCTATGCGCTTCGCGTTCGACACAGGCCGGTCGAGCGGCAAGGCTTTGCGCCGGCATTACGAAACCGGCACCGCCTTACGGAGTTGTGAGTTCCATGGACGCCATCGTCGACAATGCGCTTCGGCCCGAGAGCATTCCGGAGAGGACGCCGGTCCCGCCCTTCGATCTGGTGATCTTCGGCGCAGGCGGCGATCTCGCCTTGCGCAAGCTCTTTCCGGCTCTTGGCCAGCGCAATCGCGAAGGGGTTCTGCCCGAGGAAAGCCGCATCTTCGCGATCGTCCGCAAGGAGGAGGATGTCGAGGGCCTGCCGAAGCAGATCGCCCAGCGGCTCCATGAGGAAGGCATCCCGAAGGATCAGGTCGAGTCCTTCCTGCGCAGGCTCACCATGGTGCTGCTCGATGCGGTCCAGCCGGAGACCTACAAGGCGCTGAAGAAGGCGCTGGGCGACAGCGAGCGCGTCCGCTCCTTCTATCTCTCGACCCCGCCCGATCTCTTCATCCCGATCTGCGAGAACCTCGCCAAGGCCGATATCCTGACGCCGACCTCGCGCGTCATCCTCGAGAAGCCGCTCGGCCGCGATCTCGCCTCGGCGCGCCAGATCAACGACGCCGTGGGGCGTATCCTGCCCGAAAGCCGCACTTACCGGATCGATCACTATCTCGGCAAGGAGACGGTGCAGAACCTGCTCGTCCTGCGCTTCGCCAACACGCTGTTCGAGCGGTCCTGGTCGAGCCGCGACATCGATCACGTCCAGATCACCGTGGCCGAGACGGTCGGTCTCGAAAGCCGCGCCGGCTATTACGACAAGGCCGGGCATATGCGCGACATGGTGCAGAACCATCTCATGCAGCTGCTCACTCTCTTCGCTATCGAGCCGCCGAACATGCTGGAAGCCGGCGCCGTCCGAGACGAGAAGATCAAGGTGCTGAAGGCGCTGCGTCCCATCGTCGGGCCTGACGTCCAGCGCTACACCGTGCGCGGCCAGTACGGGCCTGGCCAGATCGACGGCCAGCGTGTTCGCGGCTATGCCGAGGAGCTAGGCCACGGCAGCAACACCGAGACCTTCGTTGCCGTGCGCTGCGAGATCGACAACTGGCGCTGGGCCGGCGTGCCGATCTATTTGCGCACCGGCAAGCGCATGGCGCAGCGCTACTCCGAGATCGCGGTCACCTTCAAGCCGGTGCCGCACTCGATTTTCGGCAACGGCACCTGCGACCGGCTCGACGCCAACCGCCTCTTCATCCGCCTGCAGCCGAACGACGGCGTCCAGCTCCAGCTGATGATGAAGGTGCCGGGCTCCGGACGCCTCAAGATCGTGCCGCGCCAGCTCGACCTGCGCTATTCCACCGCCTTCGACGAGCGCACGCCGGATGCCTATGAGCGCCTCCTGACGGATGTGATCCGCGGCGACCAGACCCTGTTCATGCATCGCGACGAGGTCGAACAGGCCTGGACCTGGGTCGATCCGATCATCGCCGGCTGGCAGGATTACAGCCCGCATCCGCATCGCTATGCCGCCGGCTCCTGGGGGCCGTCGCAGGCGATCGGTCTGATCGAGCGCGACGGCCGTTCCTGGGCCGATCCGGATTTCGTCTGATGACGGCCGGCCCGCTTGCCTGGCAGCGTTTCGCCACCCTTGCCGACGCCTCCGAGGCGCTGGCCGAGGCCGTCGCGGTGCGGTTGCGGGAGGTCATCGCCGAGAAGGGCAAGGCGCTGCTCGCAGTCCCCGGCGGCACGACGCCGGCGCGCTTTCTCGCCGCTCTCGGGCAGAAAGATCTCGCCTGGGACAAGGTCACGCTGCTGCCGACCGACGAGCGCTTCGTCGCGTCCGACGACGAGGCCTCGAACGAGCGCATGATCCGAGAGCAGTTCGCGCCGCTGGCCGAGGGACGCGCCGGTTTCATCTCCTTCCACGGCCACGGCAGCGATATCGAGGCTGCGGCAGCCCTGCTTGGCGCGCGACTTGCCGAACTTCCGCCGCTCGACCTGCTTGTCAGCGGCATGGGCGCGGATGGTCACGTCGCCTCGCTCTTTCCCGGCGCCGAGGCCACGTTCAGCGCGGTGCCCGATAGCGGCATCGTCGTCGCGCGCCCGCCCGGCCTGCCGCCACGACTGTCGCTCTCGCCGGCGCGCCTCGTCCATGCCGGCTGGGCGGGCCTGCTCGTCTCCGGCGGCGCCAAGGAAGCCGTCCTCAAGGAGGCCTCCAACCGCAAGGCACCGCTGCCGGTCGACATGCTGATCGGCCGCGAGCAGGGGCTCGACGTCTACTGGGCGAAGGAGTAGAGCCCGCTCACCCGCTCAAATCGATTGAAAGACGAGGCCATGGACGAAACTGCCGCGATTGCCCGGTTGAAGAGCTGCGGCGTGATCCCTGTCGTCGTGATCGAGGACGCCTCGCGTGCTGTGGATCTCGCCCATGCGCTGGTCGCCGGCGGCATCGACGTCGTCGAGGTCACGCTGCGCCGTCCCGGGGCGATGGAGGCGCTTGCCGCCATCGCGAAGTCGGTGCCGAAGGCATTGGCCGTGGCCGGCACGGTGGTGACTCCGGCCCAGGTGACGCAGGTCAAGGATGCCGGCGCGCAGGCCGTGGTCAGCCCCGGCTTCAGCGAAGGCGTCGATGCGGCTTTGCGCGAGGCGGGCTTGCCCTGGCTGCCGGGCGTCGCCACGGCGTCTGACTGCATGCGCGCGGTCGCGGCCGGCCGGACCACCGCCAAGTTCTTCCCGGCCGAGCAGGCCGGCGGCCCGCCGGCACTGAAGGCGCTCTCCGGCCCGTTCCCGCAGATGAGCTTCTGCCCGACCGGCGGCGTCGGCCTCAAGAACCTCGGTGATTACCTCGCTTTGCCGCAGGTGATCTGCGTCGGCGGCTCCTGGCTCGTCCCGGCCGATGCGATCGCCGCCGGCGACTGGAGCCGCATCACAACGCTGGCGCGCGAGGCGAAGGAAGCGTTTGTGAAGGCACGGAGCTGACTTCGCCGCATGCGCGTACGCCCTGCGTCATTCTCGGGCGGAGCGAAGCGCAGACCCGAGAATCTCTGGCAGGATGCGGCTCTGGAGTTTCTTTCGGCATGAGATGCTCGGGTCAAGCCCGAGCATGACGCGCTCTATGCCGCCAGCTTCTCCCGCACCATCTCCGCGATCGCTAGCGAACTCGTCAGCCCCGGGCTCTCGATGCCCAAGAGGTTGACCAGCTCCGCCACCCCATGCACCTCCGGTCCGTCGATGCGGAAATCCGGCATCGGCTCGGTCGGGCCGTGCAGCTTCGGTCGGATGCCGGCATAGTCGGCGACCAGCGCTCCATCCAGCAATGCCGGCCAGTAGGTCCGGATCGCCGCGTAGAACTTCTCCGCCCGCGCCGGGTCGACCACCAGATCCTGGTCACTCCCGACCCATTCGACATCGGGGCCGAACTTGACGCGCCCACCCATGTCGATCGTGGCGTGGATGCCCAGGCCGGCCGCTTCCGGCACCGGATAGACCAGATGGCTGAAGGGCTGCCGCCCGGTCAGCGCGAAGTAGTTGCCCTTCGCGTAGTGCTGGACCGGTACATGCTCGGCCGGGAAGCCTGGGAGCAGGCCCAGCAGCTTCGGCGCGCCGTGCCCCGCCGAATTGACGATCGTCCGCACGGAATAGGTCGCGGGCTCCGCGCCGCCGAAATCGACGCTGAAACCCTCCGCCTCGCGCCGCCAACCGGCGATCGGCGTGTTCAGCGCAAGCGAGCCGCCGGCCGCCTCGCACTCGCCGAGCAGCGAGAGCATCAGCGCATGGCTGTCGACGACGCCGGTCTCGGGTGAGAGCAGGGCGATCTCGCAGCGCACCTCCGGCTCCATCGCCTTGGCCTCGGCGCCCGAGAGCCAGCGCAGCGAATCGACGCCGGAGGCTTTCGCCCGCGCCATGATCGTCTCCAGCGCCGGCTTCTGCGCCTGGGAGGTGGCGACGATCAGCTTGCCGCAGGCCTTGTGCGGCAGGCCGCGCTCTTCGAGGTAGCGGTAGAGCTGTTGACGGCCCTCGACGCAGACACGGGCCTTCAGCGAGCCGGGCGGGTAGTAGATCCCGGCATGGATGACCTCGGAGTTGCGCGCCGAGGTCTGGGTGCCGATGCCGTCGGCAGCCTCGGCGATGACGACCTCGCGGCCGGCCAGCGCCAGCGCGCGGGCCACCGCGAGGCCGACGACGCCGGCCCCGATCACCAGGCAATCGATGTCGCTCATCGTGAGGCGTCAGGCCCGCTGCGGCATGGCGATCTCGATCAGGCTCGCCCAGTAGTTCACGCCGACGGGGATCGCCGCATCGTTGAACTCATAGGCCGGGTGGTGCAGCCCCGCCGAGTCGCCGTTGCCGATGTTGATGAAGGCGCCGGGGCGCTCCTCCAGCATGTAGGAGAAGTCCTCCGAGCCCATGGTCGGCGGGATGTCGGTGGTGATTGCATCCGACCCGAAGACTTCCTTGGCGACGCTGGTCACGAAATCGGTCTGGCCGGCATGGTTGAAGGTCACGGGATAACCGAGATGGTATTCGAGATCGTACTTCATGCCGAAGGCCTTCATCACGCCCTCGACGATCTCGGTGATGCGCTTCTGCGCGAGTTCGCGCGTCTTCGGCGTCAGCGTGCGCACCGAGCCCTTGATCTCCGCCGTCTGCGGAATGACGTTGAAGGCCTCGCCGGCATTGAGCGCGGTGACCGAGACGACGATGGATTCGAGCGGGTCGGCATTGCGCGAGGCGACCGTCTGCAGGGCGCTGACAAGAGCGCAGGAGGCGACGATCGGGTCGTTGACGTTGTGCGGTGCTGCCGCGTGTCCGCCCTTGCCCTCGATCTTGATGTGAATGCGGTCGGCTGCGGCCATCGCCGGCCCCTTGGTGATCTCGAAGCGGCCGAGCGCGAGCCCCGGCCTGTTGTGCATGCCGTAGACCTCCTGCACGCCGAAGCGGGTGATCAGCCCGTCGTCGATCATCGCCTTGGCGCCGGCACCGCCTTCCTCCGCAGGCTGGAAGATCAGCACGGCGGTGCCGTCGAAGTCGCGGGTCTCGGACAGGTACTTCGCGGCGCCGAGCAGCATGGCGGTGTGGCCGTCATGGCCGCAGGCATGCATCTTGCCAGGCACGGTCGAGCGGTGCTCGAGATTGGTCTCCTCATGGATCGGCAGGGCGTCCATGTCGGCGCGCATGCCGATGACCTTGCCGGAATTCTGGCCCTTGCCCTTGATGATCCCGACCACGCCGGTCTGGCCGATGCCGGTGACGACTTCGTCGACGCCCCATTCCTTGAGCTTGTCGGCGACGAGGCCGGCAGTCCGGTGAACGTCGTACATCAGCTCGGGGTGGCGGTGGATGTCGCGGCGGATCGCGGTGATTTCCGGAGTCAGCGCCGCGATGATGTCGGTCTTGGGCATCGTATCCTCTGAGATAGCATGGGGCGCCGCGCAGAAAGCGGGTGCCGTCCGCACGCTAGCCCAGGCCCGGCCCGCCTGTCCAAGCCGGCAGCGCGCAGGGGGCGGGCCTTTGCGGAATGGCGGTCAGTGATCTGACAAGATGATGTGCCGTTGATTCCGCTCCGAAGGCCTCTTGGATTGCATCTACGTAATAGATCGGAAAGCCGCCAGCCATGATTTGGCCTTCCTTTGCCAATAGCGGAGGCGGCGTTCGCTCAGGTCATCGAGAATCTCTGACCTGATCATTCCTTTCCCCCTTCTCATGTTTGGTAGATGATGCGTCGTTCGTTGTTGCTTGCGTTGATGTTCGGTTTCTTGCCTGCGGTGGCCCTGGCCAACATTCCCTCCGAGAAAATTTCCTTTCAGCCTCAGGTCAAGGGCCTGGGCTGCCTCAAGCCCGAGACGCTGGCGATGGTCGCCGAGCTCATCGCGAAAATCGGGCCGATCCAGATCACCTCGACCTGCGGCGGCCGCCACGCCCGCCATTCGCAGCACTATAGCGGCAAGGCGATCGATTTCCGGCCGCTGGGGACCTCGCCACGGAAAGCGGCTGCGATCGCCCGCGCGCTCGAAAATGTCGGCGGTGTGGGTACCTACTCCAACGGCCTCGTTCATGCCGATATCGGCGAGCGCGAGGTCTCCTGGCACGGCCAGAAGCGCAGCCGCTATGCCTCCGCCGGCAAGCGCAGCCGCTACGCGAAGCTGGCCCGCAACGGCGGTTGATCTAACCGTTCAGAGCCCGAATTCGGTCCGCCAGCGCGCGATATCCTCGATCGCGACGTTCGATCCGCAGAGCACGAGGCAAACGCGCTCTCCGGGTCGGAACTTCTCTTTGCGCGCCAGCGCGGCGGCCACCACGCAGGCGGCCGCCGGCTCGACCAGCACGCGCTCGTTCTGCAGCACCCAGACCAGTTCCCGCACCGCGTCCGCATCCGGAACCACGACGATCTCCTCGAGGAATTGCCGTGCAGCCGCCATGGTGCGCTCGGTGGCGAAGGGCGCTCCAAGCGTGCGTGCGATCGAGGTCGAGCGGATCGGGACGGGCTCACCGGCGGCGAGCGCCTGCGTCATCGTCGTCGCGCCCTCGGTCTCGACGCCGTGCAGCCGCACCGCCGGGTCGAGCCCCTTCAGAGCCGCGCCGACCCCGGCCGAGAAACCGCCGCCGCCGATCGAGATGAAGACATGGTCGATGCGCCCGCCGGCATCGGCGGCGAGTTCGAGCCCCAGCGTGCCATGGCCCGCGATGATCGCCGGGTCGTCATAGGAATGGACGTGGATCATGCCCGCTGCGGCATAGTCCTCGGCCTTGGCGAAGGCGGCGATCGAATCGTCGCAGAGCTCGACCTCGCCGCCGGCCTCCTCGGTCAGCCGGATGTTGAGGGCCGGCGTCGCCTTCGGCATCAGCACCAGCGCCCGGGTGCCGACCGCCCGCGCGACGAGCGAGACAGCGATGGCGTGGTTGCCGCCGGAGACGGTGACGACGCCGCGCGCCAGCTCGGCAGCGCTCAGCGCCGCCAGCTTGTTGAAGCAGCCGCGCACCTTGAAGGAGCCGCCGAGCTGCAGGCTTTCGAGCTTCACCCAAGTCTCGACCCCGAGCCGCTCCGACAGGCCGGCGCTGTGATAGGTCGGCGTGCGGCGGACCTTGCCGGCGATACGAACGGCGGCAGCCTGGATATCGGCGAGGGTGACATCGAACGGCATGGCGGGTTTCGGTCCTGTTCTGGGCGCGGCGGCACCTGTTGCCGCACGAGAGCGCGTCCCGTGCAAGGCCGTCAAGCGCGAGCGAGACGGGTTTCGCCTTGTCCCTGCTCCCTGGCAGGTCCTAGCTTGCTGTCACGAAACCTGCGCGCAGCAGGGCCTTTGGAAGAGGGATGCGATGACGATGACGCCGAAAGAGATGCTTGCGAAGCTGGTTTCGTTCAACACGGAATCGCAGCGCAGCAATCTCGACCTGATCCATTTCTGCCGCGACTATCTCGCCTTGCTTGGCGTCGAGAGCAGGCTCGCGCCGAGCGAGGACGGGCAGAAGGCCAATCTCTATGCGACGATCGGGCCGAAGGGCGATGGCGGCGTCGTGCTCTCCGGCCATACCGACGTCGTGCCGGTAGCCGGGCAGGCCTGGACGTCCGACCCCTGGACCCTGACCGAGCGCGGCGGCAGGCTCTATGGCCGCGGTGCCTGCGACATGAAGGGCTTTGACGCGATCGCGCTGGCGCTCGTGCCGGAGATGCTGGCGGCGCCGCTGAAGCGGCCGATCCATATCGCGCTCTCCTATGACGAGGAGGTCGGCTGCCGGGGCGCGAGGGTGATGATCGAGGCGATGCAGGCTGATGGGATGAATCCCGCGGCCGTGATCGTCGGCGAGCCCTCCATGATGCAGGTCGTGACCGGCCACAAGGGCGCCATGCGGATGCGCACGACCGTGCGCGGTCACGCCGTGCATTCAAGCCGCGTCGATATCGGTGTGCCCGCCGTGATGGTCGCGGGCGAGCTGATCCACTGGCACAACGAGGTGATGGCGCAGAACAAGGCCGCGGCGCCCGATAACGGCTTCGAGCCGCCCTACAGCACGCTGCATGTCGGCGTCGTCCAGGGCGGCACGGCGGTGAACATCACGGCGGAGCACTGCACCTTCGCCCATGAGGTGCGCTGCGTCCCCGGCGACAGCCATGAGGACTACGCCGCCCGCTATCGCGCCAGGCTCGCCGAGATCGAGGCGCGGATGCAGGCGATCGCGCCCAAAAGCGGCATCGGCTTCGAGATCACCTCGAACACACCCGCCATGGGCCCCGAGACGGACGGTGCGGCCGAGGCGCTCTGCCGGCGGCTCACCGGCGACAATGGCAGCCATGTCGTCGCCTACGGAACCGAAGGCGGGCTGTTCCAGCGCGCCGGCTGGTCGACCGTCGTCTGCGGTCCCGGCGACATCGCCCAGGCGCATCAACCGGACGAGTTCATCGCCGTCTCGCAGCTCGAAGCTGGCGCCACGTTCCAGCGCGCGCTTATCGCCGAGCTCTCCCGCTGAGGCAGCCGTCAGGCTGCGGGCGGTTCGCCCGCTTTTGGCCGCTTATGGCTGGCGGGACGCATCGGCAGCGGCACCGCCGGCCGGTCGGTCCGGTACTGGCCGCGGGCGATGGCGCCGAACAGCAGCACGACGGAGGTCAGCGTCATCAGCCACCACGGCAGCAATGGCGCGAAGCCGAAGACGCTGAGCGCAAAGGCCGTGGTGAAGGCCGCGACGCCGCCGGCAGCCAGCGCCCCCGGCATCCGGCCGGCGGCGCGGATCGCGAAATAGAGACAGGCGGCGGCGGCTGCGGCGCCGACCAGCCCGAGCTCATACCAGGTCTCGAACAGCAGCGTGGCCGGCGCCGGCTGCGGCAGCGTCCCGTTCATCTGGCCGCGGACGACCGTGTCGAGCCCGTGCCCCGTGACGAGCTCGATCGGCGACTGGCGGATCACATCCGCCCAGATCGAGAGCATCTGCGCGAAGCCGTCGGCGCTGTCGGGCAGTGCCGATACCAGCGGCGCGAGCAGGAAGGGCAGGATCGGCGCGAACAGCATCAGCCCGGCGATGATCGTGGCGATCACCTGCGCGGCCCGCTCGCGGCTGGCCGTCACGGCCCCGAAGGCCACGGCCCCGAAGATCATCGCGACGGTCTCGCCGTCCTCGAAGCGCGTCAGCGCCAGCAGCGCCACGACGAGCGCGAGGCCGAGCGCGCTCATCCCCCTTTCGCGTGACAGCAGCCAGGCGAGCGCCGGCCAGGCCGTGATGAGAACGACCGAGACGCCGCGCTCGACCGCGCCGGGCGGCGTTTCGGCATGCCTGAGCGCCGCGATGATGATCAGCCCGAGCGCGAAGATGCCGGCGCTGCCGGTGCCGAGCGGCGAGAGGTTCAGGTTCGAGGAGCGCATCCGCTCGGGCAGGGCGGAAAGACCGGCAAAGCCGAGCACGACGGCGAGCATCAGATTGCCGGCCTTCTCGGCCGCGGCAGCCGGGAAGGGGCTCCACACCAGCGAGAGGAACGCCCAAGCCACGAGGCCGAGCAGGATCAGGCCCGGGCGGCTGAGCACGGCTTCCTTGAACGCGCCGGCGAACCTGCCGGGCTCTTCGACCAGCGCCGCGATGATCAGCAGCGCGATGCCGATCGGCACGAGCACCACGGCGGCACGGCGCGAGACCAGCGCCGCCAGCGGTAGGACGAGCGCGAGCGTGCCGAAGCCGATGCGCCGCAGCAGCAGTGCGGCGTCGGTCGCCGGGTCGAGCGGGGTTTGGGCGTTGTTGCGGATCATGCGTTCCGACGGCGTGATGGGCAGCGGCCGGCCCGGTTGCCCGAGACAAACCTTCGCCACCCTAGCGAGACTGTAAGCGCACGACTGTAGGTGCGGCGCAACACTGCGCCGGCATCTCTCGGTCGCGTAACATAGTCTTCCAGCCACCGCCTCTGGCGTCGCGCGGCCGTTCGTGAGAGGAATCCGGCATGACGATGCTGGCTGCCATTCCTTATGCGAGCGGTTCCGCGATCGACGCCTTCATGCACGGATTGGCGGCGCAGTTGAGGCAGCGCGGTCTGCGTCTCGGTGGGGTCGTCCAGCACAATGATGATGCCTGCGACGATCGCTGCATGGCGATGTCGCTTGAGGATCTCGGCAGCGGCCGGCGCTTCCCGATCAGCCAGGATCTCGGCGCCGCCGCAGCAGGTTGCCATCTGGATGCGGCCGGGCTTGCCGCTGCCTCGGCCGCTTTTGCCGGCGCGCTGGCCGAGCGGGTCGATCTCGTCATCGTCAACAAGTTCGGCAAGCAGGAAGCACTGGGCGAGGGGCTGCGCCAGGAGATCGCCGATGCGGTGATGGCCGGCTTGCCAGTGCTGATCGCGGTACGGCACGATTTCCTGCCGGCCTGGCGTGATTTCGCCGGAGACGACTGGGTCGAGCTGGCGGCCGACGCTGTGGCGGTCGAACGCTGGGTCGCGGCCGCGATCCGGCTCGCTGCCTGACCGGCGCCGTGGCGCGGCCCCGGGATTGTCTGGCATGACCGGCACCACGCTGCCGCCCACGCTCGGCCTCATCCTCGCGGGCGGCCTCGCGCGCCGGATGGGCGGCGGCGACAAGGCCCTGAAGATGCTCGCCGGCCGGCCGATCCTCGCCCATGTCATCGGGCGGCTCGGTGAGCAGTGCGACGGCCTTCTCCTCAATGCCAATGGCGATCCAGCCCGCTTCGCGGCATGCGGCCTGCCGGTCGTCGCCGATACGGTGCCGGATTTCGCAGGCCCCCTTGCTGGCATCCTGGCCGGCCTCGACTGGCTCGCCGGCCATCGGCCGGACATGGGCTGGCTGCTGAGCATCGCGGCCGATACGCCGTTCATCCCGACCGATCTTGCTGCGCGTCTGCACCGGGCCCGCATCGCGGCCGTTACGCCGCTCGCCTGCGCCGCCTCCGCCGGGCAGGCGCACCATGCCATCGGGCTCTGGCCCGTCTCGCTGCGAGAGGAGCTGCGCCAGGCCTTGGCGACCGGTGAACGCAAGATCAGCCGCTGGACGCAGGCGCAGGGCGTTGCCGTCGCCGAGTGGCCGGCCGAGCCGTACGATCCCTTCTTCAACATCAATTCGCCGGAAGACCTGATCGAAGCGGAACGCCTCGCGGGGTTGCCGATCTAGCCACGGCGGCGGACATTATCGCTCCAGCAAGGCCTTCAGCGCCGCGAGATCGCGGGACACCATGGCCGCGTCGCGCGCCATCTCGTCGTCGGACACGCCCTCGCGCTGGAACAGCGTGAACACCAGCTCGGCGCCGTCGCCATTGGCGACGACCCGCATCGGGTTGTGCATGGCCGGCCCATGCTCGGGGATCACGGCATGGTCGAGCACGCCGTGATTGTTCGGCTCGCTGAACAGGACGCGCATCGGCCCCGTCGGCGTCTCGGCGCGCCAGGTCATTCCTTCGACATGCACGAAACTATGACCGAGGCCTTCGGCCCATTGCGGGAAATTCGCCGGTTCGGCCAGGAAGGCATATACCTCCTCCACCGGGCGATCGATGCCGATGCCGATATGGCGGGCGTGCTGGACGGGCATGGCTCTGTCCTTTCCAACGCGGGTCATCCCAGCCGGAGCCCTCGGGTCCGGCCTTTTGGTCGGCCCAAGGGTGAACTCCGTGGAGAGCCGGGATCCATGCCTGAACCTCCATCGGAAGCGCTTCGGCATGGATCCCGGATCAAGTCCCGGATGACGGCGTGATGCCGTGAAAAGCTGATATATAACTAGAACAAAAGAAGAACATATACGCCGGTTTGTCAAGCCCCGACATCGGCCGGTCGGCGCTACTCGATGACGATCCGGGGTGCTGCCCGCATGGCGCCGCCGAGGCCGGCCTGCACCTGTCGCGCCACCGCGATATAGGCCTTGGCATGCGAGCTCTGCGGGTCGCTGGCGACGATTGGCCGGCCGCCGTCGGAGGTCTCGCGGATCGGCATGGCCAGCGGGATCTCGCCGAGGAAGGGAATATGGAGCCGCTCGGCCTCGTGCCGCGCCCCGCCATGGGCGAAGATATCGGACTGGTGCCCGCATTGCGGGCAGATAAAATAGCTCATGTTCTCGACGATGCCGAGGATCGGCACCGCGACCTTCCTGAACATCGCGACGCCACGGCGCGCGTCGAGCAGGGCCAGGTCCTGCGGCGTCGAGACGATGACGGCGCCGGCGAGCGGCACCTGCTGGGCCATGGTGAGCTGCGCATCGCCGGTGCCGGGCGGCATGTCCACGACGAGGATGTCGAGCTCTCCCCAGGCGACCTCGCGCAACATCTGCGTGATCGCCGAGATCACCATCGGCCCACGCCAGATCATCGGCGTCTCCTCGTCGACGAGGAAGCCGATCGACATCACCTTGAGCCCATAGGCCTCCATCGGCGCCAGAGTCCGGCCGGAGACGAGCTGGGGCTTGCCGGTGATGCCGAATATCTTGGGCATGGACGGCCCGTAGATGTCGGAATCGAGCACGCCGACCTTGAGGCCGAGCGTCGAGAGCGCGACGGCGAGATTGGCCGCGGTGGTCGACTTTCCGACGCCGCCCTTGCCGCTGGCGACGGCGATGATCTGCTTCACGCCCGGAACGCCGGTAGGCTTGGGCGCGCCGCCGGGGCCGGGGCGCTGCGCCTGTTGCCGGGCTTGCATGCCCGCCGAAGCCGCTGCCTTGTCCGCGGTCAGCCCGACGAGGACCTGGGTCACGCCCGGCAAGCCGCCGACCGCGCTTTCGGCCGCCTTGCGCACCGGCTCCATCGCGCCGGCCTCGGTCGCGTCGATGCCGATGGCGAAGATCACCTTGCCGCCATCGACCAGGATATCGCCGATGCGGCCGGAGGCGGCGAGCGATTGCCCGCTTGCCGGCAGCTTCACCAGTTCGAGCGCCCGCAGGACATCGGCTTGGGAGACGGTCACGTTGTCGAACTCCGTTTGTCGGAAGCGTCGTTCTCGGGCGGAGCGCAGCGCAGAGCCGAGAATCTCTTCGAGGAGATGCTCGGGTCAAGCCCGAGCATGACGCGGTTGTCTAGGCCGCCTTGCGAATATGGAAGACGAGGGCGCCGTCCGCATCCCCCTGCAACTCGATGGCATCGCCCGTTTCGCGCGCGAGATTAGGCAGGTCGATCACCGTCATCGGATCGGTGCATTGCACGACGAGCAGGCTGCCGGCCCGCGCGCCGCGAAGCGCCTTGCGCACGCGCAGCACCGGAAGCGGGCATTTCAGGCCGCGCAGATCGAGCGGAATGGTGTCCATGGTCTCGCGCCCGCCGGGCCGTTGTCGTCGCCCTGCTTCATAGGACGGCTGTTCGGGTTGGAGCAACCGCCGCCATGCCGCATGCTTGACCCGCCTCGTCGCCGCGACGATGAAGGTCGGGCAGGATAACACGGAGTGCCGGCGGCGATGCTAGCGAAGAGCCGAAGCGGGCGAGGGCCGTGATGGCGCGGCTGAGCGGCGCCCGGACGGATTCCGGGCTCATCACTGTCGAGCAAGCCGGGGCTCGCGCGGCCGCGCTGGTCGCGCCGGTGGCCGATGCTCTCGCTCTGCCCCTGGGCGAAGCAGATGGCCGCACCCTGGCCGAGGCCGTGATCGCGCCGTTCGATCTGCCGCTTTTCTCCAATTCGGCGGTCGACGGTTATGCCGTCCGCTCTGCCGATCTCTCGCCCGGCGCTGAAACCCGTCTCCCGATCCTCGGCCGCAGCGCGGCGGGCGATACGGGCGGAATGCTCGGGCGGGGCGCCTGGCGCATCTTCACCGGCGCGCCGATTCCGGCCGGCGCCGACACTGTCGTCATGCAGGAGGATGTCACGCCGAACGGCGGGGAGGTCAGTCTGCCTCCCGGCCTGAAGCGCGGTGCTAATCTGCGCTTGGCAGGCGAGGATATCGCGCGCGGGCAGGTGGCCTTGCCGGCGGGGCGACGCCTGAGGCCGCAGGACCTCGGCCTGCTGGCGGCACTGGGGCTGGATCACGTCCGGGTGCGGCGTCGCCCGCGCGTGGCCGTGTTCTCGACCGGCGACGAGCTGACCGAGCCTGGGCAGCCCCTCGCGCTGGGGGCGATCTACGACGCAAACCGGGCGATGCTGCGCGCCCTGTTGGCGCGAGCGGGCGCCGATGTCGCCGATCTCGGCATCCTGCGTGACGAACCCGCCGAGCTGGAGCGGCATTTGCGCGAGGCGGCCGGCGCCTGCGACCTCGTCGTCACCTCCGGCGGCGTGTCCGTCGGAGAGGCCGATCACGTCAAGGATGCGGTGGCCGCCTGCGGGGCGCTCGATCTCTGGCGCGTCGCGATCAAGCCGGGCAAGCCGATCGCCGTCGGGTCGGTCGCCGGCACGCCCTTCATCGGCCTGCCCGGCAATCCGGTTGCCGTTTTCGTGGGCTTCATGTTCATCGCCCGGCCGGTGCTGGCCCGGCTTGCTGGCACGGCCTTCGAGGCATCAGTCGCCCTGCCGGTCACGGCGGGCTTCCGTCATCGCAAGAAGGGCGGGCGGCGCGAGTTCCTGCGCGTGAGCATCGAACGGCGTGACGATGGAGTCGTAATCGCGCGCAAGCATCCGGGCGAAGGCGCCGGCTCGCTCGCCTCGCTCGCGCAGTCGGACGGGCTTGTCGTGCTGGCCGAGCATGTCGAGCAACTGGAAGAGGGCGAGAGCGTCGCCTTCCTGCCTTATGGCGGTCTGCTCGACTAGCTCGCTGATTTTTCACGGAACCACGGCGTCATCCCGGGCCTGACCCGGGATCCATGCCGGAACGCCGCCGATAGAGGTTCAGGCTTGGATCCCGGCCCTCCGCTTCGCTCCGGCCGGGATGACCCGCATTCCCCTGAAAACGAAGCAGGCTCCAGCGCGGCCGCCCGCCTCAATCGCGTCGGAATACGACGCTCGCTCCCCAGCCGAGGAGCAGCGCCAGCAGCGCCGTCGCGAAACCATAGAGCAGCGGCCAGTCATAGGCTCCGGAAGCGAGGCGCTGCTCGATGCCGGTCTTGATCACCTCGAAGCTGGTCTGCTGGCGCGCCAGCGGAACCCCGCCGGAATACAGCACGATGTCGACGGTGTAGGAGCCGGTCGGCGCCGTGGCCGGGATGTCGATCGGCGCGCTGAACAAGGCGTTCGACAGGAAGGTGACGCCGCGTTCCTCGTAGCCGTACAGGTCCTTCGCCTGCATGATCCGGGTGAGGCTTTCGCGGAAGCGGATCGAACTGGGATCGAGATCGACCCAGTTTCCCTGCGGCAGTTCGGCATTGGCGAGGCCGATGCGGCCGCGACGTGCGGTCTCAGCGTTCATCATCTCGGCGATCGGCCGGTTGCTGGCGACGTGCAGGAAGACCGGGTTGTCAGGGAAGCGCCGCTGCGTCCGGTTGATCCAGATCGGGCCGAGCCGCTCCTTCTCGCGCACCAGCAGCATGCGCCGGGGCCCGCGGACCGTGACGATGATGTCGTAGGGATCGCCGCGCGAGACCGTGCGTCCGTCGCGCTCGACCAGTCCGAAGACCGTCAGCTGGCTGCCGGTGTAGTTCGAGGTGATCTGGATCTGGTGGCTCGACATCGCGGCGATCAGCGTCTCGGCCCGGGCCGCCACTGTCGCGAGACCGGCGCAGAGCGCGGCGAGGAGGCCGAGGACCCGCTTCATCGCGCGCTCTCCGGCACAACGACCGAGAAGGGCTCGTTCGGCGGAATGAAGAGCTCGATGGCGAAGCGCAGGCCGACCGAGAGGATCAGCAGCGCCAGCAGGAGCCGGAAGGACTCGACGTTGAGGTTGCGCGCCGCCCGTCCGCCGAACTGCGCGCCGATGACGCCGCCCAGAAGCAGGAGCGTCGCGAGGATGAGGTCGACCGACTGGTTGGTGACCGCATGCAGGATGGTCGCGCCCGTCATCGTCACCAGGATCTGGAAGAGCGAGGTGCCGACCACCACGGCCGGCGGAATCCGGAAGAAGTAGATCAGGCCGGGCACCAGGATGAACCCGCCACCGACGCCGAGCACGGCGCCGATGAAGCCGATGATGATGGCGAGCAGGGCGATAGGCAGGACGCTGCAATACAGGCCGGAGCGATAGAAGCGCTGGCGGAAGGGCAGGCCCATCCACCAGGGATGCATGCCGCCGCGCCGCTTCAGCCGCGCCGGCTTGCCGGCTCGGACGCGCAGCATGGCGCGCAGCGCATCGTAGAGCATCAGCCCGCCGATGATCGAGAACAGCGTGACATAGGACAGCGTGATGACGAGCTCGAGCTGGCCGAGCCGGCGCATCGTATTGAAGAACAGCACGCCGAGGACCGTTCCGACGATGCCGCCCGAGACCAGGACGCCCCCGAGCTTGAGGTCGAGCGCCTTGCGCCTGAGATAGGTCAGCACCCCGGTCATCGACGAGCCGGCGACCTGCGCCGCGACCGTCGCGACCGCGACGGCGGGGGGAATGTCGAGGAAGATCAGGAGGGGCGTGAGCAGGAAGCCGCCGCCGACGCCGAACAGGCCGGAGATGAAGCCGACCGCGCCGCTCAGGCCGAGCACCATCAGCACGCTGATCGGAAGCTCGGCGATCGGCAGGTAAATCTGCACTCTTACCCCTCGCAGGCGGGTGCATAGCCGCTGCTTGCACCGATTTGTCCCAGACTGAACCGCCCAGGTTAAAAGATGTTGCTGAAATGGAAGACGGGCCGCTACCGGCCCGCCTCAAGAGACTATCGTTCTGCTTGCCGCGTCAACACGTCGAAAGCATGACGCGCCGGCGCCGGGCTCAACTCCGCGCCGGCTTGTTCGGCTTGGCTGCCGCTGCGGTCGGGCCGGCGTCCCAGCCCTTGGCCGGCGGCGTCACGTCGTTGGCGACGGCATCGAGCGCCTTGGGCTTCCAGTTGCTGGCGGTCGCCTTGGCGGCGGCGAGCTCTTCCGGCTTCATGCGCTGGGCGACCTCGTCGCGCTTGCGGCCGGCATCCTCGTCGCCCTGCGTGGCGGCCACCGAGAACCAGACGAAGGATTGGGCGAGATCGGTCGGCGCCCCGAGGCCGCGGCCGAGCAGGACCGCGAGATTGTACTGGCTGTCGCGCACCCCGAGCTCGGCGGCGCGGCGGAACCACTCGGTCGCGACTGCATAGTCCGCCTTGCCGGAGACGCCCTCGGCGTGGAGCACCGCAAGGTTGTGCATCGCCTTGGCGTTGCCACGCTCGGCGGAGCGCTGGTACCAGATGCGGGCGAGCGCGAGATCGCGCTGCGTGCCGATGCCCTTCTCGAACATGTTGCCGACGCGGAACTGGGCAGGAGCGAGCCCCGCCACGGCCGCGCGCTCGAACAGCCGCAGCGCGAGCTTGGCATCGCGTTGGGCGGCGGGACCGTCGACGGCCTTGCTTGCCAGCTCGTAGACGGCGCGCGCATCGCCATCGAAGGCGGCCTTGCGCAGCCCGGCACTGCCGAAGCCCGCCGGCAGGTCGCCGAGGCCGGTCACCGCCTGCACATTCGATTCCGTCGCCGGGGCAGGAGCCGCCTGGCTGTCCATCGCGGCCGGACCGACAGGACCGGGGGGCAAGGCCGCAATCTGTTCCGGCGCAACGATGGCCGGCGCAACAATGGCCGGCGCCGGATTCGGGGGAGCCGACGACAGTGCCGAGGACTGGTCCTTAGCCGCAGCCTGATCCTTGACCGGCGCCTGCGACGGCTCGGCCGGCGCTTCCGGCTGGGCCACCGGCGGAGCGACGAGGCTGCGCGCTTCGCCGTTCGCGTTGGCGGTTTTGGTGCCGTCGCCGCGCAGCGCACCGGTGACGATGTGGGCCGTGCCCATCGCCAGGACGAGCGCGGCGAGACCGAGCAGCAGCGGCCGCTTGCGCTTCTCCAGGATTTCCTTGAGCCGGCCGGAGCTTTTCGTTGTCGGCTCAAGGCTGGCCGAGGGCGCGCTCGCTGCCGCCTCGCTGGCAGCTTTCGCCGAGCGCCGCGCGGCGGCGATCAGGCTCTGGCGGACCGATTGCTGGTCCTGACCTGTGGCGACATTGCTTTCGGGGCGGGGACGGCCGGAGCCCGGCTCCAGCGGCAGGTCGAAGGCCGTATTCGGCAGCGTCGGAGCGCTCTCGACGCGGGAGGAGGAGGCAGGCGCCCCAAAGCGATCCTGAGCGGCGGCGCTGACGGAGGGGCCGGTGCTTTCGCGAGCGGGAGCAGCAGGCGCGCGGCCGGTCGTCTCCTCGGCACGCGCCATTGTCTGAGCGCGGGGGGGTGCATTCCGGCGCTCGCCTTGCAGCTCGGCCTCCAGCCCGGAGAGCCGGCCCATGATCGCCTCGAGCGACATGTGGACGGCGCCCAGCGCATCCTGCGTCTGGCGCTCGGACGAGACATGGGTGTCGCGCAGGCCGGTGACGAGGTTCGACAGCTCGGCGATGCCCTTGCCGGGCGCCGCGGCCGTGCTGGTCGCCTGGACGAGGGCCGCCCGCTCGGCCGCAGTCTCCTCGCGCATCGACCGCAGATGCACGACGAGATCCTGCAGCGTGCGCTCGATGCCGGTTTCGGCCGTACGTGTCGCTGCCGCCTCGTCGAGGCGAGTTGCAATGCCTGAAATCTGCTGTTCCAGGGCTTCGAACGATTGCGAGTCGGCGCCGGGGGCGCCGGCTTCGTCGATCTTGTCGGCGAGATGGCGCAGCATCTGCTCGATCGGGCCGAGATCGACCGGCGTCGCCGGGTCGCCTGTGCCGACCATGCGGTTGAGCTGGCTCGATGCGGCGAGGCTCTCGATCCGGCCGGCCAGCGCTTCGATCTGGCGGGTGACGGCGGATGGGCCCTGCTCGGCGAGGAGCTCGATGCGGTGCTGCAAGGCGTCGATGCGATCGTCGAGATGGTCGCCATGCCGCTGCGCCGTGACGTCGTCGAACTTGCGCGACAGCATTTCGATCTGCGTCGCGAGCGAAGCCAGGGGCGCGGCGTCGAAGTCCTGTGGCCGGCTGGACAGGACCGTGCTGCGCACGTCCTCGATCGCAGCCGAGAGCGTACGCATCTCCCGCGGGTCCGGCTGGATTTCGCGCAACCGGCCGATCTCGAAGCCGAGCGAGGCGACCTGCTGGGCGAGGTCCTCGAGCCGGTGATCCTGGCCGCCGGATGCGACCAGGCTGCGCAGCTCCGCGATGTCGCGCATCACCGGGTCGAGGTTGGCCGTCTCGCCGCCGCGCGCCGCGAGCGCGTCGATCTTGGCGGCGAGATGCGCGATTTCGAGCTGGAAGCGCTGATAGCTGTCGCCCGTGCGATCCTGCGACAGCCGCGAGACCTCGGCCTCGATCCGGGCCAGGGGCTTGAGCAAAGGTTCGAACTGGTCGCGCCGGTCGAAGCGGTCGAGACGCTCGGCGAGGCCGGCGATCTTGTTCTCGATGATGCTGGTGTCCGCCTGGCGCGGCTGCGGAGCGGCGGGGCGCTGTGCCGAGGTGCGCCGGGTCCCGAGGGAGAGTCTCGATTCCAGCTCCCGCAAATCCTCCCGCAACGCGGAGATACGTTCCGGCGCGACGCTTGCGGCACGCGAGGGCACGGTTTCCTCGGTGTCGAGAACGCGCTGGCGCGTGCGGATGTCGGTGACGGCCGCCGCCAGCCCGTCGCGGCTGAAGGCGAGACGCGGCGAATGCTCGGCCCGGTTCTGCTGGATCTCCTGGCTGCGCCGCTCGATGTCGGCGATGCGTTCGCCCATCGTTTTGATCGTCTCGGCGATGACGCTGGTCGCGCGCTCCTGTCGTTCGGCGGAGCCGCGCTCGCTCGACGACATGCGGTCTTCGGTCTTCTCGATCCAGCGGGCGATGGAATCGAGCGCGCCCGCGGTGCGGGTGCTGGCCTCCCGGGTCAGGCGTTCGATGCTGGCGGCCTGGTTGACCACGGCATCGAGTTCGAAACGCGACAGGTCGGGAACGGCGTTGCGCGGCGCGGTATCCATCTGTCCCTGGGACAGGCGTGCGAGCCTTTCGGAAAGGGCCGCGATATCCAGCTGCTCGGGCTTGGCGGGTGTCGGTGTCGGGGCGAACTCGGGCTCCCCGCTCTCGTCGCGGATCTTGTGGTCGAGCCATTCGCCGAGCGTCATGCCGGCGCGCCGTGCCGCTGCCTTTGCCGCGTCGCGCGTCCGGGGATCAACGCCCTTGACGCTCCAGGGCAAGCTGTTGGCCATGTTCTCGCTCGCCTACGGGGCCGATCTCCACGTCGGGTGCGGCCCCCTGATGCCGCAAACCCGCCGCGCGAACCTGGGCAGTCGTGAAGATAATGTTGACGACGCCGATGCGCGTTCCCGACATTTGACGGCCATGGTAAACAACGAGTTAAGAAACGGCTTCCGAACCGTTAATTTTCCGCCATTGACTCATGGGAACATCGGCCGGGCCGCGATGTAACGGTAACTTACCCGGGCAAAGCGACGTATTACCTGACGCAACGAAAGCGTCTTCCGTATGAGGAGGTATCCTGATCGATGCTGCCGTATGGGCAGCGATTCGATCTCCCGCAAGGAACGAGACCTCCATGTCGCGCCAAAGCCTGGCTATGGCGGGTTCTTCGAGTCATGAAGCCCGCTCTATAAACGCACCCGCCGAGGCCGATGAGGCCGGCGAATTCACCATCAGCGATCTCGCTCGCGACTTCGACGTCACGCTGCGTACCCTTCGCTTCTACGAGTCGCGCGGCCTGATCACGCCGACGCGTTCGGGGATGGTGCGCATCTATTCTGCGCGCGATCGCGCGCGGCTCGCATTGATCCTCAAGGGCAAGCAGCTCGGCTTCACGCTGGTCGAGATCCGCGCCATGCTCGCCAATGAGGACAAGAAGGGCGGGGCCGGGGACAAGGCCGCCAATGTCGGTGGCCTTCAGCTCAGCCGCGACCAGATCGTCGAGCAGCTCGAGCTGCTGCGCAGCCAGCGTGCCGAGATCGAAAGCGCGATCTCGGAGCTTGAGGCTTCGCTCGCCCGCTTCCCGAAAGCCTGATCTCCTTTTCGTTCTGGCTACCCACGAAACCCCGGCTTTGCCGGGGTTTTTTTATGCCGCATGCCCAGCGGCCGTCCGCAGAACGACAAAAAGGCGGTGTACCCGGTTGCATGTCGACCGGGATTGTTTATATATGAACCATCTTCAAGCGGCCCGGTTGACGAAGTGCCGCTCAGCGACGAGAGGGAGGACCAGATGCCGGTCTACAAGGCGCCCGTCGACGATACGCTTTTCCTGCTCAACGACGTTTTCAACATCGAGCGCTACAACAATCTCCCGGGCTTCGCCGATGCGAGCGCGGATGTGGTCGAGGCTGTGCTCGGCGAGGGCGCCAAGCTCTGCGAGGAAGTCCTTCAGCCGATCAACTATTCCGGCGACCAGGAGGGCTGCACGCGCCATCCCGACGGCCGGGTGACGACGCCGAAAGGCTTCAAGGCGGCCTATGAGGCCTATGCCGGCGGCGGCTGGATCGGCCTCGCCATGGACCCCGAATATGGCGGCCAGGGCCTGCCCTACACGCTCGGCGCCGTGATGAACGAATATGCCTCCGCCGCGAACATGGCCTTCGCCATGTATCCGGGCCTGACCATGGGCGCGATCGCCGCGCTCTACGTCCATGGCTCCGACGAGCAGAAGCGGGCCTATCTGCCGAAGATGATCGAAGGCACCTGGTCGGGCACGATGAACCTGACCGAGCCGCATTGCGGCACCGATCTCGGCCTGCTCAAGACCAAGGCCGTGCCGAACGGCGACGGCTCCTACGGGCTGACCGGCACCAAGATCTTCATCTCGGCCGGCGAGCAGGACATCACCGAGAACATCATCCACCTCGTGCTTGCCCGCATCGAGGGCGCGCCGGCCGGCGTGAAGGGCATCTCGCTCTTCGTCGTGCCGCGCAACCAGGTCGGCGCGGACGGCTCCGTCGGGGAGAACAACCACGTCTCCTGCGGCTCGATCGAGCACAAGATGGGCATTCACGGCAATTCGACCTGCGTCATGAACTATGAGGGTGCGCAGGGCTGGCTCATAGGCGCCGAGAACAAGGGCCTCAACGCCATGTTCGTGATGATGAACGAGGCCCGTCTCGGCGTCGCCATCCAGGGACTCGCCCAGTCCGAGGTCGCCTACCAGAATGCCGTCGTCTACGCCAAGGAACGCCTGCAGGGCAGGGCGCTGACCGGCGCCCAGGCAGCCGACAAGCCGGCCGACCCGATCATCGTCCATCCCGACGTGCGCCGCACGCTGATGTCGATCAGGGCGTTCAACGAGGCCGCCCGTGCCTTCGTGCTCTGGAACGCGCTGCAATCCGACATCGCCCATCGCTCGGGCGATGCCGCCGAGCGCCAGGCGGCCGACGACCAGCTCGGCCTGATGACACCGGTGCTCAAGGGCGTGCTCACCGATATCGGCTTCGACAATGCCGTGAAGGCGCAGCAGATGTTCGGCGGCCACGGCTACATCGCCGAGACCGGCGTCGAGCAGTTCGTCCGCGATGCCCGCATCGCCATGATCTATGAGGGCGCCAACGGTGTGCAGGCCATGGATCTCGTCGGCCGCAAGCTCGGCCGCGACGGCGGGCGTGCCATCATGGCCTTCTTCAACGAGGTCGGCGGCTTCCTGAAGGACAACGCCGAGGACGAGGCTCTGAAGCCTCTGCTCGGGCCGCTCCAGGTCTCGCTCGGCCATCTCCAGCAGGCGGCGATGTGGTTCATGAACAACGCGCTCGCCAAGCCGGACAATGCCGGCGCGGGGGCGAACGACTTCATGCACCTGCTCGGTCTGGTCTCGCTCGGCTACATGTGGGCGAGGATGGCCAAGGTCGCGCAGGAGAAGCTCAAGGCCGGCGCCAACGGCGCGACCGAGCGGATGAACGCCAAGCTGGTCACGGCCCGCTTCTTCATGGAGCGCACCTTGCCCGAGACTGCCGCGCATCTGGCGCGGATCACTGCCGGTGCCGATACGACCATGGCGCTGACGCCTGAGCAGTTCTGACGATCGACTGTCATGCCCGGGCTCGACCCGGGCATCTCTTGCAGAACCCGCTGGATGACGAGATGGTCGGGACAAGCCCGACCATGACGTCCGGCACCAGAACGCGCCGGCCGACGGCGCCCCGGGAGGCCACCAAATGGCAGACGCATTCATCTACGATCACGTCCGCACGCCGCGCGGCAAGGGCAAGGCCGATGGCTCGCTGCACGAGGTCACGGCGATCGAGTTGGGCACGCAGGCCCTGCGCGCTATCAAGGACCGCAGCAACCTCGATCCGCTGCTCGTCGAGGATGTGGTGCTCGGCTGCGTCGATCCGGTCGGGGAGGCTGCGGCCGACATCGCCCGCACGGTCGCGCTCAAGGCCGGCTACGGCAAGGAAGTGCCGGGCGTGCAGATCAACCGCTTCTGCGCCTCCGGCCTCGATGCGGTGAATCTCGCGGCAGCGCAGGTCATGTCCGGCCAGAAGGAGATGGCGATCGGCGGCGGCGTCGAATCCATGTCCCGCGTCGGCATGGGCGCCTCCGGCTTCGGCATCGCCGTCGACCCCAGTGTCGCGATCGACACCTATTTCATGCCGCAGGGCATCTCGGCCGACCTGATCGCGACGAAATATGGTTTCTCGCGCGACGATGTCGACGCCTTCGCCGTCCGCTCCCACCAGCGCGCCGCCAAGGCCTGGAAGGAAGGACGCTTCAAGAACTCGATCATCCCCGTGACCGACGTCAACGGCCTCATCATCCTCGACCACGACGAAACCATTCGTCCCGAGGCCAACATGCAGGCGCTGGCCGCGCTGAAGGCCTCCTTCGTCCAGATGGGTGAGATGGGCGGCTTCGATGCGGTCGCGACTGCCGCGCATCCGGATGTCGAGTTCGTCAACCACGTCCACCACGCCGGCAATTCGTCGGGCATCGTCGATGGCGCGGCGGCCGTCCTCGTCGGCTCGAAGCGCGCTGGCCGCGCGGCGGGCCTGAAGCCGCGCGCTCGCATCAAGGCCTTCGCCACGGTCGGCTCCGACCTCGCGCTGATGCTGACCGGCCCGATCGACGTCACCCAGCTCGTGCTGAAGAAGGCCGGCATGACCTTGAAGGACATCGACCTCTTCGAGCTGAACGAGGCCTTCTCCTCCGTGGTCCTGCGCTATCAGCAGGCGCTCGACATCGACGACGACGTTCTGAACGTCAACGGCGGCGCCATCGCGATGGGCCACCCGCTGGGCGCGACCGGCGCGATGGTGCTCGGCACCGTGCTCGACGAGCTGGAGCGGCAGGACAAGCAGACCGCGCTGGTGACGCTCTGCGTCGCGGTCGGAATGGGCGTTGCGACCATCATTGAGAGGGTCTAGCGCCGCCGTCATTCCGGGGCGCCGCATAGCGGCGAGCCCGGAACCCATGACCACCAGCCGCTGCGGAAGAGGCGCAGCGGCTGCCGCAGCAAACAACATCACACGTCGTTCATGGGTTCCGGGCTCCTCGCTGCGCTCGGCCCCGGAATGACGAGGGAGGATTTCAGATGAACCTCACCAATTTCCGCTTCGAGACCGACGCCGACGGTATCGCCGTCGCGACCTGGGACATGCCGGGCCGCTCGATGAACGTCATCACCCCCGAGGCGATGGAGGAGCTGAACCAGATCGTCGACAAGGTCGCCGCTGACGAAGCCATCAAGGGCTGCGTCGTCACCTCCGGCAAGGAGAGCTTCTCCGGCGGCGCCGACCTCACCATGCTCCAGGGCCTGCGCGATCTCTATGTGAAACTCGCCAAGGAGAAGGGCGAGGCGGTCGCGATGCAGAGCTTCTTCGACGAGAGCCGCAAGCTCTCGCTGCTCTACCGCAAGCTCGAGACCTGCGGGAAGCCCTTCGCCGCCGCGATCCATGGCGTCTGCCTCGGCGGGGCCTTCGAACTCTCGTTGTCCTGCCAGTACCGTGTCGTTTCGGACGATGCCTCGACCCGCGTCGGCCTGCCCGAGATCAAGGTCGGGCTCTTCCCCGGCGCCGGCGGCACCCAGCGCGTCGCGCGTCTGATGCAGACCGGCGACGCGCTCCAGATGATGTTCAAGGGCGAGCAGGTGAAGTCGCTGCCGGCGCGCAATTCCGGCCTCGTCCACGCCGTCGTGCCGCGCGCCGACATCGTCCAGAACGCCAAGGACTGGCTCAAGGCCAACCCGCAGGCGACCGCGCCCTGGGACCAGAAGGGCTTCAAGCTGCCCTCCAACAAGGTGCATTCGCCAGCCGGCATGCAGATCTGGCCGCCGGCCAACGCGATCTATCGTCGCGAGACCAACGACAACTATCCGGCCGCCCGCGCCATCCTCTCGGCTGTTTATGAGGGGCTGCAACTGCCCATCGATCTCGCGCTGAAGGTCGAGAGCCGCTACTTCGCCAAGATTCTGCGGACGAAGGAGGCGGCCTCGATGATCCGCTCGCTCTTCGTCTCGATGCAGGAGCTGAACAAGGGCGCCCGCCGCCCGGCCGACGTGCCGCCCTCCAAGCTCAAGAAGGTCGGCGTCATCGGCGCCGGCTTCATGGGCGCCGGCATCGCCTATGTCACGGCGCAGGCTGGCCTGGACGTCGTGCTAATCGACAGGGACATCGAGGCGGCTGAGAAGGGCAAGGCCTATTCGCACAAGCTGGTCTCCGACCAGATCATGAAGGGCCGCGCCAAGACCGCCGACCGCGACGCGCTGCTTGGCCGCATCAAGGCCTCGTCCGACTATACCGACCTCAAGGGCTGCGACCTGATCGTCGAGGCCGTGTTCGAGGATCCGAAGGTCAAGGCCGCGGTCATCGCCGAGGTCGAGGCCGTGGTCGGCCCGCGCACCATTTTCGGCTCCAACACCTCGACGCTGCCGATCACCGGCCTCGCGGAAAACAGCCAGCGCCCGAAGAACTTCATCGGCATCCATTTCTTCTCGCCGGTCGAGAAAATGCTGCTGGTCGAGGTCATCATGGCCAAGAAGACGGGCAAGAAGGCGCTCGCCATGGCGCTGGATTATGTCCGCGCCATCAAGAAGACGGCAATCGTCGTCAACGACACCCGCGGCTTCTATGCCAATCGCTGCGTCGGCAACTACATCCGCGAAGGCCATCTCATGCTGATGGAGGGCGTGCCGCCGGCGATGATCGAGGCTGCCGGCAAGCAGGCCGGCATGCCGGTCGGCCCGCTCTCGCTCAATGACGAGGTCGCGGTCGATCTCGCCTGGAAGGTGCTGAAGGCCACCAAGGCCCAACTCGGCGACGCTGCCGTCGATCCGGCGCAGGAGAAGCTGCTTTCCGACATGGTCGAGAAGCACGGGCGGCTGGGCCGCAAGAATAAGAAGGGCTTCTACGATTATCCGGAAGCCGGGCCGAAGCGGCTCTGGCCGGGCCTGGCCGATCTCGTCGGCAAGCGGCTCGATCCGGAAAGCGTCGACATGGAGGAGCTGCAGCAGCGCCTGCTCGTCACGCAGGCCCTGGAAGCAGCCCGTACCTATGAGGAAAGCGTCGTCACCGATCCGCGCGAGGCCGATGTCGGCTCGATCATCGGCTTCGGCTTCGCGCCTTACTCGGGCGGCACGCTCTCCTACATCGACAACATGGGCGCGGCCGTCTTCGTGAAGCTCTGCGAGAAGCTGGCCAAGGCCCATGGCGAGCGCTTCAAGCCGAACCGGCTGCTGAAGCGCATGGCCAAGACCGGCGAGAGCTTCTACGCCACGGCGGAGAAGAAGGCGGCGGCCTGACGACGAGCCGCCGCCCATGGCTATCCGCCAGATCGTGCGGTTCCCGGATCCGCGTCTGCGCGTGGTGGCCGAGCCCGTCATCCGTTTCGACGCCGATTTGCGGGCGCTTGCCGATGATCTGCGCGATACGATGCGGGCGGCGCCGGGCGTCGGCATCACCGCGCCGCATATCGGCGTGCCGCTGCGGCTGGTCGTGCTGGAGCTGACGCCGGGCGAGGTCGCGGTCTACGTCAATCCGGTCGTCGCCGAGGCGTCGTCCGAGACGATCCGCCATGGCGAGGGCAGCGTCTCGATGCCGGGCGTAGTCGACGAGATCGAGCGCGCGGCGCGGGTGACGATAGGCTATCGCGATCTCGACGGCGTCGAGCGGACCGAGGCAGCGGAAGGCTTTCGGGCGATCTGCCATCAGCACGAGATCGACCAGCTTGACGGCATCTTCTGGATCGACCGCCTGTCGCGCCTCAAGCGCGACCGGCTGGTCGCGCGCTACAACAAGCTGGGGCGCGGGTGAACTGATCGCCGGCTATCGCGCCAACCCGCCGAAGACGAACTCGTTCGTCAGCTTCACCGATGTCTGCCAGCCATTCGGCTGGTTATAATTGCCGGCGGTGACCGCGACGACAATATCGAGGTCCGGTGCGACGACCAGGCGCTGGCCGCCATTGCCGAAGGCGCCGTATCGCACCGAGGGTGTGCCATAGCGCGGCAAGTACCAGTGATAACCGTAATCGAGGCCGTCGCCCGTCCTGATGCGCGAGGTCAGGCTCGCCTCCAGCCAATCGGCGGGGACGACCTGCCGGCCGCCATATGCGCCCTTGTCGAGCAGCAGCTGGCCGATGGCGGCGAGATCGCGCGGGCGCAGGCGCAGGCCGGAAGCCGCGGCCTCCACGCCGTTCGAGCCCTTGATCCAGGCGAAATCGCCGATGCCCAGCGGGGCGAACAGGCGCTCGCGGGCAAACGAACCGAGTGGCATGCCGCTGCCCTTCGCGATCAGATGGCCGAGCAGCGCGGTTGCGCCGCCGCTATAGGTCCAGGCCTCCCCGGGCGGCCGGTCGATCGGCCGGTTGAGGATGAAGCGATAGCGATCCGGAGCGCGTTCCATGGCGATCTCGCTGTTGCGCGGATCGCTATAGGGCAGGGATTCGTCCCACTGCGTGCCCATGGTCATCGCGAGCACATGCGATACGCGCAATTGCTGGCGGGCCGCGTCGGCGGCGAGGTCCGGGTATTCCGGGAAGCTCGCCAGCAAGGGCGCGGTCGGCCCTGGCACCAGCCCGTCCGCGAGCGCGATTCCGTAGAGCAGCCCCACGATGCTTTTCGAGACCGAGCGCAGGTCGTGCAATTCGCCGGCATCGAAGGCGACGACGCCGCGGCTATCGCCCCAGATCTCGTCGGCGCCGGGGAAGTATCGCTCGAGTGCGATCTTGCCGTGTCGAAGCACGACAACGCCGTGGAGGCCTTTCAGCTCTCCAGCGGCGAAGGCCTTGTCGATGCGTTCGCCGGCATCTGCCCGGAAACCGGCCTCGACGAGCGAGAGGCTCTGCCACTCTCTCGTCGATTGTCGTGCGGCGACAGGGGCAGCCATAAGGGCCATGCCCGTCGCTGCCAGGAAAGCGCGGCGGTCCATGGCCTGGTGCGAATCAGTTCGCCACAGCCCGGATCACCCGGCGCAGCTTCTCGACCAGTTCGCCGACCTGGCTTTCCGTGATGATCAGCGGCGGCGAGAAGGCGATCGTGTCGGCGGCGGTGCGGACCATCAGCCCTTCCTCGCGGAAGGCACGGTCCATCGCCTCGTAGCCGCGCTTGCCCGCGCCTTCCGCGCGCGGAGCGAGATCGACGGCGCCGACGAGGCCGAGTGTGCGGATGTCGACGACGTTGGGCTCGCCCTTCAGGCTCATCACCGCATCGGCCCAGGCATCCTCCATCGCACGGGCGCGCTCGAACAGCCCTTCCTCGCGATAGATGTCGAGGGCCGCCAGCGAAGCGGCCGCTGCCAGCGGGTGGCCCGAATAGGTGTAGCCGTGAAACAGCTCGATGACGTTGTCCGGGCCGTTCATGAAGGCGTCGTAGATATGCTTGCGCACGATCACGCCGCCCATCGGCACGGTGCCGGAGGTCACGCCCTTGGCGAAGGTGATCATGTCCGGGATAACGCCGTAGCGCTCCGAGGCGAAGGCGAAGCCGAGGCGGCCGAAGCCGGTGATGACCTCGTCGAAGATCAGCAGGATGCCGTGCTTGTCGCAGATCTCGCGCAGGCGCTTGAGATAGCCCTTCGGCGGCGGCAGCGCGCCGGTGGATCCCGCCATCGGCTCGACGATGACGGCGGCGATGGTCGAGGCGTCATGCAGCGCGACGACGCGTTCGAGATCATCCGCGAAATGCGCGCCGTATTCCGGCTCGCCCTTGCTGAAGGCCTGCTTCTCGCGGTCATAGGTGTGGGCGATATGGTCGGTGCCGGTCAGCAATCCACCGAAGAACTTGCGGTTGTTGACCATGCCGCCGACCGAGATGCCGCCGAAGCCGACGCCGTGATAGCCACGTTCGCGGCCGATCAGACGGGTTTTCGAGCCCTTGCCCGAGACGTTCCAATAGGCAAGCGCGATCTTGAGGGCCGAATCAGCCGCTTCCGAGCCCGAGCCGGCGAAGAAGACATGGTCGAGATCGCCTGGCGCCAGCGCCGCGATCCGGGCGGCGGCGGCAAACACCTTCGGGTGGCCGTATTGGAAGGACGGCGCGTAGTCGAGCTCGCGCGCCTGCGCCTGGATCGCCTGGATGATCGGCTCGCGGGCGTGGCCGGCATTGCAGCACCACAGGCCCGCCGTGCCGTCCATGACCGGCTTGTTGTCCGGCGTATAGTAGAACATGCCCTCGGCCCGCGCGACCATGCGCGGGTTCTTCTTGAACGACCGATTGGCCGTGAACGGCATCCAATAGGCTTCGAGATCGTTCGGCGTGCCGATGGCGGAAGGTGCTGAAGTCATCGAAGGGCCCCTGTGGATTAACCTTCGTTGAACCTAGCAGGCGAAAGCGGGCTGTAAATCGCCATCATGGTGCGCCATGGCTGCACCGGACAAATAGCGGTCTGGGCAAGGCTGCACGTGACGTTAGGTCGTCGATGGCGTAATCTCCCCACTTGGGGCGCAGACTGAACGGACCCCGATGATAGAAGGCGATGGTGATCCTGGACGGCTGGACGAACGGGCCGCAGCGATCATCCGCGCGGAGCTGGCCCGTGTCCTTGCGTCCGACGCTTTTCGCGCCGCGCCTCAGCTTTCGGCTTTCCTGAGCTTCATCGTCGAGCGCACGATCGAAGGCCGCGCCGCCGAATTGAAGGGCTACACAATAGCCGTCGAGGGTCTCGGCCGGCCGGCCGACTTCAACCCTCAGATCGACCCGATCGTCAGGGTAGAGGCGGGCCGGCTCAGGCGTGCGTTGACGCAGTATTATGGCGGCGAGGGCCAGGGCGATCCGGTCGGGATCTCTATGCCGGTCGGCGGATACGTTCCCGTTTTCGAGATCGTCGACGCGAATGAAGAGATTGGTTGGGTTCCGGCTCCCGTCCGTCGGGACGAGGACACCATGGCGGCGCCACGGGCCGCAAAACCCGCCGATCGCGTCGCCGCGCGTCGGTGGTCCGTGGCTACCATTGCGGCGCTCGCGCTCGGCCTTCTCGCGCTCGGCTGGTGGTATCTGGCGCTGCCCGACGCGCCGGCCGAGCTCGCTTCGGCCAAAACGGCGGGAATAGAACAGGGCGCGGGCACACCGCAGGGCATCGCAGCTTCACTGCAGCTTGTCCGCGTCGCGATCACGATCCCCACCATGCCGTCCGATCCCAAGCTGGCAGGCATCCTGCGCCGGTTCTCCGATCTGCTCGTCGATGCGATGGCCCGCTTCGACGATCTCGTGACGATCAAGGCTCCTGCGCCAGGGGCGGCGGCGCCGGCCGACGTCGACTATGTTTTCGAGATGAACGTCCAGGCCGTCGATGGCGGCGTCGAGGGGTTGGGTCGCCTGCGTTCCGTTCGGGACGGACGCATCGTCTGGACGGCGTCCTCCGGCCGGCCATCGCTCGAACTGCTGCAGGAATCCGACCTTGCCGAGATGGCCCGCAGGCTGGCGACAAGGCTGATCGAGCCGTTCGGCATCATCCCGGCCGATGCGCGCCAGTCGCCGCCGACACCGGCGGTTGGCTGCGTCCTGCAATCCTTCGATGCCCGGCGCTCGATGTTGCCGGACGACCTTCTCGCCGCCCGCTCTTGCCTCGAAAAACTGGTGGAGCAGGAGCCGGGCTTCTATCCTGCCTGGGCCCATCTTGCGATCATGACGCTTGGCGAGCACGGCTCCGGTTTCAATCCCGAGACCCTCGTTCCCAAGAACCTGGACGACAAGGGCCGTTCACCGCTCGACCGTGCGCTGGCCGCGGCTCTCACTGCCATTCGCCTGGCTCCGTCCGGCGCGCGCGCCTATCAGGCGATGATGAAGGTCCTGCTCTTGCGCGGATCGACCGAGGAGGCGATCCAGAAGGGGCGGGAAGCTCTGACGCGCAATCCCTATGATCCCGACATCATGGCCGATCTCGGGTCGCTCTATGTCCGGCTCGGCCGGCCGATCGAGGGGCTGCCGCTGCTCGAGCGCGCGACGGCGCTGAGTGTCGGGCGCCCGCCGCGCTACGATTTCTATGCCTTTCTGGGGGCCTATCTGATCGGGGCGAAGAAGGTTTCCGAGACCTATGCCGCCACGCTCGCCGCCGACACCAGCCCGTTCGGCCTGCTGGCCCAGGCACTGCGCGCCGCATCGGACGACGACTCGCCGGCACAGGCCAAGGCCATCGCAGGGCTGCGCGACAAGGCGCCGCTCTTCGCCAGGGATCCGCGCGCCTATCTGGCCCGAAAGGGGTTCGCCGAAGAGGTGACGGGCAAAATCCTGACCGCGCTCGGGCTCGACAAGTCCTAGGCGTTTTCTGCAAGCCGCCCAGAGCGCCCGCGCTCCCATGTGACGCTGCTCGCATAACATTGTGCGCGCAGGTACTCTGCGGCTCAGTGTTGTGATTCGTTCCCCGCTTTCCGATCCACCCTTGTAGCGCGAACGCTGCCGTGGCCCCCTTGCGCTTGAAAGCCTTGCATCCTCTCGCCGGCGCGATCACCGGCCTTTCGGCCGGCGCGGTGATGACGATCCTGTTGCCTGGCGCGCTCGGCTCGGCGTTGGGGTTGCTCGCCTCGGGCGCTGGCGTATTGGCCACCATCCGTGCCTTCGAGCGCTATGGCCTCGCGCGGCATGAGCAGGCTCTTGCCGGACTCGGCGAGGTCAAGGTCCGGCTCGCCACCAATGCCATCCGTCTCGATGCCTTGTCGCAGCGTGTCGAGCAGATGCCGATGCGGGATGTCGATGCGGCGCCGGCGCGGGCGGCGATCCATGAGCTCACCGCCGAGGTCGGGCTCCTCGGCGATCTCATCCATCAGGTGGCGACGACGCTGGCCGATCATGAGAACGTGCTGGCCCGCCTGCCCGAACCGGCCGCAGCCGCGCCGGCGCCAGCGGCTTCAGCCATTCCCGAGGTCGTTCTCGATCCGGAAGCGGCGCGGCGCGCGCGGGCAGAACAGCTCGCCGCCGAACGCGCTGCCGCGGCCAAGGTTGCCCGGGAAGAGGCCGAAGCCGAGCGTGCCGCCCTCATCAGCACCGCGCTCAGCGAGGGGCGTCTCGAAGTCCACCTCCAGCCGATCGTGTCGTTGCCGCAGCGCCGCACCCGCGGCTATGAGGCGCTGGCGCGGCTGCGGCTCGACGAGAACACGCTGCTTCTGCCGCATGAATTTCTCGATACCGTCGAAGCCCGCGGCTTCGGGCCGACGCTCGATGCGCTTGTCCTGACGCGCGCCTTGGCGATCGCCCGGCATCTTGGCTCGAAGGATGGCGATATCTTCGTCTCCTGCAATTTCAGCGCCGCGACCTGGGATTCGTCGCGCGCATTGGCCGCCCTGACGCGCATTCTCGACAAGTATCGCGACCACACCAGGCATCTCGTCATCGAGATGCCGCAGGCCGTCTTCCGCAAGCTTGATCCGACCAGCCTCGGCCTGCTCGGCGCGATGTCCGCGAACGGCGTGCGCTTCGCACTCGATCATCTCGTCGATCTCAGGCTCGATCCGCATGCGCTGTTCGAGCGGGGCGTGCGCTATGTCAAGGCTCCGGCGGCGCTGCTGCGGGACCATGTCGAGGGCAGGATTGCCAGCGATATCGCGGCCGGCGATCTCGCGGCGATGATGGGCCGCGCATCGGTCACGCTCGTCGCCGAGCAGGTCGAGGACAACCCGCTGGCGGCCGACATGATCGAGCTCGGCGTCACGATGGGGCAGGGTCAGGCGTTCTCTCCGCCGCGCCCGGTCAAGCCGGAAGTCTTCGCCGAGCCGGAGGCTGCTTCTGCGCTGTCTCAGGCAGTCTCGTCGCAGGCCCCGCAGCAGGACGCAGCAAACGACGTCGTGCGTCCGATGGTGTCTGCCGAGCCGCCTCCGGCCCTACCCACTCAGCAGGCGGAAAGCCGCCCCGAGCGACTGCCCTTCCGCTCCGTCCTGCGCCGCGCCACCGCCTGACGCGCGGCGGTGCGCCGCAACATCCGGTTCCGCTCTCTGCAAATCCCGTCTAGACCTGCCTGCGCGAGGCGGCTTCCGCATCGCTTCCAGCCGCCGGAGATCGAGACAGTGTCGCCATCGGGGATCGCATCAACCATCGCGCTATCGGGCTTTTCCGAGGTCGCGGACCGCTTCGATCTCTGCCTGTGCGACGTCTGGGGCGTGGTGCATAACGGCGTTGCCGCCTATCGCGAGTCGATCGTGGCGCTGATGCGCATGCGCGAACGTGGCATCAGCGTCGTGCTCGTCACCAATGCGCCGCGTCCGAGCGATGTCATCGTCGGTCAGCTCGACAATTTCGGTGTGCCGCGCGAGGCCTGGGACGCGATCGTCACATCCGGTGATGTCTGCCGGTCCCTGATCCGCGCACGCGCCGGCGAATCGATGTTCCGCCTCGGTCCGGATCGCGACCTGCCGCTGACCGCGGGTCTAGACGTGCGGGAAACCGGCCCTGATGAGGCGGCGTATGTGCTCTGCACCGGCCTCTTCGACGACGAGAACGATACGGCGGCGACCTATGCCGATCTGCTGGCCGGCTTCGCCGCGCGGAAGCTGCCGCTGATCTGCGCCAACCCAGACCTCGTCGTCGAGCGCGGCGGCCGCATCATCCCCTGCGCCGGTTCGGTCGCGCTTGCCTATGAGGAGATCGGCGGGCAGGTGATCTATGCCGGCAAGCCGCATCTGCCGATCTACGAGGCAGCGTTGGCCGCGGCCGAGGAGAACCGCGGTGCCCCGATCGCCCGCGACAGGATCTGCGCCGTGGGCGATGCGATCCGCACCGACATCGCCGGAGCCGAGGGTTTCGGCGCGGCCGGCGTCATGGTGCTGGCGGGCATCCACGCCCAGGATCTGATGGAAGCGTCGTGGGAGGAGCGTCACGGCTGGTTTGGCCGGCAGACGCACCGCCCGGCTTATGCCATGCCGCATCTGGTCTGGTGAGCGGCGCCAGAGCATTTTCGAGCGAAGTCGATACCGGTTCGCGTGAAGAAAATGCGGCGCAACAAAGAGGTGGAGCATTTCGCGCTGAGAACGCGGAAATGCTCTATGCGGCCACGCAGACCGATTCGATCTTGGTCTTCAGCATCTGGGCGTTGAACGGCTTGACGATGTAGTTGCTGACGCCGGCCTTCTTGGCGGCGATGACGTTCTCGGTCTTCGATTCGGCCGTGACGATGATGAAGGGCGTCTCGGCCAGCCGCGTCTCCTCGCGCACCTTCTGGAGCAGCTCGAAACCGCTCATCGGCTCCATGTTCCAGTCGGAGATCACGAGCCCGTATTTCTTGTCGCGCATCTTGGCGATCGCCACCGAGCCGTCCGAGGCGTCGTCGACATTCTCGAAGCCGAGTTGCTTCAGCAGGTTGCGGATGATGCGGATCATCGTTTGGTAGTCGTCGACCACGAGGATCGGCATGGTTGGATCGAGAGCCATCGAGACGCTCCAGGGCAGTGCAGCGGTTCCGGCGCCGGAACATACCAGCGCCACGCCGCCCGTTCGGGGCGGCCTCCACTCGCATTCGGTGATAGCTCCGGCACGTTGCGAAGCGGTTAATCCGATTGCCGAGTGACGTAACGACATGATGGCGCGCCGCACCAAAGTTCAATTGCCGTCATATTGCAGTTGCGAGATGCTTAACCCGATCGCTGACAGGGGCTGGGGGCCGCCTGCAAGCCGAGAGAGATCCATGACAGTTCAGCCGATGCCCGGCGCGCTCTATACCGTTCATGCCTTCGAGGATCTGGCCGTCGGCCAGAACGAGAGCCTGATGCGGACCGTGATGGAACGCGATGTCGCGCTCTTCGCCGAGCTGTCGGGCGATGCCAATCCGATTCATCTGTGCGATCATTTCGCTGCCGGCACCAAGTTCGGCCAGCGCATCGCCCATGGCATGCTGACGGCGAGCCTCGTCTCGGCGCTGCTAGGCACGCGCCTGCCAGGGCCGGGTGCCGTCTATCTCTCGCAGACGCTGACCTTCCTGGCACCCGTGAAGATCGGGGATGTCGTCACCGCCCGGGTCGAGGTCGTCGAGCTCGTCACTGAGCGCCGCAGGGCGCGCTTCTTCTGCGAATGCCTGGTTGACGGCAAGGCGGTGATGGAGGGCGAGGCCTGGGTGGCGATGCCGCCGAGGCCGAAATCCTGAGGCGTTCGGCCGGCCGTGGCCTTGACGCCTCGCCGGCCTTCGCCGCAAAGACGACCGACGCCCGGCTTTCGCGGGCAGACGGACGTTCTCGATCGATGTCATCCCCAGCCGATGCGCCGTTGCGCCCAGAGCCGGCGGCCGTGGTCCTCGACCTCGACAAGCCCATACCCGATAGCCTGCGCGGCGCCGTCCTGGCGCTCGGCAATTTCGACGGCGTCCATCGGGGCCACGCCGAGTTGGCGCGCGTGGCGGGCGCCATGGCGAGTGACCTCGGAACCAGGCCCGCCGCCTTCACCTTCGAACCGCATCCGCGCAGCGTCTTCCGCCCGGAGGAGCCGGTATTTCGGCTAACGCCGCCGCAGCTCAAGCTCGAATTGCTGGCCGATTCCGGCCTGGCCCAAGTCTTCGTCCTGCCCTTCGACCGCGACATCGCGGCGATTCCCGCCGAGCGCTTCGTGGACGATCTGCTCATCGGCCGGCTGGGCGCCTCCGGCCTCGTCTGCGGTTACGATTTCCATTTCGGCAAGGGCCGCACCGGTTCGCCGGAGATGCTGCAGGCTCACTGCCTTGCGGCCGGCATCCCGGTCAGGGTCGTCCCGCCCTTCGCGTGGCAGGGCGAGGCGGTGTCTTCGACGCTGATCCGCCAGGCATTGGAGGAGGGCGATGCCGCCCGCGCCGCAGCGTTCCTGGGCCGCCCCTGGTTCGTGCGCGGGCTCGTAGCTCACGGCGACAAGCGCGGCCGCGAACTCGGCTACCCCACCGCCAACATGCACCTCGCTCGCGATTGCCGGTTGCGCCACGGCATCTATGCCGTGCGCATGCGCATCGATGGCGCCTGGCATGACGCCGTCGCGAGCTTCGGCCGCCGCCCCACCTTCGACGACGGCGCGCCGCGGCTGGAGACATTCGTCTTCGATTTCTCGGGCGATCTCTACGGCAAGCGCGTCGAAGTCGCTTTTGTCGACTGGTTGCGCGGCGAGGCGAAGTTCGACTCGCTCGATGCCCTGATCGTGCAGATGGACGCAGACAGCGCCCGCGCGCGCGACATTCTGACCAAGGCCCCTGCTTTCGACGCGCCGCCCTTCCTTCCGTGAGCGGCGCCTGCTAGAAGCCCCTCATGCCCGCTGAACGCGCCATGCTGATCGATTTTCCCCGGCGAATTACGGGCCCGGCTGCCGCCTCGCGCTAGACAGGCGCGGGCGCTTGCGCAGTCCGGGTTGAAGACCGCTTTTCCCGTTTCAAGAGTGGACGCGCCGGGGCCTGATCGAAGGCCCGCCGTTCCGATTGCCCGAGCCGGATGATGACTGACAGCACCAAGACCGCCCAAGTTGCCGAGAGTGTCGACTATTCGCAGACGCTCTTCCTGCCGCAGACCGAATTCCCGATGCGCGCGGGCCTGCCGCAGCGCGAGCCGGAGCTGCTCGCCCGCTGGGCGAAGCTCGACCTCTACCGCAAGCTGCGCCAGGCCGGGCAGGGCCGGGACCGTTTCGTCCTGCATGACGGCCCGCCCTATGCCAACGGCAACATCCATATCGGCCATGCGCTCAACAAGGTCCTGAAGGACCTCGTCACACGCTCGCAGCAGATGCTCGGCTACGATTCCAACTACGTGCCCGGCTGGGACTGCCACGGACTGCCGATCGAGTGGAAGATCGAGGAGCAGTACCGCGCCAAGGGGCTGAACAAGGACGACGTTGATGTCGTCGAGTTCCGCAAGGAATGCCGCGCCTTCGCCGAGCACTGGGTCGACGTGCAGCGTCAGGAGTTCAAGCGCCTCGGCGTCGAGGGCGACTGGGCCCACCCCTATCTGACCATGGCCTATCCCGCCGAGGCGCAGATCGCCCGCGAAATCATGAAGTTCGCCGAGACCGGCCAGCTCTATCGCGGCTCCAAGCCGGTGATGTGGTCGGTCGTCGAGAAGACGGCGCTCGCCGAGGCCGAGGTCGAGTACGAGGAGCATACGAGCGACACGATCTTCGTGGCGTTTCCGATCATCGATGTTGAGCAGGCTCCGGTGGTTTACGAGTTCGGCAAGCCGCCGGAAGACCCAAGCGCGCTTGAAACGCAGCTTGAGGAGGTGAATGCGCTTATCGATTGCTCGGTCGTTATCTGGACGACGACGCCTTGGACCATTCCCGGTAATCGGGCGATCGCCTACTCCTCCAAGTTGTCCTATGGCGTGTACAAGGTTGACGACGCGCCCGAAGGGAATTGGGTGAAGCCGGGAGCCAAGTTCGTCCTCGCTGACAAGCTGGCGGAATCCGTCCTGAAGGCTGCCAAGGTATCGAGCTTTCATCGGATCAAGGCCGTTGAGGCCAACGAGCTCAGAACGATGTTTTGTGCTCACCCGCTGCGCGGCCGCGGCTATGATTTCGACGTTCCGCTGCTCGATGGTGATCACGTCACCGACGAAGCCGGTACCGGCTTCGTTCACACGGCACCGAGCCACGGTCGCGAAGACTTCGACGTCTGGATGGCGAACGGCCAGAAGCTTGTGAAGGCAGGCATCGAGACCCGCATCCCCTATACCGTCGATGCCGATGGCCGCTTCACCAAGGAGGCTCCGGGCTTCGAGGGCGCGCAGGTCATCACCGACAAGGGCGAGAAGGGCAACGCCAACGACGTCGTCATCAAGGCGCTGGTCGAGGCCGGCAACCTCGTCGCGCGCGGCCGCCTGAAGCACCAGTATCCGCATTCCTGGCGCTCGAAGAAGCCGGTGATCTTCCGCAACACGCCGCAATGGTTCATCGCCATGGACAAGCCGATCGGCGAGGCCGGCGCGCCGGACGTAGCCGATCCGCAGCCGGTCGCGGGTGGCAACGCCGACACGCTGCGCAACCGCGCGCTGAAGGCGATCAAGGAAACCGAGTGGGTGCCGGCCGCTGGCGAGAATCGCATCAACGGCATGATCGCCAATCGGCCCGACTGGGTGGTCTCGCGCCAGCGCGCCTGGGGCGTGCCGATCACCGTCTTCGTCGAGAAGGAGACGAAGGAGATCCTCATCGACGCGAAGGTCAACGCCGCCATTGCCGAGGCCTTCGAGGCCGAGGGCGCCGATGCCTGGTTCACCGACACCGACGGCGCCCGCTTCCTGAAGCCGCTCGGCTATGATCCGGCGAAATATGAGCGCGTCACCGACGTGCTCGACGTCTGGTTCGACTCCGGCTCCACCCACGCCTTCACCCTGGAGAAGCGGGCCGATCTGCGCGCCCGCCGCAAGGACGAGGGCGGCAAGGACCGCGTGATGTATCTCGAAGGCTCGGACCAGCATCGCGGCTGGTTCCATTCGAGCCTGCTTGAAAGCTGCGGCACGCGCGGACGTGCGCCCTACGACATCGTCCTGACCCATGGCTTCTGCCTGGACGAGAAGGGCGAGAAGATGTCGAAGTCGAAGGGCAACGTCACCGCCCCTCAGGACATCATCAAGGATTCCGGCGCCGACATCCTGCGCCTCTGGGTCGCGGCGGCGGATTATTCCGACGATCTGCGCATCGGCAAGGAGATCCTGAAGACCTTCGTCGAGACCTATCGCAAGCTGCGCAACACGCAGCGCTGGATGCTCGGCACGCTCGCGCATTTCAGCGAGGATGTCCGCGTCTCCGACGTGCAGACCATGCCGGAGCTGGAGCTGCTGATGCTGCACCGGCTCGCGGAACTGGGGCCGCAGGTCGCGGAGGCCTACCGCACCTATGACTACAAGAAGGTCGTGACGCTGCTCTCGCAGTTCATGAACACCGAGCTGTCGGCCTTCTATTTCGACATCCGCAAGGACGCGCTCTACTGCGACCCGCTGTCGAGCCACGTCCGCAAGAGCGCGCTGACGGTGGTCGATCATCTGTTCCGCAGCCTCACCACCTGGCTGGCGCCGATCCTCGTCTTTACCTCCGAGGAAGCCTGGCTCGAACGCTACCCGGAGCAGAAGGCCGCCGAGGGTTCGGTCCATCTCGAACTCTTCGCACGCGCCCCGGAGGATTGGCTCGATCCCGAGCTCGCCGAGCGCTGGAGCAAGATCCGCCGCGTCCGCCGCGTCGTCACCGGCGCGCTCGAGCTTGAGCGCGCCGCCAAGCGGATCGGCTCCTCGCTTGAAGCTGCTCCCCAGGTCTTCGTTTCCGACGCCGATCTCTACGCAGCCCTGTCGGGCGTCGATCTCGCCGAGATCGGCATCACCTCCGATGTTCGCATCGAGAACGGGGAGGGGCCGGCCGAGGCCTTCCGTCTCCTCGATGTGCCGGGCGTGGCAGTGGTGCCGCATCGCGCCGACGGCATCAAATGCGCCCGTTCCTGGAAGTATTTCGACCCGGCGACGGCCGACCCGGCCTATCCGCAGGTGACGCCACGCGACGCGAAGGCGCTGAAGGAGTTGGGAGTGCGCGCCTGATGACGCCTGCCCGCCGCCTCGGCCTGGCCACGGTCCTGATCGTCTTCATCTCCGATCAGGTCCTGAAATCCTGGCTGCTCTACAATGTCGGGCTGGCCGAGAACGGCCCCTTCGATCTCGCCCCGTTCCTGACGATCGTGCTCGCCTGGAACCGCGGCATCTCCTACGGCCTGTTCCAGCAGGGCACCGATCTCGGCCGCTGGTTCCTGGTGGTGATCTCCTTCGTCGCGGCCATCTGGCTCTGGCGCTGGATGTGGCGCAGTCCTGACAGGCTGACGGTCCTGAGCCTCGCCCTGATCATCGGTGGGGCGCTGGGCAACGGCGTTGATCGTGCTGTCTACGGCGCGGTTGTGGACTTCGTTCACTTTCACTGGGGTAATTTCAGCTGGTACATCTTCAACATCGCCGATGTCGCGATCGTTGTCGGCGTGGTCGGGCTCCTGTATGAGTCCTTCCGACCGGCTGGGGAAAAGACAGCTGAGTGACGGTCTCGCCATCCTTTCGCCGCTCCTCCGTGGTTGAGGCGGGTCTTGAGATCGTCCAAAGGGAGATTTGACATGGCGCAACGCATCCGCGTGACGCATCTGCTGCTCGCCGGCGGGCTCGTGCTGGCCGCTCAACCTGCCTTTGCGCAGGAGGGCATGCTGTTCAAGAACCTGATCGAGGGAACTTTTGGCGGCCGTGGTGCCGGCGGCGATATCGAGTATCGCGCTCGGCCGCCGCTGGTCGTGCCGCCGAATTCGACGCTGCCGCGTCCGCAGGATCCTGCCAGCGCCCGCAGTGCCGCCTGGCCCAATGATCCGGACGTCCAGCGCCGCAAGGACGAGGCCAATCGCCCAGCCTATGTGCTGACGGAGAAGGCGCGCAACAACCCGGTCCTGTCGCAGGAAGAGCTGCGCCGCGGCCGGATCTCGCGGGGCGAGGTGGCGCCGACCATCGTCGAGGAACACAGCAACTATAACAACCAGATTCAGCCGATCCGCATCGGCAAGGATCTGGCTGCCCGCCGCAATCAGGCTGCCGAGGAGACGCTGGCCTATGGCAGCGAGCCGCCGCGTCGCCTGCTGAGCGAGCCGCCGACCGGATATCGTCGCCCGGCAGCCACGGCCGCATTCGGCCCCGGTCGCGGTGGCCCGGTCGAGGACAAGCAGGCCGTCGGCCAGCGCGAATTCGTGACCGGCCAAGGCCCGGTGATGCAGATCAAACCCGAATAGGGGCGATCCGCGGAATCGGCTGAGGCGAGCCCTTGCCGAAGCCGGGCAAGCTGACCAAGTTCTCTTTGGGGCGGGCGCATCGTGCCCGCCCCTTCTTATCTGAGCAGGAGACGGCATCAGGTGAATATCCACGCGCGCCAGCCCGACGCGGCGGAGCCCGTCGAGTCCTTCCGCCTCGGTAATGGTCTCGATGTCGTGGTCGTGAAGGACCAGCGCGCGCCGGTCGTCACCCACATGGTCTGGTACCGCAACGGCTCGGCGGATGATCCGGCCGGCAAGTCGGGCATCGCGCATTTCCTTGAACACCTGATGTTCAAGGGCACGCAGCGCTGGCCCGCCGGCGAGTTCTCCAAGATCGTCGCCGGCTATGGTGGCCAGGAGAACGCCTTCACCTCCTTCGACTACACCGCCTATTTCCAGCGCGTGCCAAAGGAGCATCTGCGCGCGATGATGGACTACGAGGCCGACCGGATGACCGGTCTCTCCTTCGACGAGAGCGTCGTCGCGCCGGAGCGCGACGTGGTGCTGGAGGAGCGGCGCATGCGCGTCGATTCCGACCCGGCTGCCGAACTCGGCGAGGAATTTTCCGCGACGCTGTTCTTCCACCATCCCTACGGCACCCCGATCATCGGCTGGGAACATGAGATCGAGGGCCTGAGCCGGGACGACGCCTTCGCCTATTACCAGCGCTTCTACACGCCCGAGAACGCGATCCTCGTCGTCGCCGGCGACACCGATGCCGCCGAGGTGCGCCGTCTCGCCGAGGAGAGCTATGGCAAGATCGCGGCCCGCGGCGCGGCGCCGGTCCGCAGCCGCCCGATCGAGCCCGAGCCCCGCGCCTCGCGACGTGTGACGCTGAACGACCGCCGCGTGCAGCAGCCCTCGCTGCGCCGTGGCTGGCTGACCCCGACCTACACCAGCGGAGACCGCGACGAGGTTCTGGCGCTCGAACTCGTCGCCGAGATCCTCGGCGGCGGCACGACCTCGCGGCTCTACCGCAAGCTCTGTGTCGAGGACGAGCTGGCGGCCGGCGCCAATGCTTATTTCATGGGCTCGATGGTCGATCGTTCGGCCTTCCAGCTCTCGGCGAGCCCGCGCCCGGGCGTCGAGATGGCCGCGATGGAGGCAGGCCTCGACGCCGTCCTCGCGACCTTCCTGGCTGAGGGGCCGAGCGAGCTCGAATTGGCGCGCGCCCGCACGCGGCTCGTCGCGGAGACGATCTTTGCCCGCGACAATCAGGCCTCGCTCGCCCGCATCTTCGGCTCGGCCCTGGCTGTCGGCGAGACCGTCGAGGACGTAATCGCCTGGCCGCAGCGCATCGAGGCGATCAGCCGCGACGCCGTCGTCGAGGCTGCCCGCCGCTATCTGAAGCCGGATCGCAGCGTCACCGGCCTGCTCCTGCCCGCCTGACCTCGCGGTCTTACCCTTTCGAACGGGCGGGCTTCAGGGCCCGCCGACAGGAAGCGACATGAACGCGCCGATTCCGACCCCCAAGCTCAATACCGCCGGCCCCGCCATCGCGGTCCAGACCGTCCGCTCGCCCGGCGGCATCGAGGCCTGGCTCGTCGAAGACCATAGCCTGCCGTTGATCGCGGTCGATTTCGCCTTCGACGGCGGCGCCAGCCGGGATCCGGAGAACGCGACCGGTAGTGCCTATCTGATCTCGGGACTCCTCGACGAGGGTGCCGGCAATCTCGACGCCGAAGCCTTCCAGGGCCGGCTGGCGGACCACGCGATCAGCCTCGGCTTCGAGGCCCGCCGGGATGATTTCCACGGTCATCTGCAGACCCTGGCGGGCCACCGCGACACCGCCTTCGAACTGCTGGCGCTGGCGCTCAACCAGCCGCGTTTCGATGCGGACGCCGTTGCCCGCGTCCGGGCGCAGATCATCGCCGGTCTGCAGCGCCAGGCACAGAATCCCGAAGTGATGTGCCGCAACGCACTCTTCGCCGCGGCCTTCCCGGGCCATGCCTACGGCCGGCCGGAGAAAGGCGATGTCGACAGCGTCTCGAAACTGGAAGCCCCGGCGCTCAGGGTGCTGACGCCGGACCTGCTCGATCGCGGCGGGCTCAAGGTCGTCGTGGTCGGCGACATCACGGCTGCCGAGCTCGCCGGGCGCCTCGACCTGCTGTTCGGCGGCTTGCCGGCCGGGGAAGCGCGTCCGCGCCCTTCCGAGCCGCTGCCGATCCAGGGCCTCGGCCAGACACATGTCATCGATCTCGACGTGCCGCAGACCGTCCTGCGCTTCGTGGGACCGGGGCTGATGTGGCACGACCCCGACTTCATCCCCGCGAGCGTGCTCAACCACATCCTCGGCGGCTCCGCCTTCACCTCGCGCCTCTTCATGGAAGTGCGCGAGAAGCGCGGCCTCGCCTATGGCGTCTCCTCCAGCATGATGCCGCTGCGCGAGAGCGCCATGCTGGTCGGCGGCACGGCCACCCGCAACGACCGCGCCGCAGAGTCGATGAAGGTGATCCGCGAGGAGATGATGAAGCTCGCCAGCGAGGGCCCGACCGAACATGAGGTCGAGGAAGCCAAGCGCTACATCATCGGCTCCTACCCGCTGCGCTTCGACACCTCCCCGAAGATCGCCGGCGAATTGCTGCATCTCGCCTTGCGCGGCGACACGCCCGATTTCCTCGCCCGGCGCAATGGCCTCTTCGCTGCCGTGACGCTGGCCGACGTCAAGCGCGTCGCGCAGCGCCTGTTCGGCAATCCCGACCTGCTCGTCCAGGCGGTTGGCAAGCCGGTCGGGCTGGTCTGAAATAGCCCTGTCTTCCTGTCGATACGGATAGTGCCCATGCTTCAGCAAAGCTTCGATCTCGCGCTCGAATCCAAGGTCGGCAAAGGGGGCATTCCCGATGCGGCCTTCGAAAAGGCGCTGGGGGATCTCAAGCCTGCGCTGGCGAAGCTGCAGGGGCAGGCCAGGGATGGCTCGCTTCCGCTGCTGAAGCTGCCGAGCGACACGGCCGATCTCGGCCCCGTGAAGGCTGCCGCCGAGCGCTTGAAGCAGGGCGGCACCACCGATGTGCTCGTGCTCGGCACCGGCGGCTCCAGCCTGGGCGGCCAGACTCTCGCGCAACTCACCGGCTACGGCATCCCCGGCCTCTCCCAGTTCACCTCCGGCCCGCGCGTCCACTTCATCGACAATCTCGACCCGGCGACATATGCGGCGCTGCTCGCCAGGCTGCCGCTCAAGACGACAAAGTTCGTCGCGATCTCGAAATCGGGCGGCACCGGCGAGACCCTTCTGCAGTCGATCGCTGCGATCGAGGCGCTGCGGGGCGCGCATCTCGACGACAAGCAGATCGGTGATCACTTCCAGGGGCTGTCCGAGCCGGCCAAAGCCGGCAAGCTGCACCCGCTGCGCGCGCTGCTGGAACCCTATGGCACGCCCTTCCTCGAGCACCACACCGATGTCGGCGGCCGCTATTCGGTATTGACCAATTGCGGCCTGCTGCCGGCCGCCGTGCTCGGCCTCGACATCGAGGCGCTGCGGCTTGGCGCGGCAAGGGCGGTGGCGCCGCTGCTGGCCGGCAAGGATGTCCGCGAGACGCCCTCGGCGGTCGGAGCCGCGCTTCACCTCGCCGCCATGCGCTCCGGCAAGAACATCGCCGTGCTCATGCCCTATGCCGACAAGCTGGCGCTGCTCACCCGCTGGTGGATGCAGCTCTGGGCCGAGAGCCTCGGCAAGGACGGGCAGGGCACGCAGCCGGTCGGCGCGCTCGGCCCCGTCGACCAGCATTCGCAGCAGCAGCTCTATCTCGCCGGGCCGAAGGACAAGTTCTTCACGGTCTTGACCACGAACGTGAAGGGCAAGGGTCCGAAGATCGACGCAGCCCTGGCGGAGAAGATCGGGCAGGCCGATTTCGCCGGCAAGACGATCGGCGATCTGGTGGCGGCGCAGGGCATCGCCATGATCGACACCTTCGCCAAGAATGGCTGCGCGGTCCGCCGCTTCCATGTCGAGCGGATCGACGAGACCAGCCATGGCGAGGTGCTGATGCATTTCATGCTGGAGACGATCCTGACCGGCTACGCCATGGGTGTGGATCCCTTCGACCAGCCCGCGGTGGAGGAGGCGAAGCTCCTCGCCAAGAGCTATCTTGCCGAGGGGCGCAGCTGAGCGAATCGGCTGGCCGCATTGTCATTCCGGGGCAGGCCGAAGGCCTGAGCCCGGAACCCATAACCGCAGGTCCGACATGGTTCCCTCGACCGCAGCAGCCCCTGTCGGCAAGCTCCGGTGTTCATGGATTCCGGGCTCTTCGCTGACGCGAAGCCCCGGAATGACGGCGAGTCCATGACCGTCCGCCGCCTCGATCCCGTCCTGGTCGACCGCATCGCCGCCGGCGAGGTGATCGAGCGCCCGGCAGCGGCCGTGAAGGAACTGGTCGAGAACGCGATCGATGCCGGCGCGCGCGCGATCGCCGTCACCATCGCGGGCGGCGGGCGCGAGCTGATCCGCGTCGTCGACGACGGCGCCGGCATGACGCCGGAAGACCTCGAACTCGCGGTCGAGCGCCACGCCACCTCGAAGCTGCCCGAGGGGGACCTCTTCGCGATTCGCTCGCTCGGCTTCCGCGGCGAGGCGCTGCCCTCCATCGGCTCGGTGGCGCGGCTTTCGATCGCGACCCGCCGGCGCGAAGCGCCGCAAGGGCACGGCCTCGTCGTCGAGGCCGGCGAGAAGGGCGTGGTCCGCCCCGTTGCCGCCGCGCCCGGCACGCGGATCGAGGTCAGCGACCTCTTCATCTTCACCCCGGCGCGCCTCAAATTCCTGAAGAGCGACCGCGCCGAGGCGCAGGCCGTTTCCGAGATGCTGCAGCGCCTCGCCATCGCCCATCCCGAGATCCGCTTTTCGCTCGAAGGCGAGCATGTCAGCGCCTTCGACTGGGCGGCCGAGCCGCTCGGCGAGGAAGGGCTTCTGCGCCGCCTCGGCCGCGCGCTCGGCCGGGACTTCCCCGAGAATGCGCTGAAGATCGATGCCGAGCGCGAAGGCTTCCGCATCAGCGGTTTCGCTGGCCTGCCGACCTTCCATCGCGGCACCTCGGCCGGCGTGCATCTCGCGGTCAACGGCCGCCCGGTGCGCGACAAGCTGCTGCTCTCGGCCGTGCGCGGAGCCTATGCCGACGTCGTCCCTTCCGACCGGCATCCGGTGCTCTTCGTCGATGTCGGCTGCGATCCGCGCTCGGTCGACGTCAACGTCCATCCGGCCAAGAGCGAGGTGCGCTTCCGCGATCCGGCGCTGGTGCGCGGCCTCGTCGTCTCCGGCCTGAAGGCGGCGCTCGCCGCCGCCGGCCACCGCGCCACCACGACCGGTGGCGCGCGCACGCTCGATGCCTTCCGCGCCGTTTTCTCGATGGGCGGCAGCGGCAACGCCATCCCGCGTCCCGCTTTTCCGGAGACGCCGGGCTGGAGTGCCGCAGCGTCGGCCTCGTACTCACCGCCGCAATCCGGCTTCTCCGATTTCGCCGCGCCTTCCGCCGATGCCCGCGCGCATCTCGCCGAGCCGTCAGCCGACGCGCTCGACCGGCCGCTCGGCGCCCCGCGCGCCCAGCTCCACGAAACCTATATCGTCGCCCAGACCCGCGAGGGTGTCGTCATCGTCGACCAGCACGCCGCCCATGAGCGGCTGGTCTATGAGCGGCTGAAAGCCGAGCGTGCCCGCTCCGGCATCGCCCGCCAGCCCTTGTTGCTGCCCGAGGTGGTCGAACTCGACCCCGTCGATGCCGACCGGCTGGTCGCTGCCGGGAGCGAGCTTGAAAGCCTCGGCCTCGTCATCGAAGCCTTCGGCCCGGGCGCGGTGCTGGTGCGCGAGGCGCCGGCCCAGCTCGCCGGCGGCAATCTCCAGCGCCTCGTCCGCGATGTCGCCGATGCGCTGGCCGAGCATGGCACGGCCGGCTCCTTGGAGCGCCGGCTCGACCATGTGCTGGCGACGATGGCCTGCCACAACTCGGTCCGCGCCGGCCGCCGGATGCGCCCCGAGGAAATGGACGCGCTGCTGCGCGAGATGGAGATCACGCCGAATTCCGGCCAGTGCAATCACGGCCGCCCGACCTATGTCGAGCTGAAGCTCAGCGATATCGAGCGGCTGTTCGGGCGGCGGTGAGGGAACGATCACGGCGCCGGCGGATGGGGGCCCGGCGCGACTGCGATCAACTCGGTCGATAGAAACCGGAATCGAGATTGTCCAGCGTCATGCCGGCATCGCCGGCTTGTGGAAACCATTGCTCGTCGACGATGGCCTGAAGTTCGCGTCGCGCAGCGACGTAGTCGACCGCGAGATTGGCATGCGCAGCCGTCAGGCGGACTTGCATGTTGGGGTGACCAAAGAGTTCCATGAGGACGCGCCTCTGATCTCCACGACGGGATTTGAGTTCAGTTGCCAGAGCCCATGTTTTCAAGATTAGGCGATTGGCTCGTGCGTTTTCGTTACGCTCGATCGCATCGTATTGCTCGATGCAGAGCTGTTCAAAAAGTCGCACGATCTCGGCGTTCGACAGGGACTTCAAATCTCGTTGCCGCATCATTTGAGCACCTTAAACTGCCGCAAGGCTTGATGACCGATCCGCACATGCTCCGACCAGTCTCTGCCTCGAAGATAGTCGCGTGGCGTCTGCATGCCGAGCTTCCAGTTTCGCCTACCATACCACCCGCTGATCTCGTGGTGCTTGTATCGCGGGATACTGACCACATTCTCGACGCTATCGATCATGGAGCGCGAAAAGTCCTGGTTCAACCGCGTGTGCTGTTCGACGATATGGTGGTCGTCATAGCCCGGTCGCTGCTGACCGACATGCTGCTGCAACTCGTCGAGCGACTTCGGCTCGTCCTGATAGGAGCGGATCGAGGGATACTCCGTATAGAGCCAGTGCCCCACTTCGATCGCTGTAATGACGACGCCGACCGGACCTGCTCGGCGCAGAGCCTGAAGCGCGATCGCTTTGGCCAGCGCCTTTGCGGCCTGTGTCTTTGAAGGCTGGCCCCTCGCTGTATCCTTGGGCAGGTCGAGCGCCGGGCCGCCATTGTCGCCGATGCCGGGCTGCCGGCTTTGGCCGGAGCCCTCGCCGCCACCCCATTGGCCGCCCTCGGGGCTGCCCGCCGGAACACGCGGTTGATCCGGATTGAAGCCGCCCTTCTCGATCAGCGCCTGCAGGCGGGCGAGGGCACGCATCATGCGATCGCCGGCGAGCCGGCAAGCAACGGCATGGTGGCGGGCAGCGTGCCCGCAAGGTTCGATGGATCGTAGGGTGGGCATCCGGCGCTGGGTCTCCGCGGCGGATGCGGAGACTAAGCGCGAAACAGCGGGTGGGGATAAGTTCGCTGGCGCCGCCGTGGCTCTATGAGGCCCGCAGCACCATCACCTGCGTCTCGCCATAACCCCGCCGCTCCAGCTCCTCGAAGCCCTCGGGCAGGACGATCTCGGCATCCGCCGCCTCTTCCAGCACGATCAGCGCCTCCGGCTCCAGCCAGCCGCCTTCGCGGGCCGAGACCAGAGCCTTTTCGCCCAGCCCCTTGCGGTAGGGCGGGTCGCAGAAGACGAGGCCGAAGGGGGTCATGCCGGTGATCGGGCCGAGCTTGGTCGCGTCGCGCCGGAAGATGCGGCTGAAGCCGGCGATGCCCAGCGCCATCTGGTTCTCGCGGATGATGCCGCGGGCCTCCGTCCCGTCATCGACGAGCAGGGCGAAGCCGGCGCCGCGCGACAGCGCCTCGAAGCCGAGAGCTCCCGTGCCGGCGAAGAGATCGAGCACGCGCGCGCCCTCGATCGCATCGCCATAGGCATGGGCGAGCACGTTGAACAGGGATTCGCGCAGGCGGTCCGAGGTCGGCCGGATGCTGCCGATCCCCGGTTTCGGGCCGGCCAGTGGCCGGCCGCCCAGGCGTCCGCCGACGATCCGCATCGCTTAGCCGCGGTTACCGCCACTGCCAGGGCGCGGACCTCTGCCACCGCCGCCGGGGCGCGGGCCCTTGCCACCACCAGGCCGCCCGCCGCCCGGCTTGCCGCCGAAGGGGCGTCCGCCGCCGGCCGGCCGCTCGGAGGAGCGGGCGCCGAAGCTCTTGCCGCCGAAGCCTTTGCCGCCGCCCGGCTTGTCGCCGAAGCTGCGGCCACGCGGCCGGTCATCAGAAGGTCGCTCGGAGGAACGGGCGCCGAAGCTCTTGCCGCCGCCGAAGCTTCTGCCGCCACCGGGCTTGTCATCGAAGCTGCGGCTGCGGGGGCGATCCTCGGCCGGCCGCTCGCTGAAGCGGCGGGCAGGGCGCTCGGCTCCGTCGCGAGGGGCGCGGTCGGGGCGGTCCCCGCGCGGCGCGCGATCCTGCCAGGGCCGCTCATCGGCGCGGTCTCGCGCTCCGGCGTCCTCGCGCGGGCGTCGCGCCGGTCTCTCGCCGCCGCTCGGGCGGTCGAAGGAGCGCGGAGGCCGAGCCTCGGCGCTGCCCCGTTCCTGGCGCGGCTTGCGATCGGGCCTGCGCTTGCTCTCGCGCGGTGCCTCCGGCTCCGCGCGCGCGGGGGCGGCGACACGCTCGACCAGCACGCGCCGGCCCTTGGGATCGGCGATGGCCTTGTCGCGCCGGCGCGCGACGCCGCCGCTCTCCTCGCGGCTCTGGCGTTCCAGCTTGGGGTCGGCGCCACGGCGCGGCGGTGCCTTCCGCTCGCGCTGCGGCTCGGTCTCGGCATCGCGCCAGACCGTGCGGGTCCACGGCTTGTCGCCGCGTAAGGGCGCGCGGGCCGGTTCGCCATCGCGTCCCGTTTCGTCGCGGCGGCGCCGCGGGCGGTCGTCGCCCGCCGGAGCCGGGCGCGGCGCGGCGGGCAGTGCGTCGCGGCGCGGCGATTCGAAGTCGGCGCCGGCCTGGGCGGCGAGCTCGGTGCCGAGCTGGTCCTGCAGCACGCGCGAGCGGATCTCGTCGGCCTCTCCCTCGGGCAGGTCGCCGAGTTGGAAGGGGCCGAAGGAGATGCGGATCAGCCGGTTCACCGTCAGCCCGAGATGCTCGAGCACCGTCTTGACCTCGCGGTTCTTGCCCTCGCGCAGATCGACCGTCAGCCAGGTGTTGAAGCCCTGCTGGCGCTCGAAGCGGGCGGTCACCGGCCCGTAATGGATGCCGTCGATGGTGACGCCGTCCTTCACCGTGTCGAGCACGTCCTGCGTCACCTCGCCGAAGGCGCGCACGCGGTAGCGCCTGAGCCAGCCAGTCTCCGGCAGCTCCAGCACCCGCGCCAGCCCGCCGTCGTTGGTCAGAAGCAGCAGGCCCTCGGTGTTGATGTCGAGCCGGCCGATGGTCAGCACGCGCGGCAGGTCCTCCGGCAGCGCGTCGAAGACGGTCGGCCGGCCTTCCGGGTCGAAATTGGTCGTCACCACGCCGCGGGGCTTGTGGTAGAGCCACAGCCGCGTGCGCTCGCGCGCCGGCAAGGGCTCGCCGTCGACCAGCACGATATCGGTCGGCTTCACGTCGAGGGCCGGGCTTTCCAGCACCGTGCCGTTCACGCTGACGCGGCCTTCCGCGATCATCGCCTCGCTGTCGCGGCGCGAGGCGACACCGGCGCGCGCCATCACCTTGGCGATCCGCTCCGGCTCCTCCGCCGTGATCAGCTTGCGCTCGGGTGCGGCGTCGTGCGAACGGCGCGGCCGCTCGTCATGGCCTCCGCCACCTTCGAAGCGCGGCGTGCGCGGCCGCGAAAAACGCTTCTCGCCGTCGCGGCCCTCGCCGCGCGGCGGCCGGTCGGCGCCGCCCTGCGCCCTGTCGCGAGACGGGAAGGGGCGATCGCCCGCTCCTGCCGGGCGCCGGGGCCGCTCATCGCCCGAACGCTCGCGGAAACTGCGGCCCTCGCCTTCCGGCTTGAAGCGGGCGGGCCTTTCACCGTCGAAGCGGCGCGGACGCGGGGCTTCGCCCTCGCTGCCGGCCGGTCGCTCGAAACGGCGGGCCGGGCGCTCGTCGCCGGCCGAATGGCCGCGGAACGGTTTGCGCTCGCCATCGCGGGCGGGGCGCCCGTCGCTGGCGGAGTGAGCCCGAAACGGCTTGCGTTCGCCGTCACGCGCCGGCCCACGGCTTTCCCCGCCGGAACGGCCGCCGAAGCCCTTGCCGCCGAAGCCCTTGCCGGGGCCACGGCCGCCGGCGCCACCGCCCTTGTGGGGGCCGCGGCCTCTGTTGTTGCTGTCGTCTTTCATGGTTGCTCCTGAGCCGGCCGAGCACAACCGCTTTGCGGAGAGGCCTGGCTCGCTTATTCGCTAGAGCGCGCGCCGATCAGCTTGCGACGCAATCTGATCGGATAACGCGTTCTCTATCAATATCTGAGAGACGGATTCACCGATCAGGTTGATCCCACCTGATCGGATCCGGCTCTATGACCGGCGCTTGTAGCAGAGGCTTTTCCTCGCTGCGAGCGCCAAAGCAGGGGTTGATGATGCCGCAGCCGAAACCGTCTCCCGCGCCAGACGCGATGGCGCTCGCCTTCGACGAGGCGAAAGCGGCCGCCCTGCGCGGCGAGGTGCCGGTCGGCGCGGTGGTGGTGCGCGACGGCGCGGTCCTCGCCCGCGCCGGCAATCGTACGCTGGAATTGAAGGATCCGACCGCCCATGCCGAGATGCTGGCGCTGCGTCGCGCCTGCGAGGCGATCGGCAGCGAGCGACTGATCGGCTGCGATCTCTACGTCACGCTCGAGCCCTGCCCGATGTGCGCCGCCGCGATTTCCTTCGCCCGGATCAGGCGGCTCTATTTCGGCGCGGGCGATCCGAAGGGTGGCGCGATCGAGAACGGCGTCAGGCTCTATGAGAGCCCGACCTGCCACCATGTGCCGGAAATCTATGGCGGCCTGCGCGAGACCGATGCCGCGGCGCTACTCCGGGATTTCTTCCGCGAGCGGCGCTGAGCCTCAGGTGTCCGACGAGGTGATGCCGAACTTCTGCGCGAGCTGTATGCGGTCCATGCAGGAGACGTCGTAGGTCACCTGCCGGCCCTTGAACTCGGGGCGCTTGCCGAATTCCTTGGTCATCGTGCCGATGATGTCGTCGACCCGCGCTTCGCAAGCCTGGGCGGTGGTGAACTCCATCTCGCTGATCCGCGCGGTCGTGCACTGGGGCTCCCCAGCGACGCAGGCCATGACGACCATGGTGAAGGCATCCATGCAGGCGCTCCTGTTGCTGCCCGCCGAGGCTGCGCCCGTATGGTTAGCGCAGCGTTAACGGCCGGCGAGGTGGTCCAGGGTCGTGAAGCAAGATGCGCGCCGTCAGGCAAGACCGCGCCAGCAGAGATAGGCGCCGAGCGCCAAGAGACCGGCGAAGAAGCAGATCTTGAAGGTCGCGGGCGAGATGCGGCTACGGATGAACTGGCCCGCGCCCATGCCTGCCAGTGCGGGCACAAGAGCCAGCAGCGATTGCCAGGCGACTGTGCCGTTGAGCGCGCCGGCGCCGATCAATCCGAGGGAGAGCGCCAGCGTCGAGACGATGAAGGAGATGCCGAGCGCCTGCACCAGCTCGTCCTTGTCGAAGCCGAGTGCCTGCAGATAGGGCACGGCCGGCAGCACGAAGACGCCGGTCGCGGCGGTGACGACGCCGGTCGTGAAGCCGATGACGGGGCCGAGCCAGCCTTCCCAGGCCGGCGGCACGCGCAGCTTCGCCGCCTTCAGCCCGACAAGCGCATAGAGCACCAAAGCCAGACCGAGCCAGAGCGTCGCGGAGCCGTCCTTCTGCTGCTGCAACAGGCCCGCGCCGGCCCAGGTGCCCAAGCAGATGGTTGCGAGCATCGGCCAGAGCCGCCGCAGCGTCGCGCAGAGCTTCGGGCCAGTCGCGATCTGCCAGCCATTGGTGACGAGGTTGGGTACGACCAGCAGCGCCGCAGCTTGGGCCGGGGCCATGACCACGCCGAGAATGCCGACCGCGATGGTCGGCAAGCCCAGCCCGATCACGCCCTTGACGAAGCCGGCGAGCACGAAGGTCGCGGTGACGAAGAGGAGGAGAGTCGTGTTGTCCATGTCCCGCTTGTGGCATTGGGGGCGGCGGCTGTCGCGGGCCGATGCTACGGCCGGCGCCGTAGCGTTCCCGCTTGCGGTGGTGGCGGGTTGGCGCATCATGCGGCCCATGAACACGCAAGGTCCCTACCTCGCCGAGATCGCCCATCTGATGGGCGATCCTGCCCGCGCCAACATGCTGCACACGCTGATGGACGGCCGTGCGCTCACGGCCAAGGAACTCGCCTGGATAGCCGGCGTCGCGCCGCAGACTGCGAGCGGCCATCTCGCCAAGCTGATGCAGGGCAGCCTGATCGACGTCGCCGTGCAGGGGCGCCACCGCTATTACAGGCTGGCCGGGCCGGAAGTTGCAGCGGCGCTCGAAGGCCTGATGGTGCTCGCCAATCTGGACGGGACGAGCCGGCGCCTGCCGTCGCGCGTCGGCGCCGAATTGAGCCAGGCCCGCACCTGCTACGACCATTTCGCCGGCCGGCTCGGCATCGGCATCCACGACGCGCTGATGACGGGCGACCATCTCTCTGCCAGCGAAGGCGGCTATGCGCTGACCAATTCGGGGAAAGCCATCTTCGTCGCGCTCGGGGTCGATCCCGAAGCAAGCGCCAGGAGCCGCCGCGCCGCCTTGCGTCCCTGTCTCGACTGGAGCGAGCGGCGGCCGCATCTTGCCGGACATCTCGCAGCGGCGCTGGCCTGCCGCTGCTTCGAGATGGAGTGGGTGCGTCGTCGCAAGGACAGCCGCGCCGTCAGCCTGACGGAAGACGGCCGCACCGTGCTCGAAGCGGCGCTTCCCGGTTTCCGCTGCGATGCGCCGGAAACCGTCAGCCCGCCGCTGCGAGAGCGCGCGCCAGCGCTCGCTTGACCTCGTCCTTGATCGGCTCGGCCGCCGCGAGGATCGCCTTGGCCTTGAAGAAGTCGAGCCCGCCGATGCGATCGGCGCCCGCCCGGATCAGGATATCGGGCGGCCGGCGCTCGACCATGCTCTGGACCAGCGTCCGGGTCAGGATCTGCGATGCCCCGACGATCGCCTCCATGGCGCCGGGAATGCGCGTGTCGCTCGTTGCCGTTGTGGGTGCGCTGACATCGACAGCGATGACGATGCGGCCGGGCGCCAGCAGGCCTTGATAGGGCAGGGGGTCGATGGCGCCGCCGTCGATCAGCACGCGCCCGCCGAGCGCGACCGGCCGCACCAGTCCGGGGATGGCGAGCGAGGCCGCGACGGCCGGCGTCAGCGGCCCCTCGTCGAGCAGCACCTCGGCATGGCGATGGTAGTCGGCCGCGACGGCGGTGAAGGGGATCGCCAGCTCCTCGAAGCGATCCGGCACCGCCTCCGGCCAGAACAGGTCCAGCAGCCGCTCGCCGTCGATCAGCACGGGGTTGCCAAGCCCGCGCACGAGGTCGGTGAGCTTGCCGACGCGGGCGTCGAGCAGCTTTGCGATCACGCGGGCCCGGTCGCGGAAGCTCTGCAGCGCATGCTCGCGCAGGTCACGGCCGGAGAGGCCGGCGGCATAGGCCGCGCCGATGATGGCGCCGATCGAGCAGCCGGCGATCTGCGACGGCTTGAGCCCAAGTTCGTCGAAGGCCTCCAGCACCGCGATATGGCTGAGGCCTCGCGCACCGCCGGCACCCAGCACGAGCGCGATTTCCGGCGCGCGACCGGTTCCTTGTGAGGAGATGGCGGTACGGGAGCCCGGCATGCCTTCCGTTCCCGTCCTCTGCCTCAAGCCACCGCCCGAGCCAGGAAGGGCTTCAGCGCCGCCAGCGTCGCCTCCGGATTTTCCTCGGGCAGGAAATGCCCGCTGTCGATCGCCTGTCCCTCGGCCTGCGGTGCGAAGCTCTGGTGCCACGTCTCGAGCGGGCTCGCGCCCTTGGCCGGGATGCCAGCCTCGCCCCAGAGCACCAGCGTCGGGCAGAGGATGCGCTTGCCTTCGGCGAGATCGGCCTTGTCATGCTCGATGTCGGTGGTGGCGCCCGCCCGGTAATCCTCGCAGGCCGCATGGATGCGCGTGGGATCGTTGAAGGATTCGGCGTAGGATCGCATCGCCAGCGGGTCGAACAGGTCGAGGTTCTTTGCCCGGCTCCAGCTTGCGATGGTGTGGTCGAGCCAGCCGACCGGATCGGCCTTGATCAGGTTCTCCGGCACCGGCTCGGGCTGCGCCAGGAAGGTCCAGTGATAGACCTGCATCGCGCGCGCGGCGTCCATGCCCTCCCACATCGAGACGGTCGGCAGGATATCGAGGAGCACGAGTTTCTCGACGCGGCCGGGATGGTCGAGGGCCAGCCGGTAGGCGACGCGCGCGCCGCGGTCATGGCCGATCACGCCGAAGCGCAGATGACCGAGCGCCTGCATCACCGCGACGATGTCCTCGCCCATGCCGCGCTTGGTGTAGGTCGCCTTGCCTCCGTCGCCATGCGGCGCCGCCGACCAGCCATAGCCGCGCAGGTCTGGGCAGACGACGGTGTGGGTCTTGGCCAGTTCCGGCGCGAGCCTGTGCCATTCGGCATGGGTCTGCGGGAAGCCATGGATCAGCACCAGCGGCGGCCCTTCGCCGCCGACGCGGGCGAAGATCTTGCCGATCGGCCCGTCGATCCAGTGTGCCTTGAAGCCGGGGAAGAGCGTGTCGATGTTCGCCATGGCCGGGAGCATAGACCCGGTCATGGCGAGCTGTCAGCCTTGCTCGCGCTTCACCGCCTGCCAGCCGATGTCGCGACGGCAGAAACCCTCCGGCCAGTCGATCCGGTCGACCGCCTCATAGGCCCGCACCTGCGCCTCCCGCACGCTCTTGCCGAGACCGACGACGTTGAGCACGCGCCCGCCATTGGCGGTGAGTTCGCCTTCCTTCAGCTTGGTGCCGGCATGGAAGACGAGGACGTCGTCCAGCGCTTCGGCCTTCTCGACGCCACGGATAACGCTGCCGGTTTCGGGCTTCGCCGGGTAGCCCCTGGCCGCGAGCACGACGGTCAGCGCCGCCTCGTCGCGCCAGCGCAGATCGACGCTGGCGAGCACGCCGTCGCAGGACGCGAGCAGGGCCGGCACGATGTCGCTCTTGAGGCGCGGCATCAGCACCTCGCATTCGGGGTCGCCGAAGCGGACATTGTATTCGATCAGCTTGGGGCCTTGCGCCGTGATCATCAGCCCGGCGAAGAGCACGCCCTGGAACGGCGTGCCGCGCTTGGCCATTCCGGCGAGGGTCGGCCTGATGATCTCGGCCATGACGCGCTCTTCCATGGCGGGCGTCATCACGGGGGCGGGCGAATAGGCGCCCATGCCGCCGGTGTTGGGGCCGGTGTCGCCATCGCCGACGCGCTTGTGGTCCTGCGCCGAGGCCAGCGCCAGCGCATGCGTGCCGTCGCAGAGGGCGAAGAAGCTGGCCTCCTCGCCGATCATCCATTCCTCGACCACCACCTCGGCGCCGGCCTCGCCGAGCCCGCCGGCGAACATCATGTCGATGGCCTCATTCGCCTCGTCCAGCGTCTCGGCCATGATCACGCCCTTGCCTGCGGCGAGCCCGTCGGCCTTGATCACGATCGGCGCGCCCTGAGCGGCGACATAGGCCTTGGCGGAAGACGCATCGCCGAAGCGCCCGAAGGCGGCGGTCGGGATCGCGAATTCGGCGCAGAGCTCCTTGGTGAAGCCCTTCGAGCCTTCGAGCTGCGCCGCCGCCTTCGACGGGCCGAAGACCTTGATCCCGGCCTGGCGGAGATCGTCGGCGATGCCATCGACAAGCGGCCCTTCAGGCCCGACGACGACGAGGTCGATGCCCTGCAACCGGCCGAAGGCGATCACCGCATTGTGGTCGGCGACATCGACCGCGACGTTCTCGCCGCATTGCGCCGTGCCGGGATTGCCGGGCGCGATGAACAGCAGGTCGCAGAGCGGCGATGCCGATATCGCCCAGGCGAGCGCATGCTCCCGCCCGCCCGATCCGATCAGAAGAATTTTCATGGCGCCATCTCCGCTCCGTCACGGGCGCAATAGCGGTCGATCGCTGCGGCGGCAACGCTTCTGCTGTGCGGGCAGGGCCGTTATGGTCCGGTCATGAACACCGAATCGCCCCTGCCGACCGGCAATGCCCCGGAATGGTCCGTCTCGGACCTCTCCGGCGCGCTGAAGCGCACCATCGAGGATAATTTCGGCTTCGTGCGCGTGCGCGGCGAGATTTCGGGCTATCGCGGCCCGGTCGCTTCCGGCCATGTCTATTTCTCGCTGAAGGACACCAACGCCAAGATCGACGCGGTGATCTGGAAGGGCGTCTTCGGCCGGCTGAAGACGCGGCCGCAGGAGGGGCTGGAGGTCATCGCCACCGGCAAGATCACCACCTTCGCCGGCAAGTCGAGCTACCAGATCGTCATCGATTCGTTGGAGCTGGCCGGCGCCGGCGCGCTGATGGCGCTGCTGGAGGAGCGGCGCAAGCGCTTGGCGGCCGAGGGACTCTTCGCCGAGGAGCGCAAGCAGCTCATCCCCTATCTGCCCTCCGTCATCGGCGTCGTGACCTCGCCGACCGGCGCCGTCATCCGCGACATCCTGCACCGGCTGGAGGATCGCTTCCCCCGCCATGTCCTGGTCTGGCCGGTGAGGGTGCAGGGCGAGACCAGTGCGGCGGAGGTCGCCAACGCCATCGCCGGTTTCAACGCGCTGGCGCAGGGCGGGCGCATCCCGAGACCGGACGTCATCATCGTCGCGCGCGGCGGCGGCTCGCTCGAAGACCTGATGAGCTTCAACGAGGAGGTCGTGGTGCGCGCCGCCGCAACCTCCGGCATCCCGCTCGTCTCGGCTGTCGGCCACGAGACCGACTGGACCCTGATCGACCACGCTGCCGATCTGCGCGCGCCGACGCCGACCGGCGCGGCCGAGAAGGTCGTGCCGGTCCGCGCCGAACTGATGAGCTTCGTGGCGGACCTGTCGCGGCGCCACGCCGGGGCGATGCTTCGCCTCTCCGACCGCCGCCGCAGCGACCTGAGGGCGCTGGCTCGCGCCCTTCCTGGGCCGGAAGCGGTGCTGTCCGGCCCGCGTCAGCGACTCGACCTCGCCGGGACACGGCTGGCTCCGGCGCTGGCGCGCAACGCCCGCGCTCATGAGCAGGCGCTGCAGGGCCTGTCGCGCCGGCTGGAGGCGCGTTCGCCCCGCGTGGCGCTTGCCAAATTGAGGGCTGAACTCGCTGGCTTTGCGCGCGTCCTCGCCAACGCCAGGACGAACGCATTGGAGAAGGAGCGCACCCGCATCGCCCATGCCCGCGATCGTCTGGCGACACTCGATGCGCGCGCCCGCAACGCCTTCGGCCAGAGCCTGATCCAGCGTCGCGACCGCGGTGCCGCACTGGCCGAGCGGACCGAGCGCGCCTTCGGGCAGAGCCTGCATCGGCGCGGCGATCGTCTTGCCTCGTTATGGACGCTCATCCGCTCGCTCGGCCCCGAAACCGTGCTGGCGCGTGGTTACGCCCTGATCCGCGACGAGGCCGGCGCACTGGTGCGCAGTGTCGGTGAAGCGCTTCCGGGCCGGGCGCTGACGGTGCAGCTCGGCGATGGCAGCTTCGGCGTCACCGTGGCCGGAGGCGAGCCCGGCGGGCCGAAGCCGGCGCCGCGCCCGCTGCGCAAGGGTCCGGCCCCGGCAGGGCAGGGCGATTTGTTCTGAAGCTCAGGGCGCGTTGAGGAAGGTGTTGACGCGCTTCAGCGCATCCTCGCGCGCGGCCATGTTGGTGCCGACCGTGACCTTGCCTGTGCCGCTGGCGGAATAGGCGATGTTGTCGCGCTCTCTCACCTCGAGGCGCGGATGGTCGAAATCATGCAGGACGCCGGGATAGAGCACGAGGCCGACCTGCTCGCCGCGCGCCTGCGCTGCCTTGGCGAGGTAGCCGCAGGGCGCTGCCGGCGTCCAGTCGTCGGCATCCCCCATCAGGATCAGCAACGGCAGGCGGGCCGAGAAGCTCGGCGATTCCGATTGCACGCGGCAGGCTGGATAGAACGCGATGGCGCGCTTGAAATCCGGCCGCCCGTCGGTTGGAAGCCGGTCCTTGCGGATCGCGGCCAGAACCGTCGAGCCGCCGCCCGACCAGCCGAGCAGGGAGATCATGCCGGGCCGGATATCGCTGCGGTGCTGCAGCCAGTTCCGCGCAGCGGCGGCGTCGCTCACGCGCTCGCGCCCGGCGCGCACGGTCAGGTCCTTGACGCCGCATTGCGAGCCGAGCCCGCGCGAACCGTAGCTGTCCGGCATCAGCACGGCGAAACCGGCAGCAGCGAGCCGCTCGCCCCAGTCCATATGCCGCACCGACAATTTGCCTTGCTCGCGCCACAGACCGCCGCAACCATGCAGCGCGACCACAGCTGGAAAAGGCCCCGGTCCGGCTGGGCGGTAGAAGACGCCTTCGAGATGCCCGTCGTCCAGCGGAAGCGAGACGCGCTCGTAGCCGGCGGCCAGGGCGGCCGGGGCTCCAAGCAGTAAAAGGCTCATCAGACACGCGGCAAGGCGCTTGAGACTGGACATCACCGACCAGAAGATTATCACAAGCTCTGGAGTATTCCGGTTTTCCGTTTCCCGATCAATGATTTGATACGAATTTGATGAACATCAGCGAGCGTCTTCCTCCGAGCGGGCCCGAGGCGGTCCTGGATTACGGCCCCGGCGAGTTCCGCGTCATGAAGCCCGGCGCCTTCGTACGCTGCGCCGTGACGTCCGTGCCGATCCGTCTGGAGGAGCTGCGCTACTGGTCCATCGAATGGCAGGAGGCTTACGCCTCGCCGGAAGCGGTCCTGCTCAGGTTACGCCGGGCCGGGCGCGCCTGACGCAGCAGCGAGCAGGCCTTCGAGACGCTCCGGCTCTGCGAAGACGAGCCTGACGGGCACGACGACGATCCGATCGATCTCCGTCTCCGGCCAGAGCGCCGCGAGCTTGGTCCAGTCCTTTTCCGTGGTGGCGATGAGCGCGTCGCGCCTTTTCGCCTCGGCCGTGACTTGGGCGATATCGGCTTGCGTATAGGCATGGTGATCGCCGAAGGCTCGCTCCGCGACAATGAGGGCGCCGGCTTCCCGCAGCGTCACGGCGAACTTCTCCGGTCTGCCGATTCCCGAAAGCGCCAGGACGTCTCGCCCCCTCAGCCGCTCGGTCGCTGTGCCCAGCGGTTCCAGCCGGGCCACAATGACCGGCCGGCTCTGGGACCGGGCGGCGGCCGCAACCTGCCGGCCGGCCTCGCCCTCGCCGATGACGATCACGGCGTCGGCCTCACCGATCTGATCCGCGAGCGGCGCCCGCAGCGGACCGGCCGGCAGGCAGAGCCCGTTGCCCGCGCCTGAAAGCCCGTCGACCACGGCCAGCCTGAGGCGCTTCGTGAGCGAGGGGTTCTGCAAGCCGTCGTCCATGACGATCACGCTGGCGCCGAGCCCATTGGCCAGCCGCGCGCCGGCAACCCGGTCGCGGGCGATGACGGTGCGGGCATGGCGCGCCATCAGCATCGGCTCGTCGCCGACATCGGCAGCGGCATGATAGTCAGGATCGACCTCGACGGGGCCAGCCAGCCGGCCGCCATAGCCGCGCATCAGCACGAACGGCGTCTCGCCGCGCCGGTTCAGCAGCTCCGCGATGGCGATCGCCGTCGGCGTCTTGCCGGCGCCGCCGGCGACGAAGTTGCCGACGCAGATGACCGGGATGGGGAGATCGGAGCCGGTTCGCCGCATGCGCCGCAGTGTGATCGCGCCATAGAGCCAGCCGAGCGGCCAGAGCAGCCAGGCGGGGAGCGTCGGCTTAGGCAGCCACCAGAAGCGTGGCGCGCTGAGCATCAGGAGGTGGGGTCGCGCTGCCCGAGCGCCACGCGCATCAGCAGCGGCTCGATGGCATGGAGCGTGCGGTTGAGCGCGCCGCCGAGCTGCGTCGCCGTCTGCGCCGCCGCCCGCGCTGCCTGCCGCGCGCTTGCCGGATCGCTTAGCCAGCGATGCACGGCACCCGCCAGGGCCTGCGCGTCGGCGACGGAGCGCGAGCCGCCATCCTGGTCGAAGGCCCCGAAGATTTCGGCATTGTTGTGGACGTAGGGGCCGTGCAGCAGCGCGCAGCCCAGCTTGGCAGGCTCGATCGGGTTGTGCCCGCCGATGCCTTCGACCAGCGAGCCGCCGAGGAAGGCGACCTGCGACAGCCGGTAGAACAGCCCGAGTTCGTTGACGGTGTCGGCGACATAGAGCTCGACATCGCGCTCCGGGTTCTCACCGGTGGCCCGGCGCGACATGGCGACGCCGTTGGCCTGCGCCAGCGCCTCGATATCGGGGCCGCGTTGCGGATGGCGCGGCGCGATGATGGTCAGGAGCTTCGGCAGATAGGGCTTGATCGCGAGATGGGCGGCGAGCACGAGTTCGTCCTCGCCCGGATGCGTGCTTGCGGCGATCCAGACCGGGCGCCCGGTCGTCATGCCGTCGAGGATCCCGAGCATGTTCGGCTCGGCGGGCGGGGCCGGCACATCGAATTTGAGGTTGCCGGCGACGCTGACGCGTGGCGCACCGAGCTGGGCGAGCCGCTCCGCATCGCCCTGCGACTGCGCGAGGCACGCCTCGAAGCAGGAGAGCAGGAAGCGCGAGGTCCTCGGCATCTTGTACCAGCGGGCGAAGGAGCGCTCGGACATCCGCCCGTTGACCATGACAACCGGGATCGTGCGGCGCTGCGCCTCGATCAGCAGATTGGGCCAGATCTCGGATTCGCAGATCAGGCAGAGCTCGGGCCGCCAGTAATCGAGGAAGCGGCGCATATAGCGGGGCACGTCGAGCGGCAGGTACTGGTGGATCACGCCCGCGGGCAGCCGCGCCGCCAGGAGCTTGGCTGAGGTGACGGTGCCGGACGTCACCAGCACGCCGAGGCCGCGCTTCTGCAGCTTGGCGATCAGCGGCAGCAGCGTCACCGTCTCGCCGACGCTGGCGCCATGCAGCCAGACGACGGGCTTGTTCGGCCGCTTGACCCCCGCATGGCCGCGGCGTTCGGGCAGGCGCTCCGGATCCTCCTTGCCGCGCCGCCGGCGCCACAGCAGCAGCCCGGCTGCGGCCGGTTCGAGCAGGGCCGTGGCGTAGCGATAGCTCCTGAGGATCGCGCCCTTGCCGCTCATGCCGGCGCCCCGGCCGGCTGCTGCCGCTCACGCAGGCCTGCGCCCGGATCGCGGCCGCCAACGAGCGCATAGGCGCGGGCGTGGACGTCGTCGAGGCTCGCCTGGAGGGCGAGGCGGGCCGCTTCCTGCGTCGCCTCGTCGGCATCGCGCGCGACCAGGATCGGTTCGCCGACGATGATCGCGCCGCGCCCGAAGGGCAGGCCGATCGAGGCGCGGTCCCAGCTGTTGAAGTCGATGCGGCGGCTGGTCACGACCGCGACGGCGCGGATCGGCCGGCCGGAAGCGCGCGCCAGCGCGATGATGCCGGGGCCGGCGATGCGGGCTCGCTTGGGGATATCGGCGGTCAGCACCATCGTGTCGCCCGCCGCCAGACGGCGCACCATCGCCAGGAAGGCGCTGGCGCCGCCCTTTTCGCGCACCTTCTTGCCCAGCGCGCCGGAGCCGCGGATCGCGCCGATCCCCAGTTCGCGCAGCGCCACGGCGTTGAAGCCGCCATCGCCATGGCGGGAGACCAGCGAGCAGGCCGGCATCCAGTCCGGCCGGGCGAAGGGGATCATGATGTGCTGGCCGTGCCACATCGCGAAGATGACGGGCAGCTCCGGCCGGACATCGTCATAGATGTCCGCCGGTTCGAAGACGATCTTGTTGGTGCGCTGCACGAGGCGCAGATAGCCGGCCAGCAATCGGCCGAGCGTTTCCTGCGCCGCGCGCGTCTTGAGGAGGGAAAACCCCATCTGCCTGTCGTCGAGATCCTGTGCCGGTTCAGGCCTTGGTTGCTTCGGGGTCGAGAAGGCGGTGCAGATGCACGACGAAATAGCGCGTCTGCGCCTGATCGACCGTTTGCTGGGCCTTGGCCTTCCAGGCCATGTGGGCGCTGGCATAATTCGGGAAGATCCCGACGATGTCGAGCTTCGCCAGATCCTTGAAGGTGACGCCTTCCAGCGAGGCGAGCTCGCCGCCGAAGACGAGATGGAGAAGCTGCTTCTGATCTGGTTCCGCGCTCATCAGTGTCTCCTGCAGGGCTCTGGCGCCCCCCATAAGCCATCCGCGCTGCGCATGCGAGCGGGCCGGGTGGCAAGCCTTCAAAAAAAGCCTCAGACGGACTGCGTCTGTCCGTCGCGCAGCCGCCCGACTGCATGCAGAAGCGGGGCCGCGAGCGCGCCATTGCTGGCAATCAGCATGCCATGCACGGGAGTGGGGCGGTTATAGGCGACAGCCCCTCCGGTGGCGTCGCTGAGCCGCCCGCCGGCCTCGCTCAACACGAGGTCGGCCGCTGCGAGGTCCCAGTCGCGTGCATCGGACGAGATCAGCCCGGCGTCGATCGTGCCGTCGGCGATGCGCGTCAGCCTGAGCGCGAGCGAGGGGATCTTGGCGGCTGCCTCGAACTGCTCGAACTGCGCCAGCGCGTCGAGCATCGGCTTGGGCCCGGCAATCCTTGCGCCGGTAAGGCTACCGGCCGGCGAGGTTCGAATAGTGTCGCCGCTGCGCTTCGCGCCGCCGCCGCGCAGTGCCGTATAGGTCGCGTCGCAGGCGGGGGCGTGGACAATGCCGAGGACCGGCTCCCCGGCGTCCAGCAGCGCGACACAGACGGCCCAGTCCGGCGAGCCGCTCATGAAGGCGCGTGTGCCGTCGATCGGATCGACGACCCAGACGAAGCGGTGCGACAGGCGCAAGGCGTCGTCGACCGTCTCCTCGGAGAGCCAGGCAGCTTCCGGCAACAGGGCCGACAGGCGAACGCGCAGGAAGGTGTCGACGCCGATATCGGCCTCCGTCACCGGCGAGCCGCCGCTCTTGGACCATGTGCGTGCCACCGTCTGCGCGCCCGGGCGGAAGAGATCCAGTGCGAGGGCCCCGGCTTCCAGGCAGCTTTCGCAGGCCGCCTTCATCAGCTCGCCCGCGATCGGTAGCGTCATTGCACTCATGCCCTTCGTATCGGTCGCGAAAGTTGCGGTTTCAAGCCGAAAATGCGGGCGGGTTGCGAAAGATTCCGTCAAGCATCAGAGCTGAAACAAGCACAACGGACCGCGCCAGGGGCGAAAACACCATCCTTTAACCCAACACCTTAAGCGCTCGGACACGGCTGGCGACCATCCTCATCTGGCAAGCACGAGAGCCCCGGCATCGACAGAGGGCTCCGTAGCAGCAGGGATTGAGAGAGGCGTTATAACCGATGGCCAGCGTCACGCCGGCTGCCGGGGAGGGTGGCTTTGCGCCGCATCTCCCCGGCGGCTCGACAACCACAGCGATCGTTTCCAGCAACCCGATGCCGGCCCGGCCGGTGGCGCCCGCGATCGAGCGCCTGGCTTCCGTGCGGATCCTGCGCGGCTCCGCCAATTGGCGCGGGGTCGCGTTGCGTCTCGCCAACCCGGCGGGTGACGACGAGCGTTTCGAGCTTGCGCTGACGGCCGGCGATGGCCGCTCCATCGTGGTCGCCTGTGCCGAAGAGGCCGATGCCGTCGCTCTCTGGCGTGATTTCGGCCGCGCCAGCGGCTTGCCGTTGTTGCTCGAGACTGCTGACGGCGTGGTGAGCGAACCCTTCCCGCAGATCGGCCGCGTCGCGCTGGGCCCGGTGCGGATCAGGCGTCGCCACGGCCTGCTCAATGGCCGTCGCCCCCGTTTCCTGACGCGTCGCAAGACCGGGCGGATCGCGGAGCTGCCGGTGATCGTTTCCGGCGACAGGCTGACCGACTAACTTGCCAGCAGCGCCCGGCTGATCGTGTCGAGCGCCAGCCCGGCGGCCAGCAGCAGCCCCGCATTGCGGTTCGAGCGGAACAGCACCAGGGCCTCGGGCGAGCTCGCGCCCGCAAGGCGCGTGACCTGCCGGCCGAGATGAGCGGCGAAGGCGGCGAGCCCAAGCCAGGCGAAGGCACCGCCACCGACGAGCCAGATCGCGATACCGGTGAGCGCCACCGCCAGCCCGAAGCAGAGCGCCACGGCCTCGCGCGTATGATCGCCGAAATAGCGGGCGCTCGACTTGATGCCGGCGATGACGTCGTCCTCGATGTCCTGCATCGCATAGATCGTGTCGTAGCCGACCGTCCAGGCGATCGCTGCCGCATAGATCAGATAGGCTGGCGGATCGAGCCGTCCGAAGACGGCGCTCCAGCCCAGCAGCCCACCCCAGGAGAAGGCCAGCCCGAGCACGAACTGGGGCATGTTCGTGATCCGCTTCATGAAGGGATAGATCGCGACGATCGCCAGCGAGCCGATGCCGAGCAGGATCGTGAAGCGGTTGAACTGCAGCAGCACGGCAAGCCCGCCGAGCGACAACGCGATCATGAACAGCGCGGCGGCCTTGGCCGTCACTTGCCCGGACGGCAGCGGCCGGCCGCGCGTGCGCGCCACCTCGGCATCGAGCTTGCGATCGATGATGTCGTTGAAGGTGCAGCCGGCTCCGCGCATCAGGACCGCGCCTACCAGGAAGAGCAGGCTGTGCCAGGGATCGGGATAGGGCCGGCCGGCGGCGATCGCGGCGAGCCCCGCCGCCCACCAGCACGGCAGCAGCAGGAGCCACCAGCCGATCGGCCGCTCGATACGGGCGAGCTTCAGAAAGGGACGGGTCGCGCGTGGCGCCCACGTATCGACCCAATGCCCTTTTAGCGCGTCGGGCAGGACGGTGTCAGTTCCGGGAGTGGCGTGGAGCGGTGCCGGCTCCGGCATGATCGGCTCGCCGGTTAGAGCGCGCCTTGCGGAACGCGCAGGCCACCGCCGGCGCCACTCGTGATCGAATCGGCGCCGCCAAACGGATTCGCGCCCTGCGCCTGCTGCTGGGCCCGCCGCTGCATCACGGCCTGCTGTTTGACCGCATTGCAGGCCTGGCCGCGGAACGTCAGAACTTTCTGATTGTCGGTCTTCATGCCGTCGATGAAGGAAGGCGGAATCTGGCACCAATCCTGGTTCGCAGTGGCGAACTTGATGGCCGACTCGCCGTTGTTGGCCAGCCGGCCGAAGGTGCTGCAGGCTTCCTGCGGCGTCATCTTCTTCTTGGCCTTCTGGGAAGCCTGGAGCCGGGCGACGATCGTCTGGCGCTCGACGAGCAGCTTCTGGATCTGCTCGCAGCCGGAAACCTGGGCGCTGGCGGGTGCGGCGGACAAGAACGAAGCCACGGCGAGGCCGACCGTCGCGACTACGCCTGATGCCATCCTGCGCCGCATGATGTTCCTCTCCAGCTTGCCGGCCGGGTCTGGCCGATCTTTAAATATGTCCTTAACAGCAGGGCGCTGTTAACGCGAACGACCCTAGCGAGTCTACTCTTCGTATGTCGGAAGTGGCTCGCTGCTAATCGATGATTGTGGCGTTTTTCACGCCGCTCTCAACAGCTTTACCCTTTTGCGGAGACGCCTGCCCACATGTCCGTCCCAGATTTCGCCCGCCATCGGCTCTTCATCGATGGAGCCTTGGTACCGGGTGTGGCGCTTCCGCTGGAGCGCGAGCAGGCGAACTATCTGCTCAACGTCCTGCGCTTCAAGGCGGGCGATACGGTGCTCGTCTTCAACGGCCGCGACGGAGAATGGCTGGCGAGCGTCGTGCCAGAGGGACGCAAGCAGGCGACGCTCGCCCTCGTCAAACAGGTGAAGCCGCAGCCGCCTGCGGGGGATCTGCACTGTCTCTTCGCACCGCTGAAGCATGCCCGCCTCGATTATATGGCGCAGAAGGCGGTCGAGATGGGGGCAAGCGTCCTCCAGCCGGTCATCACCCGGCGCACGCAGGTTTCGCGTCTCAACCTCGACCGCATGCGCGCCAATGCCATCGAGGCGGCGGAGCAATGCGGAATCCTGAGCCTGCCCTCCGTCGAGGCCGAAATGCCGCTGCAGGCCGCTCTTGCTTCTCTGGCGCCGGAGCGGCTGCTGATCTTCTGCGACGAGGCCGCGGGGGAGGCGAGTCCCATAGCGGCACTGGCGGAGCGGGAACCGGCACCGCTGGCGGTTCTGATCGGACCGGAGGGCGGCTTCGACGAGGCCGAACGGCAGTTGATCAGGTCTCGGCCGAACACCCTGCCGATCTCGCTCGGCCCGCGCATCCTGCGCGCCGATACCGCGGCGGTCGCCGCGCTCGCCGTGGTCCAGGCCACGCTCGGGGACTGGTCCCGGCGCTGAGCGGAACGCCGGCGCCCCTGCGACGTTCATCAGGCGGGGCATGCGTGGCTGCCGGACAAGGGCCGACTGCGTCCCCGTGTGATGAAACCGATCGGGACGGATTGATGGCTGCGCAGCGCTTCGGAATCGAGGAAGAGTATTTTCTGGCGGATGCCGCAAGCCGCGGCGCCGTGCGCAAGGTGCCGCCCGCCTTCATCGACGATGCGCAAAAAGCCTTGCCGGATGAAGTGCAGCGGGAGATGCTGCAATCGCAGATCGAAGTCGCGACCGCGATCTGCACCACGATGGGCGAAGCGCGATCGGCGCTCGCAAGGCTCCGTTCGGGATTGGCAGATATAGCCGGACGGCACGGCCTGCTGCTGCTGGCTTCCGGCACGCATCCCAGCGCGATCTGGTCGCGGCAGCGCGTCACCGAGGCCGCTCGCTACGATCGCCTGATGCAGGAACTGCAGATGATCGGCAGCCGCAACCAGCTCTGCGGGCTGCATGTGCATGTCGAGGTGCCCGACGAGGACGAGCGTATCCGGCTGATGGCGCGGATCATGCCGTATCTGCCGCTGCTGCTGGCGCTCTCGACCTCATCCCCCTTTTGGCAGGGGCGGCGCACCGGGCTGATGGGCTATCGCCTCGCCGCCTATGCCGAGTTGCCGCGCACCGGATTGCCGGAACTCTTCGTCGAGCCGGACGAGTATCGGTCCTATATCGCGGCACTGGTGAATTCCGGTGCGATCAAGGACGAGAGCTACATCTGGTGGGCCATGCGGCCCTCGATGCGCCATCCCACGCTGGAGCTGCGCATCGCCGACAGCTGCACCCGCCTCGAGGACACGCTTGCGATCGCCGCGCTCTATCGCTGCCTCGTCCGCTATCTCCTGCGCAACCCGGCGGTGAATGCGAGGCCGGCGCCGGCGACGCGCGGCATGCGCTGGAGAACTTCTGGCGGGCGCAGCGCTACGGCATCCATGGCGGCTTCATCGATGGCGCCGGCACCGGCATGCGCCCGGTCGCGGATATCGTGGAAGGCTGGATCGGCCGCCTGGCGGAGGATGCCTCGGCGCTCGGCTGCGAGGCCGAGCTGGCGCGGTGCGGTGTCATCGCTCGCGACGGCACCAGCGCCGACCGGCAGCTCGCGACACACGAAGAGTCCCGCCAGCGCGATGGCGACCAAGCGGCGCTGGCCGCGACGGTCGATTGGATCGCCGCCGAAACCCGCCGCGTTGGGGGCGTGGAGTGCGGCGAAGAGGCAGCGCAGGGCCTGCTTCGCGCCGGCTGAACGGCTTGCCGGCAACTCCGAGGCCTGCTGCCAGCGCCGGACGGCCTTTCGCGAATGCAAGGACCGGGTCGTTGTCGAGCGTTCTGCGCTCGCCTATGTGTGTCCTCCCGCACCTGCTGCCCCCGGCTTCCACCGGTGGGCTGCGGGTCCTTCATGTCTGTTCTGCCGGAGCACCCATGGCTCGCGACGTGTCCGATTCGACCCCGATCGGTTCGAAGGATGAACTGGTCTCCTGGATCGCAGCCGGCGAGAAACCGGAATCCGCTTTCCGGATCGGCACCGAGCACGAGAAGTTCCCGTTCTACCGCAGCGATCTCGCGCCCGTTCCCTATGAGGGGCGCGCCGGAGCTGGCGGCATCCGTGCGCTGCTGGAAGGCATGCAGCAGCGCCTCGGCTGGGAGCCGATCCTCGATGCCGGCAACATCATCGGCCTCGCCGGCCCCGATGGCGGCGGCGCGATCTCGCTGGAGCCGGGCGGCCAGTTCGAATTGTCGGGCGCACCCCTGGCCACGCTGCATGAAACGCAGAGCGAACTCGCTGCGCATATCGCCGACGTGAACGCCGTCGCTGCCCCCCATGGCATCGCCTTCACGGCGCTGGGCGCATCTCCGCTCTGGACGCGTGCCGAAACGCCGATGATGCCCAAGGGCCGTTACAAGATCATGGCGAACTACATGCCGAAGGTCGGCACGCACGGCCTCGACATGATGTTTCGGACCTGCACGGTGCAGGTCAATCTCGACTTCGCCACCGAGGCCGACATGGTGCGCAAGCTCCGTGTCTCGCTCGCCCTGCAGCCGTTGGCGACGGCGCTGTTCGCCTCTTCGCCCTTCCTCGAGCGCAGGCTCAACGGCTTCCAGTCGATGCGCTCCGAGATCTGGCGAGATACCGACAATGCGCGCTCGGGCATGATCGCCTTCGCCTTCGACGAGGGCATGTCCTACGAGGGTTATGTCGACTGGGCGCTCGATGTGCCCATGTATTTCGTCAAGCGCGGCGATACCTATCATGACGTGGCCGGCGCCTCTTTCCGCGATCTGCTCGCCGGCAAGCTGCCGCAATTGCCGGGCGAGCGTGCGACCATCTCGGACTGGGCCAATCATCTCTCGACGCTGTTCCCGGAAGTCAGGCTGAAGCGCTTCCTCGAGATGCGTGGCGCCGATGCCGGCCCCGCCGACATGCTGACCGCTCTGCCGGCGTTCTGGGTGGGGCTGCTCTACGACCAATCGGCCCTCGATGCCGCCTGGGACATCGTGAAGGGCTGGAGCGCGGAAGAGCGCCAGGCGCTCCGCGATGCCGTTCCCAAGAAAGGGCTTGCCGCGACGATCGCGGGCCGCAAGCTGAGCGAGATCGCGGCCGAGGTGGTCGAACTCTCGCGCGCCGGTCTCGTCCGGCGCGCCAGCCGGAACGCTGCGGGCCAGGACGAGAGCGTCTTCCTGGCGCCTGTGCATGAGATCGTGGCGCGCCGCCAAAGTCTCGCAGAACGCCTGGAGGAGCGCTTCCGCTCTGCCTGGAACGGCAAGGTCGAGCCGGTCATGACCGAGCTGAGCCTTTAGCTCGACACGCAGGCTCACGCCGGAATCGTGATTTCCGGCGCATTCTGCCGCCGAAATTAACGAGTTGGCGGAAACTTCATGCATAACCTAACGGCATGAAGCAGATCGGCGCCAGCTTTGCGGGGTTCTTGAGCGACGAGCGTGGCGCCACGTCGATCGAGTACGCTTTTATCGCCAGCCTGGTTTCGATCGTCATCCTCGGTGCCGTCACGCTGATCGGCACGCGCCTCAACACACTGTTCGAGGGCGTTGTCCCCGGCCTCGGGAAATAGCCCGCCGATCGGGGCCTCGCCTTATTCCGCCGCCGTCTTGAAGCTCGCCAGATTGTCCAGGCTCTGGATGATGTGCTCGGCCAGCGCGTTCGAGAGCACCGACGGGTCAAAACGGGTGCGCAGCAACCCGATCTTGCACGAGGGCAGGGTGGCGTAACCCTCGGACGGGCCGAGGATGCGCATGCCCGGCCTGACGGCGCTTTCCGGCAGCACCGAAACCGCCAGCCCCGCCAGCACCGCAGCGCCGACAGCCGTCGAGTTCCAGCTGGCATAGAGCACGCGGAAGCGGCGTCCCTTCGACTCCAGCGCATCCACCGCGGCCTGTCGCCAGTTGCAGGTCGGCCGCCCCAGCGCCAGCGGCAACGGATCCTCCTCATGGACGCCATGGCGTGCCGAGGTGACCCAGAGCAACGGCTCGATCCGGATGATCTCGCCCTGACCGCGGCTCTCGACATGGGTGATGATGGCGAGGTCGATGTCGCCGGTCGCGATCCGCTCGGCCAGCATCGGGGTCGGCTCGCAGACGACCGTGACCTCGGCGCGCGGGTTCGAATGGGCGAAGCGGGCGAGGATCTCCGGCAGATAGCGGTCGGCATAGTCGTCGGGCACGCCGAGGCGAATGCGGCCCTTGAGGTCGGCATCGGCGAAGGAGGCGACGCATTCGAGGTTCAGCCGGACGATGCGGCGGGCATAATCGAGCAGGCGCTCGCCATCTTCCGTCAGCTTGGCGTGGCGACCGTCACGCCCGAACAGGGGGCGGCCGACACGCTCCTCGAGCCGCTTCATCTGCATCGAGACCGCCGACTGCGTCTTGAAGACGATCTCGGCGGCGCGGGTGAAGGAGCCGGTATCGGCGATGGCGACAAAGGTCTTGAGCTGATCGGCATCGAGCACATGGGCCATTGGCGATCCCCATCCACTGTTCATCAATTTCAGTGTTGCGAGACATCATAACCATTCGTTTGGCTGATGACCAGAGCCTCGATATGGTCTTCGTAATCTCCGAGTTCCCCCAGTCAATGGTGAGTCCGGACCGGGAGGAGATGCCGAACCATCCTTTCACCCGTCCGCCCCAGGAGGCCGTCATGCTGCTCATGACCATTGCCGCGAAGTCGCTCTCGTCCGTTTCGGTTGGGATCACGCGCATTGCCACGGTGGGTTTCGGCGGGATTGCCCAATTCGTTCGCGCCGTCATCCACCGTCGCGAGGTGATGCGCCTCGCCGAGCTCGACGAGCGCGGTCTCAAGGACATCGGGCTCGTGCGCTCCGATATCGCCGGTGCGCTGGCGACGCCGTGGTTCAAGGACCCGTCGGCCGTCCTCGCGGATCGTTCGCAGGCGCTGACGGACACGGCCGCGGCCCGCCGTGAGCACGCGCTTCTCCATGCGCCGGCCCACCCGAAACGGGCGGCCAACATCGATCTAGCGGTTGCACGCTGCGCCTGACCCCTTGGCGCCAGCGTCCCTGCGGGCGGGAGCTTCGTGCTTCCGCCCTTTTTTATGTCTTGGTTGACGGTTTCCTTCGCCGAATAACGTAAATTTCACCATTCTGACGGAAATCTGCCCACGGGTGCCGCCATGCTGGCGGCCGCGTTGAACGTGGGCTGTCGGCATGAAACTGTCATTGCGCCTGAAGGACATGCGGATCCGCACGAAGATCGCGATCCCGCTCATCGCGATGGGCCTGATCGGGCTGGGCACCGCGATCTACGCCGGCAACGAATACGCCCGTATCCAGAAGACCTATTCGGACCTGATCGATCAGCGCGCCACTGCGATCCTCGACTCGGCCCAGTCGACCCTGGCGACCAGCTACATCCTGCGCGATCTCTACAAGGCGATCGCCTATCCCGAATTCATGAAGCAGAACGCCACGAGCATCGAGGATGTCCGCAAGGGCTACGATCTCGCGCTGCAGCAGCTCACCAACGCCAAGATCAGCTTCCCCGAGAAGCATGCCGAGTTCGACGGGCTGGCGCGTCGGATCACCGAGCTCAAGTCCAAGATCGACGACGTGACCAAGCAGGCCTCGCGCGACGAGGACCTGCCGGCGCTCTCGGTGATGTCGGAGCTGGACCGGGCCTTCGGAACGATCATCGCCGACGCCGTAAAGCTGAACGGCGAGATCAAGGGCGATACGCTGACGGCCGCACACGTGCTCGATGCCGAGGCGCAGCAGCTCGACTGGCTGATGCTGGTGTTGACCCTCGCCGGCACCTTGCTCGGCCTTGCCGGCGCGATGCTGCTCGCCCGGCAGTCGATCACCAGGCCGCTCGACCAGCTCAAGGAGCGGATGGCGGACCTTGCGGCCGGCAACTACGCGGTCGAGATCGACGGCCAGGTGCGGCGCGACGAGCTCGGCGCCATGGCGCGGACCGTGCAGGTCTTCAAGGAGAACGGCCTTGCCGTGCAGCGCCTCGAAGCCGAGACGGCGGAGAGCCGTGACGCTTCGGAGACCGAGCGCCGCATCGTCGAGCAGGAGCGCATCGCCCGCTCGCATGAGCAGGATCGCCTCGCCGCCGAGCAGCGCCAGGTGATGGAGGCTCTTGCCGAAGGGCTCGACCGGCTGTCGCGGGGCGACCTGACCTGTCGCATCGATGCCGAGCTGGCGGCGGAATACGAGAAGCTGCGCGACGACTTCAATCTCGCGGTCGGCCATCTGGCCGAGACGATCCGCACGATCCAGGCGACATCCGGCGACGTCAGCAATGCGGCGCTGGAGATCAACACCGGCGCCGACGACCTGTCCAAGCGCACCGAGGAGCAGGCCTCCTCGCTCGAGGAGACGGCCGCCACGACCGAGCAGCTCGCGGCTTCGGTCAAGGCGTCCGCCCAGTCTTCCCGTCAGGCGGTGGCGCTCGCCGACGAGGCGATGGATGTCGCCCGCAAGGGCGGCGTTATCGTTCAGGATGCTGTCGACGCCATGGCGCGCATCGAGGCGGCCTCCCGCAAGATCTCCGACATCACCACGGTGATCGACGAGATCGCCTTCCAGACCAATTTGCTGGCCCTCAACGCCGCGGTCGAGGCCGCACGCGCCGGCGACGCGGGCAAGGGTTTCGCGGTCGTCGCCTCGGAGGTGCGGACGCTCGCCCAGCGCTCGGGCGAAGCTGCCAAGGACATCACCACGCTGATCACCGAATCCGGGGCGGAGGTGGCGCAGGGCGTCGGCCTCGTCCGTTCGGCCGGCGCCGCGCTGGAACGCATCGTCGATGCTTCGCGGAAGGTGTCCGCCACCGTCTCGGAGATCTCCGCCGCCGCGACTGAGCAGTCGCACGGCATCGACGAGATGAGCCAGGCCGTCGCCCATATGGACGAGATGACCCAGCAGAACGCGGCGCTGGCCGAGGAGAGCGCGGCTTCCGCAACGGCGCTCGCCAACCAGATCGAGCGCCTCAACGATCTCGTCGCCAGCTTCCGGACGCGCGATGACGTCACGGCGCTGCGCGGCATCGCAGCCACGATGGCCTCACCGCAGGGCGATGACGGCTGGGATCAGCGCCTGCGCGCCTGAGCCCTCACTTCAGCAAGCCGGGCCGGACGGAAGAGTCCGGCCGCACGCCCGGGCGATCTCAGCGGCGCCCCTGGCCGCCGCCAAGCATGGCATCGAGGATCGACTTCAGCGCGTTCTGGTGGTCGTCCTGAATCTGGCGGCCGTGCTCGAACATCTGGTTGAGTGCGTCGAGACCGATCGAGCCGGGTCCGGCGGCCGAAGACGAGGGCGGCGCATCGTCCGGTTCGGGCGCGGGCGGAGCGGGTGCGCGCCGGGGCGGGGCGCTCCGTGGCGCGGGCGCCGGATCAGGCTCGGGGGCAGCGCCGCCGAACATGCCGCCGAGGATCTGGCCGAACGCGCCGCCGAACGGATCGGTCGGCGTCGGCTGGGGATTGGCCTGCGGCGGGCCGGCAGCCTGGCCGAACATGCCCTTCAGGATCGCGTCGAACGGATTGACGGGCGCCTGAGGCTGCGGCGGCGGGGGCTGCATCCCCGGCATCTGGCCGCGCATCATCTCGGCGAACTGGCCGAGAATGCCGCCGAGGCCTTGATTGCTGGTCGACTTGAACAGACCGCCCATCAGCATCGAGGCGATGATCGGGAGCATCTGCTTCAGGATCGCCTGGCTGACGCCGCTGGTCGCGGCCGCCTGCACGGCAATAGCCTGGCTGACCTCGGGGGAGCCGAAGAGCTGGCTCAGCACGTTGTTGCCGGCCGTCTGCGCGCCCGATGGAATGCCGCCGCCGGCCGCCTCGAAGAAGCGGGCATAGGGCGAGGCCGTCATCATCTGCGCCAGTGAGCCGAAGGCGTAGGGGTCGTGCGTCTGCCGCTGCAGCCCCATCGAGAAAGCCGGAAGCAGCGCGTCGAGCGCGGCCTGGGTCTGCTGCATGTTCAGTCCGTACTGTCGGGCGAGGTTCTGCATCGCCTGCCCGTTCTGGGCCGATTGCATGATATCGAACAGGTTCACCATCGGCGCCTCCCGGCCGGCACTAGCTCCGTGCCTCGGCCGACGATAGCAGGGTGTCGTTGGCTGGCAAATCGTGGGCGGCCCGGCGTTGTGCCGCCTCCCGTTCCAGCCGGCTGATGCCGCGATAGGCGAAGACCAGCGCCAGCACGCCGAAGGCGACGGCTCCCAGCGCCGAGCCGGCGAGCGCGCCCTTCGGCCCGGCGAGATGCGCACCGAGGATGGCGAACGGCATCGTGCCGAGCGTGGCGCGGCCCCAGCTGAACAGCGTCGACAGGAACGGCATGCCGAGATTGTTGAAGGCGGCGTTCGCGACGAAGAGCATGCCGACGAACAGCCACATCGGGCCGGCGATCAGGCAGAAGAACTCGACCAGCTCCGCCGTCAGCCCGGTGGCATGGAAGGCGGTGACGATGGTGCCGCGCAGCGCATAGAGCAGCAGCCAGGAAATCAGGACGCAGGCCCCCGCGAAGATCGCGGAATCGGTCAGGCCGCGCCGCATCCGGTCGAAGCGCCCGGCCCCCCAGTTCTGACCGAGGATCGGCCCGACTGCCCCGGACAGCGCGAACAGCACGCCGAAGGCGACCGGCACCAGCCGGTCCATGATGGCCAGCGCCGCAACCGCCGCATCGCCGAAGCGGGCGACCACGCCGGCAAAGACGGCATTCGCGATCGGGTTGGAGAGATTGGTCAGGATCGCCGGTCCCGCGATGGCGAAGGTCCGGGCACTGTCCTGCCGCAGGAAGCTCAACTTGGGCCGCGCCATCATGGCGTGGACGATCACAGTGCCGTGGAAGCCGATGGCGACGATGATGATCCGGGCCAGCACGATCGCGATCGCGGCGCCGTCCGGTCCCAGGCCGAAGCCGAAGATCAGCAGCGGGTCGAGCCCCGCAGTGGCGATGCCACCGCCGAGCGTCACGAACATCGCGCGCCGGGCGTCGCCGATGGCGCGCAGGATGCCGGAAAAGCCCATGCCTACGGCCATCAAGATGTTCGAGGGCAGCACGATGTGCAGGAAGGAGAGGGCGATCGCATGCGACTGGTCGCGCGCACCGAGCAGGGTGAGCAGGCGCGGCAATAGCGGCAGGGCGATCAGCGACAGCACGAGGGCGACGAGCGCCGCCAGCACCATGGTCGAGGATGCGATGCGCCGCGCGGCCTGCCGATCGCCGGCGCCGATACTGCGGGAAGTCAGGGCGGTGATGGCGATCATCAGCCCGACATTCACCGATACCATCAGATAGAGCACGATGGTGGCAAAGCCGACGCCGGCGGTCGCCTCCGGCCGCCCGAGCCAGGAGACGTAGAGCAGCGACAGGAGGTCGACGACGAAGACGGCCATCAGGCCGATCGAACCCGTCGCGGTCATCACCGCGACATGGCGCATCAGCGGGCCCTCGACGAAGACGGCCCGAGCCGGCCGGACAGAGGCGTTCGTCACAGTTCGGGCTCTCCGACGCCGCCGACCGAGACCTCGGCCCCGCCATCGGCGATGACCTGCTCGGTCTCGGCATTGAGGGCCTTGGACTTGCCCTTCGGCTTGACGATCGGCTCCGGCGTGACGCGCGGCACGCGGTTCAGCGCGGCGGCGATCCCTTCGCTGAACTGGATCTCCATGCGCTGGGCGTCGCGATCGCGGACATGGTCGATGACGAAATCGGCCTCGTCGTGGCTCAGGCCGAGAGCTTCCAGCGTCACGCGCCCGAAACCGAGCGCCGATTCGAAAGTCTCGCGCATCTGGTAGTCGACATTGGCCTTCATCAGCTCGATGGCGTGGATCCTGTCGAAGGCCCGGACATGGACGCGGACATTGGGAAACTCGGCCTTGATCATCTCCACGATCCGGAGGGCCGCGTCCTTGTCGTCGACGCAGACGCAGACCACCTTCGCTCGTCCGGCCCCGGCGGCGCGCAGCACGTCGAGGCGCGTCCCGTCGCCGTAATAGACCTTGAAGCCGAACCGGGCCGCGGCCCGGATCTGCTCGACGTCGGAGTCGATCACCGTGATGTTGATGTGCTGCAGCAGCAGCGCCTGCGTCACCACCTGTCCGAAGCGGCCGAAGCCGACCACCATCACCTGGCTGTCGCTGGTCCCCTCATAATCCTCTTCCATCGTCTCCGGTGTGATGCGCGCCAGCAGCACGGCGTCGATCAGCTTGGCGACGACCGGGCCGAGCAGCATGCTGATGGCAGCCAGAGCGGTGGCCATCGCTGCCTGTTGCGGGTTCAGCAGCCCCTGGGCCAGGCCGAGCGGCACAAGCACGAAGGCGAATTCGCCGGCCGGGGAGAGCAGCGCGCCGGCCCGGATCGCCTCGAGCCAGCTCGAACAGGAGATTCTCAGGATCGAGGTGACGACGACGATCTTGAACAGCACGAGCAGCGGCGCCGCCACGGCCAGCAGCATCCAGTTGGCGGCCACCAGCCGGAGATCGAGCGACATGCCGACCGCCATGAAGAACAGCCCGAGCAGCACGCCGCGGAACGGCTCGATGTCTGCCTCCAGCTCATGCCGGAAATGCGAGTCGGCCAGCATCACGCCGGCGAGGAAGGCGCCCATCGCCATCGACAGCCCGACATGTTCCATCAGCAGCGCCGCGCCGAGCACGATCAGCAGGGCCGCGGCCGTCATCACATCCTTGGCGCCGGTATTGGCCAGGATGCGGAAGAACGGGTTCATGACGTAGCGCCCGGCCAGCACAATCAGCACCAGGGCGAAGAGCGCGATGCCGAGGCTGGCGAGCGCTCGCATCGGGCTGCCGGCTTCCGCGCCGCCGGTGGTGGCGAGCAGCGGCAGCAGCGCCAGCGCCGGAGCGATCGCCATGTCCTGGAACAGGAGGATCGAAAAGGTCCGCCGGCCGTAAGGCTCGCTGGCGTCGCCCCGTTCCTGGAGCTGCTGCAGCGCGATCGAGGTCGCCGACAGTGCCAGCGCCACGCCCACCGCGACCGCGCCCGCGGCGGAAAGGCCGAACCACCAGCCGAAAAGCCCGATGCCGGCGGCGCTGAGCGCCATCTGCGCCAGGCCCGTGCCGAGAATGTCCTTGCGCATCGAATAGAGCCGCGCCGGCTGGAGTTCGAGCCCGACGAGGAAGAGCAGCAGCACCACGCCGATCTCGGCCGTACTGCGGATCGCGTCGGGGTCCTTGATGACGCCGAGGATCGACGGGCCGATGACGATGCCGGCGGCGAGATAGCCGAGAACGGCCGATTGCCCGAGCTTGCGAAAGAGCGGGACGGCGATCACCGCCGCGGCGCAGAAGGTCAGGATCGGCGGCAGGTAGCTGACATGCGAGGCGGCGTCGGCCATGCGGAACTCGTGATCGGGAGCGGGCGTGCGGTGGGTTGGATTGCGGTCGTGCGGTGCGACCGGCCATGACCTATCTAGGCTCTGGGCGGCGATCCTGCGAGGGGCAATCGGCGCGAAGGCGCAGGCCGCGCGGTTTCGCTTCCTTGACATCGCCCCGATCCCGCCGAAAGAAGACCTGGACCGATTGGAGTTTGCCCCGCGCGTGACCAAGCCGCCGCTCGACATTCTGCTCTGTGCCCCGCGCGGCTTCTGCGCCGGGGTCGTGCGCGCCATCGACGCGGTCGAGAAGGCGCTCAACCTGCATGGCGCGCCGGTCTATGTCCGCCACGAGATCGTCCATAACAAATACGTCGTCGAATCCCTGAAGCGGAAAGGCGCGGTCTTCGTCGCCGAATTGTCGGAGGTACCGGACGCGACCCGGCCGGTGATCTTCTCGGCCCATGGTGTCGCCAAGGCGGTTCCGGCCGAGGCGAAGTCCCGCCATCTCTTTGCCATCGACGCGACCTGCCCGCTGGTGACGAAGGTCCATCGCGAGGCGGAGGTCCATCACAAGCGCGGGCGCCATATCCTGCTCGTCGGCCATGCCGGCCACCCCGAGGTCATCGGCACGATGGGCCAGCTCCCCGTGGGCGCCATCACGCTGATCGAGACGCTGGACGACGTTGCGACGCTGAGCCCCCCGGCCGGCCAGCCGCTCGCCTATGTCACCCAGACCACGCTTTCGGTCGACGATACCCGCGAGATCGTCGAGGCGCTTCAGGCCCGTTTCCCGGACCTGATCGCCCCGCACAAGGAAGACATCTGCTACGCCACGACGAATCGCCAGGAAGCGGTGAAGCGCGTCGCCCCGCAGGTCGAGGGGCTGATCGTCGTCGGCTCGCCCAACTCCTCGAACTCGCAGCGCCTGCGCGAGGTCGCCGAGCGCGCCGGTTGCCCGGTCGCGCGGCTCGTCCTGCGCACCGACGAGATCGACTGGTCGGTCTTCGGCAACATCCGCAGCCTCGGCATCACCGCGGGCGCCAGCGCGCCCGAAGTGCTGGTCGAGGAGATCATCGACGCCTTCGCCGAGCGCTACGAGGTCCGCGTCGAGACCGTCTCGACCGCCGACGAGAACGTCTTCTTCCCGCTGCCGCGCGAATTGCGCGGCGAGGCGGCGCCAGCCGCGGCCGAATAATTCCAGCAGAAGCATTTTCGAGCGAAGCGGGCATCGGTTCGCGTGAAGAAAATGCGACAGACCAAAGTAAGAGAGCCCGATCTTGGCCGTCTATACCGAAGTGCCCGATGACGAGATGGCCGCCTTCGTGGCGCGCTACGGCATTGGCGAACTGCTTTCCGCCAAAGGCATCGCCGAAGGCGTGGAGAATTCGAACTATCTGATCCACACCACGCAGGGCACCTACATCCTCACCCTCTACGAGAAGCGGGTGAATCCGGACGATCTGCCGTTCTTTCTCGGCCTGATGCAGCATCTTGCCGGTCGCGGCCTGATCTGCCCCCAGCCGGTCGAGGACAGCCGCGGCGAGATGCTCGGCCGCCTGGCAGGGCGCCCGGCAGCGATCGTCACCTTCCTCGACGGGCTTTCGGTCCGCCGCCCCACAGCCGCCCATTGCCAGGAACTCGGCCGTGGCCTCGCTTTGATGCACGAGGCCGGCGCGGATTTCACGATGGAGCGGGTCAATGCGCTCTCCGTGCCGGGTTGGCGGCCGCTGGCGCATCAGGCCGGCCCCGATGCCGACAAGGTCTCCCCGGGCCTCGCCCGCCGGATCACGGCCGAGATCGCCGTGCATGAGGCGAGCTGGCCCAAGGATCTGCCGCGCGGCGTGATCCATGCCGATCTCTTCCCCAACAACGTCTTCTTCATCGGCAGCCGCCTGTCCGGGCTGATCGACTTCTACTTCGCCTGCACCGACGCCTATGCCTACGACCTCGCGATCTGCCTGAACTCCTGGTGCTTCGAGGCCGATGGCTCGTTCAACCTGACCAAGGGCCAGGCCCTGCTCGCCGGCTACGAATCCGTCCGCCCGCTGAACGAGGCGGAGATCGCGGCGCTGCCGCAGCTCTGCCGCGGCTCGGCCCTGCGCTTCCTGCTGACGCGGCTGGTCGACTGGCTGAACGTGCCGGCCGGCGCCCTGGTCAAGCCGCATGATCCGCTCGAATACGACCGCAAGCTCGCCTTCCACCAGCGCGTGCTCGATGCCCGCGAATATGGGCTGAAGCGATGAGCGATACGGTCGAGGTCTGGACGGACGGTGCCTGCTCCGGCAATCCCGGGCCCGGCGCGCTTGGGGCTTGCCCCATTCGCGCCACCAAAAATCGCCGGGACCTGCCATGAGCGATACGGTCGAAGTCTGGACGGACGGTGCCTGCTCCGGCAATCCCGGTCCCGGCGGCTGGGGGGCGATCCTCAACTATAACGGCGTCGAGAAGGAGCTTTCTGGCGGCGAGGAAATGACGACCAACAACCGCATGGAGCTGATGGCGGCGATCGCGGCGCTGGAGGCGCTGAAGCGGCCCTGCACGGTCGCGCTCCACACCGACAGCCAGTATCTGCGCCAGGGCATCACCGGCTGGATCCATGGCTGGAAGAAGAACGGCTGGAAGACCGCCGATAGGAAGCCGGTCAAGAATGTCGAACTCTGGCAGCGCCTCGAAACGGCGCTGGGCCGGCACAAGATCGAATGGAAATGGGTCAAGGGCCATGCCGGAGACGAGATGAACGAGCGCGCCGACGCGCTGGCGCGCGCGGGCATGGCGCCGTTCAAGCCGGCGCGGTAGAGCCTCCTGATTTCTGACGGAAGCAGAACGTCATCCCGGACAAGCTGCGCAGCAGCGCCGATCCCGGATCCATCGTAGAGTTCCGGAGCCCTCCGATGGATCATGGCTMAAGGCCGGGATGGCGCCGTGGTTCCGAGAAAACGTAGCGTGCGCTGGTCTGGATCGCCACACGTCATCGGACGCGCCAACGGCCGCGTCGTAGCTTTCGACAGGTCATCAGTAGGGAGCGCCTGTCGGGCACTCCCTGCTGATCGAAGCCTTTCGACGTCGCGGTGTTAGCCGGCCGGCTTTACGCGGCCTGCGAACTCATCCTCGGCGTTACGTTCTGGTTCATGCGGAACAGGTTCGAAGGGTCGTAGCGCTGTTTCAGCGTGGCAAGGCGATGATAGCTGCCGCCATAGGCCTCCTGAACGCGATCCATCTCGTCGGCCGGCATGAAGTTGATATAGGCAGTCCCGGCGGAAAGCGGTCTTGTCGCGTCGAAGAGCTCTCGCGCCCAGCCGATGCAGGCCTGATCCATGGCCGGTTCGCGCCACCGCGCATGAACGTTCATGACGAAATGGGAACTGCGTTGCGGAAACGCCGTGGCATCGGCGGCGACACGGCCCGCTGCGCCCCCGACATGAGCGATGAAGATCTCGCATTCCGGGCTCGGAAGATGGCTCGCCGCGCCGATCAGCAGACGGATCGTCGTGTCCGACAGCTCGGCGAAGTCGTGGCTCTTCCAGTAGTTGCGGGCGCCGGGTGCGAGCAGGGGGTCGAAAGCCTGTTGCCATGCCGTGAACGGCGTGGCTCCCACCACATCGGCGATCGGCGTGCCGATCGAGCGCAGCCTGGCGGTCGCCTTGTTGCCTTCGGCGATGTCGCCGCAATAGCACATGGCAAGGATGAGCACTTCCTTGCCGTGCCACTCCGCCGGGAGGAACGGCAGGGGCGGTGCCTGCCGCATCACGGCCCAGCACGTCAGCTCGTCCGGCGCGAGTTCGAGCGCCTGCCGGTATTCCCTCAGAACCGTTTCGGCTTCGCTGAAGGGGTGGACGACGAGGCCCGACAACACCTGCGGGCCGAATTTGTGAAGGCGGAACTCGAACGCGGTCACCACTCCGAAATTGCCGCCGCCGCCACGCAACGCCCAGAACAGGTCTGGATCCTGCGCTTCGCTGACTCGCCGGAGCTCGCCATCGGCTGTGACCACCTCGACCGACACCAGGCTATCCAGCGTCAGGCCGAACTTGCGTGTGATCCAGCCGAAGCCGCCGCCCAGCGTCAGCCCGGCGATGCCGGTCGTCGAATTGATGCCCGTCGGCACGATGAACCCGGCCGCCTGGGTTTCCCTGTCGACATCGGCGAGAAGCGCCCCCGGCTCGACCCATGCACGCTCTGACGCCGCATCGACGCGAACGGACTTCATCTGCGACAGATCGATCATCAGGCCGCCGTCGCAGACGGCGTTTCCGGCAATGCCATGTCCGCCGCCCCGCACCGAGACGAGCAGCCCGTTGTCGCGTGCGAAGCGGACCGCGCTGACGACATCGGCCGCGGCCATGCAGCGTATGATCAGGCCGGGCCGGCGATCGACCATCCCATTCCAGATCGCGCGTGCCTCGTCATAGGCTGCGTCACTTGCGTCGAGGATGCTGCCGCGGAGTTGGGAGGCCAGCATTTCGATGGCCGAGGCACTGATGGTCTTCTTGCCGGCCGCCAGTGTCGTAAGGCTATGAGCAGTCATGATAGCGCCTCCCGAATGAGTTTTTGTGGTTCGGCCCGATGGCCGCCGGCACTGTGAGCCCATTCGTGGTTCCGCTCCGTGATGCAGATCACACGGGAAGTGCACAGCGGGAAACGCCGAAAACCCCTCTCCTATGCGGGAGAGGGGCTGCCATGGTTACAGCGCTTGCGTTTCGGATGCCCGTTGATCCGGGGGTGAAGGTTGGAGTGGGATGCGCCCGCCTCAGCGCCAGCCGAGTCCGGGCGCGACGTGCTTCAGGATCGCCTCGAGCACATGGGCGTTATAGTTGACGCCGAGCTGGTTCGGCACGGTCAGCAAGAGCGTATCGGCCTCGGCGATCGCCTCGTCCTTGGCCAGCTCCTTGATCAGCTTGTCCGGTTCGGCGGCGTAGCTGCGCCCGAAGATGGCGCGGGTGTTCTCGTCGATGAAGCCGACCTGATCGTCGCTCTGGTCTCCGCTGCCGAAATAGGCGCGGTCGCGATCGTCCACCAGCGCGAAGATGCTGCGGCTGACCGAGACGCGCGGCTGGCGCGCATGCCCCGTCTCCTTCCACGCTTCGCGATAGGCGCGGATCTGCTTCGCCTGCTGGATGTGGAAGGGCTCTCCCGTCTCGTCGTCCTTGAGCGTCGAGCTCTGCAGGTTCATGCCGAGCTTGGCGGCCCAGACGGCAGTCGCGTTGGAACCGGCGCCCCACCAGATGCGCTCGCGCAGGCCTTCGGAGTGAGGTTCGAGCCGCAGCAGTCCCGGCGGATTGGGGAACATCGGGCGCGGATTGGGCTGCGCGAAGCCCTGGCCACGCAGCACGTCGAGGAACACCTCCGCATGGCGCCGGCCCATATCGGCGTCGCTCTGGCCCTCGGCGGGCTCGTAGCCAAAATGGCGCCAGCCATCGATGACCTGCTCGGGCGAGCCGCGGCTGAGGCCGAGCTGGAGGCGTCCGCCGGCGATCAGGTCTGCCGCGCCGGCATCCTCCGCCATGTAGAGCGGGTTCTCGTAGCGCATGTCGATCACGGCGGTGCCGATCTCGATCCGCTTCGTCTTCGCGCCGATGGCGGCCAGCAGTGGGAAGGGCGAGGCCAGTTGCCGCGCGAAATGGTGGACGCGGACATAAGCGCCGTCAGCGCCGAGCTCCTCGGCGGCGACGGCAAGATCGATCGACTGCAATAGGGCATCGCCGGCCGAGCGCGTGCCGGATTGTGGCGAGGGCGACCAATGGCCGAACGAAAGAAAGCCGATCTTCTTCATGATTCCCAACCTGCCGGCCACCGCGAGGGCGATCACTCCCCCCGATATAGTGCGGTTCGCGGCAAGGCGCGCGTGCGCTCCTGCACGCTCGCGTCTGCGCCGGTGCCATCAGGACGTCATGCTCGGGCTCGACCCGAGCATCTCCTGAAGGAAAGGCAACTCTTTCGGCACGAGATTCCCGGGCCAGCCCGGAACGACGCCTTGCCGCTCAAGCCAAGGGCTGGCGATAGACGATGAAGCCCGATTTGTCGGCGACCTTGTTGTAGAGTTCCTGCGCCTGCAGGTTGCTCTCATGCGTCTGCCAGTAGACGCGGAAGCAATTCTTCTCGCGCGCCATCTCGTTCACGGCTTCGATCAGCTTGCGCCCGACGCCGGTGCCGCGGGCTTCCGGCACGGTGAACAAATCCTGCAGGTAGCAGATATTGCGCTCGCTCCAGGTCGAGCGGTGGATCACCCAGTTGGTCATGCCGAGCGCCTCGTCGCCGCGCAGGGCGATGAAACCGCCCATGGGCTCCTGGCCACCGGTCAGCCGGTCGAAGGTGACGGCGTCGAGTTCGGCCGGCAGCGTCGCCTTGTAGAAGGTCAGGTATCCCCGCCAGAGCGGCGTCCAGGCGGCGCGGTCGGCAGCGGTCAGCGGGCGAATGACGATGTCGGACATGCGGGTCTCTCCTCCGGCGCAGACGCTATCCGGCAGTCCGGCACTTGTCTCATGACAAGCCGAGATCGGATCGATCACGTGCGGGAAGAGGGGAGACGGGATGTGGTTGGGATGACGGGCAGTCGGCCCGTTGCGGACCTTAGTCGCGCATCATCAGGACCTATTGGGACGGTTCGCCGAGCCAATCGACAATTAACATCACGAGGCTAACCAGCATGATGACGATGGCCGGCAGCGCGACCCATGGAGCGATAACCTCCGCGACAGTGTGCGTCCCGTTACCACCGAAATTCCAACATGCGGTCAATGACGACAACAAAGCGATCAAGCTTGACCAACCTAAAGTTCGGCGCGTTATCTCGAAAGCCCGCTGCTTCATGGAAAGATCTCTCAAATCACCACAACGACTTGTCGTCTCTAGGCGCGTCGTATGATGTCCGTCGCGGCCGTTGGTTACAACAACGCGTTAACGTTTGCTATCGACGGCGGGCTCAACTGATCGCCGCAACACACTCGGCGAACCTCTCGGCTGGGGTTTGATAGAGCAAGGTCTTTCTGGGCCGTTCGTTGAGCTGACGGGCGATGGCGCTGAGCTGGGCCTGGCTTTGCAGGGACAGGTCGGTTCCGTGGGGAAGATACTGGCGCAGGAGCCGGTTGGTGTTCTCGTTCGAGCCACGTTGCCAGGGTGACCTGGGATCGCAGAAGTAGACCTCGACGTTCGAAGCGAGGG